>JBKJJS010000038.1:0-8785 GCA_046597895.1 Ilumatobacteraceae bacterium
ATCCCGCTCGTCAAAGACGGCAACATCGACGGCATCATCGAGGGGCTGACCGGCATGAAGGTCGGTGGACGCCGCCAGATCACCATTCCGAGCGCCAGCGTCTTCGCCGGAGCAGGAAACGAGAGCCTCGGCCTGCCGGCTGGCATCGACCTCACCATGGTGGCCGATCTACTCGCCACATACTGACCGGAACAGCCGGAGGGGCGTAGATTCCGACCCATGTCAGACAAGGCGATCGACGATCTACTCCTCGAGAACCGCAAGTTCCCCCCACCTGAAGCGTTCAAGAGGCACGCCCTCGTCACCGGGACGTTCCTCTACGACGAAGCAGCCGAGGACTATCAGAGCTTCTGGGCCCGCCAAGCGGCCGACCTCGTGTCATGGTCCACGACCTGGCACACGATCTGTGAGTGGGAGCTTCCGTACTCCAAGTGGTTCGTCGGTGGTCAGCTGAACGTGTCGTACAACTGCCTCGACCGCCACGTGGAGGCGGGCCGGGGCGACAAGGTGGCCTTCTACTGGGAAGGCGAGCCGGGCGACACGCGAGTCCTCACGTATGCCGACCTCCTCACCGAGGTCGCGAAGTTTGCGAACGTGCTGAAGTCGTTGGGTGTCGAGAAGGGCGACCGCGTCAACATCTACCTCCCGATGATCCCGGAGGCGGCAGTGGCGATGCTGGCCTGCGCTCGCATCGGGGCGGCCCACAGCGTGGTCTTCGGCGGGTTCTCGGCGCAGTCCCTCAGCGATCGCATCAACGACGCCGAAGCCAAGGTGCTCATCACCGCCGACGGCGGCTGGCGGCGCGGTGAGGTCTTCCCGTTGAAGGCTCAGGCCGACGAGGCTGTCCTCACCACACCCACCATCGAGCATGTCGTGGTGGTGGAGCGGGGCCACAACCCGGTGTCGATGGTCGACGGCCGGGATCACTGGTACCACGACCTCATGGCCGGGGCCTCGGCCGACTGCCCGCCGGAGCCGATGGATTCCGAGCAGCTCCTGTTCCTGCTCTACACGTCGGGCACCACCGGCAAGCCCAAGGGCATCATGCACACCACCGGTGGCTACCTTACCCAGGTGGCGTTCACTCACAAGTACGTGTTCGACCTCCACCCCGAGACGGACGTGTTCTGGTGCACCGCCGACGTCGGCTGGGTGACCGGCCACAGTTACATCGTGTACGGCCCGCTCGCCAACGGCGCCACATGTGTGATGTACGAGGGCGTGCCCAACTACCCGGCCAACGACCGGCTGTGGGAGATCGTCGAGAAGTACGGCGTCACGATCTTCTACACCGCCCCCACCGCCATCCGAACGTTCATGAAGTGGGGTGGCCAGGAGCCGGCTCAGCACGACCTGTCATCGCTCCGACTGCTCGGCTCCGTCGGCGAGCCCATCAACCCCGAGGCGTGGATGTGGTACCACGAGCACATCGGTGGTGGCCGCTGTCCAATCGTCGACACATGGTGGCAAACGGAGACGGGCGGCATCATGATCAGCCCGCTGCCGGGGGCCACCACACTGAAGCCGGGGTCAGCCACGTTCCCGTTGCCGGGCATCGGCACCGAAGTGGTCGACGACGAAGGCCGCCACGTGGCGAAGGGCGGCGGCTATCTCACACTGACCCAACCCTGGCCCGGCATGTTGCGTGGCATCTGGCGAGACCCCGAGCGTTATCACGACACCTACTGGAGCCGCTACCCGGGCCGGTACTTCGCGGGCGACGGCTGCAAGCTCGACGATGAGGGGTACCTCTGGCTGCTCGGCCGGGTGGACGATGTGATGAACGTGTCCGGCCATCGCATCTCCACCACCGAGGTGGAGTCGGCGCTCGTGTCCCACCCCTCTGTGGCCGAGGCCGCCGTGGTTGGCGCCAACGATCCCACGACGGGCCAGGCCATCATCGCCTACGTCATCTTGCGCACGGGCTTGGAGGTCGATCAGGCGGTGCTGCGCGACCACGTCGCCCACCAGATCGGGGCCATCGCCAAGCCGAAGGCCATCTTCTTCACCCCGGACCTGCCGAAGACCCGCAGCGGCAAGATCATGCGACGACTGCTCCGCGATGTCGCCGAGGGACGACTTCTGGGTGACACCACAACGCTGGCCGACGCCGGCGTCGTGAGCGAACTCCAGCGCCGCGCCGCGGAGACGCCGCAGGAGGACTGACGATGGCGATACCCGAGGAGGCGATACCCGAGGAATCCGTGTCACACCCCCCGCGTAGTGTCGGTCCCATGGCGACCGTGGTCGATGAGATCTACTACCCGGAAGAGGAGGAAGACGTGACCGGCACAGATGAGCATCTGAGCTGGATCTTCCTTCTACGCGAGAACCTCCGTCTCCTGCTCGGCGGCCCCCACTGTTACGTGGGTGGCGACATCTTCTGGTACCCGGTGCAAGGTCGGCCGGATATCAAGGTCTCCCCAGACACGCTCGTGGTGTTCGGGCGACCGCAGGGTCAGCGACGCACGTGGCAGAACTGGAAGGAGGCCGGGCTCGGGCCGCAAGTGACCATCGAGGTGCTGTCAGTCGTCAACAAAGAACCGCGCGGCAGGCGGATCCTGGCTGACAAGGTGGTGTTCTTTGAAGACCACGGGGTGCAGGAGTACATCGAACTCGATCCGGAGGAGCCTTCGATCGAGGTGTGGCTCCGCACGTCTGCGGGGCTCATGCCACTCGGTCGGCAACACCACTGGTACAGCGAACGGCTCGGTCTCACGTTCAAGACCGACACCGGCGAGTTGAAGGCATTCGGTCCGGAGGGCCGGCCGTTGCTCACGCTGGAGGATCTCGCCAACCAGGCCACGGCGGAGGCGAGTCGGGCCGGGGCGGAGGCGAGTCGGGCCGACCTCGCCGAGGCGGAAGTGGCCCGGCTCACGGCCGAGCTACAGCGGCTGCGAGACCGCGGGTAGCGGAGAGCGTCAGTCGCGAAAGTTCGTGAACTGCAGGGGCACGTCGAGGTCGGAGTCCTTCAACAGCGTCATCACGGCCTGAAGGTCGTCTCGCTTCTTGCCCGTCACGCGGATCTGCTCGCCCTGGGTCTGTGAGGACACCGCCTTCGGACCCTTCTCCTTGATGAGCCGGTTGATCTCTCGGGCCTTGTCCGAGCCGATGCCGGCCTTCATGGTGACGACCTGGCGGACGGTGTTGCCGGCGGCATCCTCGACCTTGCCCCAGTCGATGCCCTTCAGCGAGAGCCCCCGCTTCACGAGCTTCTCCTCGAGTACCTGCTTGATGGCGCGGGCGCGGTCCTCGCTCACGGATCGCAGCGTGATCACGAGTTCGGCCTGCTCGATGGACGAGTTGGTGTTCTTGAAGTCGAAGCGTTGCGCGAGTTCGCGCTGCGCCTGGTCGACGGCGTTGCGGAGCTCCTGGTTGTCGATCTCGGAGACGACATCAAAACTGGGCATGGCCCGAGAGTATCGGGATGGCGGTATCGGGTGGTGCCCCGCTGCCGTCGCCGCTACGCTCGCTGGTCGCTGGGTCGATGCCCGAGTGGCCAAAGGGAGCTGACTGTAAATCAGCCGGCAACGCCTACGGAGGTTCAAATCCTTCTCGGCCCACCAACCAATCAGTTCAAGAACCCCGACCTGCAAGGGTCGGGGTTCTTGCGTCCCGCCACCGCAGCACGAGCACCTCCCCTCGCAAGTCGTCGTCACTGTCGAGGGCAGGAACACCGCTCAGTCCGAGGGCGTTTCTGACGTCGCCGTCCTACGTCGCGTCGGGCACGTTGATGGGAGCAAGAGATGTGTTCGGAGTGATTCGGCTGGTGCTTGAGAGGCGGAATTCATACTTCGAGCGCGCAGCGAGAGCAATCACCCACTCCTTGCCAGCAGGGGCAGTCTTGGTGACAGCGGCTGGCCACTTCGTTCTGAAGCGGAAGCTGTAGATGACGTCACCCAGATTGTCCGGTAGAACAATGTCAAGTGCCTTGGCCGTTGACTTGATGTCGGACCGGATGAACGGCACGACATGAGCGCCGGACTTGTACCGGTCCTCGAAAATTCGTGCAATCAGCGCGACGTAGCGGTTCTCGTTCGTCACTCAGCCATCTGAACATATGAGTCAGGACGGTCAGTGATCCCAGCGGAGAACGAGCACTTCCTCGCGAAGCATGTCGCCAGTGACGGTGGCGATTCGGGTGCGGAAGAGGTCGAGACTCTCGACTGTGTAGCCGAGTGGTTCGGCGATCTCGGCGAGTAGGTGTCCGGTGCGGATCATGACTCTAAAGAACGACGCCTGATCGCCGACGACGTAGGCGAGTCGGGCGCCCTTTGAGAGTAGGGGTCGCATTTCACTGAGGTGGTTCGCCATGCCCCCGAAGTAGTGGGTGACGACCTTGCGGTAGTTCTTCTCGAACCCGGAGGTCTTGCCCATGTCGAGGCGGCGTGGGCTGTTGTCACGCGGAAGCAATCTGGCATATTGGCGATCCAGCTTGGGGGCCGTCTCGATCACTGTGGCAGAGGGGTGTGCGAAGGTTTCTTGACGAATCTCGTCGCGGTATCGCCCTGGTCTGAGGAGACCTCCCCCTCCGATCCGCCGCTGATCCTCAGACGAAGTGTTCCTCGAGCGGTGGGAAGCCGTTGAAACCGACGCTGGAGTACGTGGTGGTGTACGCGCCGGCAGACATCACGTCGACCATGTCGCCCTCGGTGAGAGCGAGGGGAAGCTCGTAGCCGCTCTTTTCGTACATCACATCGGCCGAGTCGCAGGTGGGGCCGGCGATGCTGACGGCGCCGAGCGGGCCGCCGCGACCGTCGTGGGGGGTGCGCAGGCGGTAGCGAATCGCCTCGTCCATCGTTTCGGCGAGGCCGTGGAACTTGCCGCAGTCGAGGTACACCCACCGTTCGTGGTCCTCCGGGGAGCGGCGTGACACGAGTACCACTTCGGTCCGCAGCACGCCGGCGTCGGCCACGAGATAACGGCCGGGCTCGACCATGATCTCGTCAAGACCGTTCGGGAACCAGCGGGCGAGGGCGGCGTTGACGGCATCCCCGTACGCGGTGATGTCCGGGCTCGCTTCCCGGTAGGTGCCGGGAAAGCCACCACCGAGATTGAGGAACGTCGGGCGGGCACCGAGTCGTCGGGCCTGAGCGAACACGCGGGCTACCACTTCGAGCGTCTCGTCCCACGCGCCGAGATCGCGTTGCTGGGAGCCGACGTGGAATGACACGCCGCAGCGGAGACCGGCCTGGGTGGCAGCCACCAGCAGGCGCACCACGTCCGATGGCTCGCAGCCGAACTTGCGCGACAGCGGCCAGTCGGCGCCGCCGCAGTCGTGCCGCATCCGTACACACACGCTGGAACCGGGCGCGGCGTCGATGACCTTGGCGAGCTCCTCCATCGAGTCCACCGTGAACTTGTCGACGCCCACCGATGCCGCGTATGCGACGTCACGCCGCTTCTTGATCGTGTTCCCGAACGAGATCCGCTCCGCCGCGACCCCGACCGCCAGACAGGCGTCGATCTCACCAGGGCTCGCCACATCGAACGACGAACCGAGCGCCACGAGCCGTTCCAGGATCGGCGCCGCCGGGTTGGCCTTGACCGCGTAGTACACGACCGAACTCGGGATGGCGGCGACCAACTGGTGGTAGCGCTCCTCCACGTGATCGATATCGACGACCACAAATGGTGTCGACGGTTGCTGTTCGGTGAGGAACTGCTCGATCTTGGCGGTGCTGACTGGCCGGCGTGGCCCTGGCGCGGTCGATGCGGTCAACGGGACTCCTTGTGGGGTCACCCTCTCCTGGAGGACTGGTGTTGGACGGTGTCGGATGGACTCTGAGGTGATCAGAGCGGCGGCACGGTAGTAGCTGCGTCACGTCATTGCGACTGCCATATTCGTCAGTCAGTGACTTGCCCGTCAGCCAGTCTTGACTCGCCCGTCAGCCGGTACCGTCTGGCGCCGATGATCCTGGTCGACGCTCAGCAGCTCTCGGCCTCGCGACCGAACCGACCTCTGTTCTCAGGGCTGTCGCTGACCGTGTCGAGCGGCGATCGCATTGGGGTCGTCGGCTTGAATGGCGCCGGCAAGACGACGTTGTTACGGATCCTCGCCGGCCGCACTCCGCCGGAGTCGGGCGAGGTTCGCTGGGGCCGCGGTACCCGCATCGGGTTCCTCGAACAGCAGCCCGAGCTGCCAGCGGGCACCGTGGCCGGTGCGGTCGGCGGGGGCTGGCGCGGGGAGGCGGTGCTCGATCGGCTCGGGATGACCCCTCTCCTGGGCGCCGACACGCGCGAGCTGTCCGGTGGGCAGGCCAAGCGGACCGCGCTGGCTCGCGTGCTGCTCGACGACCACGATCTCCTGATCCTCGACGAGCCCACGAACCACCTCGACCTCGACGCCATCGCCTTCCTGGAGGATTCCCTGACCGCCTTCCGCGGTGGCCTCCTACTCGTCACCCACGACCGCCACGTGCTGGATCGTCTCACCACTAAGGTCCTGGAGCTGGACCGTGGCACCGGATACCTCCACGTACCACAGGGCGTGAACGCCGGTTCGGGCTATGCCGCCTACCTGGCGGGGCGCGCACAGCGTGAGGAAGCGGCGGTGGCCGCCGAGGACCGGCGTCGCAACCTCGCCACCCGAGAACTGGCATGGTTGCGCCGTGGCGCGCCAGCACGCACACGCAAACCGAAGGCCCGCATCGACGCCGCCACCGAGGTGGTCGAGCGCCGCGCGCTCGCCCCCGCCCGCGCCGGCGAGTTGGGTGTCGGTCTCGGCTCGGCCCGGTTGGGCAGCAAGGGCGTCGAAGTGTCCGGCGTCGGATTTCGTTGGCCGGGGTCGGGGGTCGAGGTGCTCACCGGCGTCGATCTCCAACTCGAGCCGGGCGACCGTATTGGTGTGGTCGGGCCGAACGGGATCGGCAAGTCAACGCTGCTCGATCTCATCGCCGGTCGCCTCACGCCGACCGTTGGCACGGTGGAGCGAGGGTCCACGGTGCGGATCGGCTATTACGACCAGCTGGGTCGCGCGCTCGACGACACGCAGCGGGTCCGGGAGGCCGTGGCCGGGCCAGAGAAGGCGGTGCCCACGTTGGAGGATGCCCGGCTCATGGAGCGCTTCTGGTTCGACGGCGACGCCCAGTTCGCCCGGATCGGTCTGTTGTCGGGCGGGGAGCGCCGCCGCCTTCAGCTCCTCCTAACCCTCGTCGAGCAACCCAACGTCCTCCTGCTCGACGAGCCGACGAACGACCTCGACCTCGACACCCTTCGCGCCATCGAGGACTTCCTTGAGGATTGGCCGGGCATTGTGGTGGCGGCCAGCCACGACCGGGTCTTCCTCGACCGCGTGGTCGAGCGAGTGGTGGCGATCGATGGCGGCAAGGTAAGAGAGGTACGGGGTGGCGTCGCCGGCTGGCTGGCGACCCGGGTGACCAACACGGCGCGCCTCACGACACCGGCGATGGCGGGGCCGACGACCGACTCCGCCCCCGCACGGGCATCGGCAGCGCCCAGGGCGGCGCCTCGCAGCCCGTCGACCTTGCGCCGCCTCATTGGCCAGGCCGAGCGCGAACTCGCGCAGGCGGTGGAGCGTCACGACCAATTGGCAGTGGCGTTGGCGGCCACCAACGACCACGCCCGGCTGGCGTCGCTGAGCGTGGACTTGGCGGCTGCTCAGGTGAAGGTCGACGTCGCCGAGGAGCGCTGGCTGGCACTGGCGGCCGAGGCAGAGGCCATCGGCCTCAGCGTGTGACGAGTTGCGTCACCTGTGGCGCGCTCGATCCGGCGGGCGTTCGTGGAGGAGGCATTGCATGACTGCCACGTCCAACCAGCGGCCGAACTTGCGGCCGATCTCACGTTCGACACCGACCAACGCGAACCCACAGCGGGCGTGCAAGGCGCGAGAAGCCGTGCCCGACGCCTCGATGCGGGCTATGACGGTATGAAAACCCGAGTCAGCCGCGACGTCGAGGACGTGTTCGAGCAGCAGCGTGCCGATGCCGCGGCCGTGGGCGCTCCGGCTCACGTATACGGAATCCTCGACACTCGTCCGGTATCCGGCGCGCTCCTTGTAGGGCGACAGTGAGGAGAACCCCACGACACCCGCCAAGGAGTCGTCGACTGCCACGATCGTGGCGAACGCGCCTGAGCGTTCTGCGAGCCATGCCTTCTGGTCCGCCAGAGTTCGCGTCACGAGGTCGAAGGTCGCCGTGGTGTGCTCGACCTCGTAGTTGTAGATCTGGCGGATGGCCTCGGCGTCATCCTGGGTCGCCGGGCGCAACGACACCTCGCTCACAGACGCGGCACCGTACTCGGGCCGCGCTGGCCGCTGGGGTATCCGCGTCCGTTCCCCGTTGTCGCGCCAGAATTGCCGGGCCGATTTCGGTGGTCGGTCGCTCAGGCGCGCCGCTATGCTGGTCAACCGGTCGCGGCCTTGCCGCGCCCGCCCTCTTAGCTCAGTCGGTAGAGCACAGCCATGGTAAGGCTGGTGTCGTGGGTTCGATTCCCACAGAGGGCTCCGGCCATCCGCCAGCCCGGTGGTCGAAGCCAACACTGGTCGGGCCCCGGTCCGGTCCCCGTTGGCGGCGTAGCTCAGTTGGTTAGAGCATCCGGCTCATAATCGGAAGGTCATCGGTTCGATCCCGATCGCCGCTACGAGATTCATCGTCCACAAGAAGCATCCAGAGAAATCGTCAAAACTCCGCGAGGAAGGCGTCGAAAGTCATGAGTAAGGCAAAGTTTGAGCGTACGAAGCCCCATGTGAATATTGGGACGATGGGTCATATTGATCATGGTAAGACGACGTTGACGTCGGCGATTTCGAAGACGTTGTCGTTGA
>JBKJJS010000045.1:0-2940 GCA_046597895.1 Ilumatobacteraceae bacterium
CTCGAACCCGGCGCCTCACCTCGGCCAGCAAGGCGGGTGCCAACAGGATGAGGGCGCCGACGTAGACGCCGCCCCCCGCCACGGTGACCGCCGCCAGCTTCAACCATGGGGGCGCGGACTGCGGGAACTGGCGGAGCACTACAGCGGCGGCGCCGCCCATCGCGATGGTCGCCGCCGCGATCGGCGCAACGGTCGGTCCGAGGAACCACCACGGCGACCGCAGGGCGCGAGCCGCCACGATGAGACTGGGCACGATCATCGCCAACGTTGCCAGCACGAAAGCGATGGCGACGCCGCGAATGCCGGAACGGACGCCGATGACGAAGGCGATGACGTGGGCGGCGAGAGAGAACACGTTGAGCCAGAAGCTCCAGCTGGCCTTTCCGATGGCCCGGAACAGGGCGTCCGTCAAGCGATTCAGGCTGAGGAGCGGTCCGGCGAGGGCGAGAATCTGTAGCGCCGGAACTGCGGGCACCCAACGTTCGCCGAGGACGAAGGGGACCCCCAGTGGCGCGGCGATTGCTATACCGACAGTGATCGGGAAACACACGACGGTGACGTAGCCGGTGGCGGTGATGAACCCAGATCGCAGGCGAGCGATGTCGTGTTGCACGATCGCCAGCGCCGGGAATGCGCTCTGGCTGATGATCCCGCCGAAGCGTTGGAGGGGAAGGATCATCAGGCGGTAGGCGAATCCGTAGTAGCCGAGCGCCGTCGCGCCGAGCACCCTTCCGATGATCAAGTTGTCCCCGTTGTTGTTTCCGTAGGACACGAGCTGGCTGCCGGTGACGTAGCTGCTGAGTCCAACCATGTCGCGGAAGGCGGCGCCATCAAATCCGACGGCCGGACGCCAGACGCCAGCGCGGATGGCGAACACCCATGCCAGAACGGTGGCCAGAAGCGACTCGATCACCATCATTGCCACCAGTGCCCACACGCCCGCGCCAAGGAGTCCGAAGACGACCGCCGCCGCGCAGGCGACGACGGTGGCGATCGTGGAAGACAGGTAATAGCTGCGAAAGTGGAGGCCGCGAATGAGGATGTCGTTCGGGGTCAGTTCCAGGCCCCTGAAGATGAACGTGACGGCGAGAACCGGCAGGAGCTGCCGCAGTGTCGGCTCCTTGAAGAATGTGCTCGCGGGCCACGAGGCGAGCGACATGGAGATCGCCAGAACGACTCCGAATGCTGCGCTCGTCGTGAACGCCGTCGTGACATGGCGCACGGTGAGGTTCCTGCGTTGGACCAAGGCCGAGCCGAGTCCGAGGCCAGACAAGACAAGGCCGAGGTTCACCACCACAACTGCCAGCGCGACGACGCCGAAATCGCGTGGCGCGATCAATCGGGCGAGGACGATGTTCGAGGCGAGGCGTACGAACACCTGGACGCCTTGGTCGACGATGCCCCAACGGATCCCGGCGGCGACCCCGACCCGCGGCGTGGCGTCGGTGTCGCTCGAGTGCCCGTCGGGCGAGGTCGTGTCCGGCTCGCTCGTCACTCGGTGATGGAGGCGGCGCTGCAGCTGGGCATGCGTACGAACGTACCTTGGCCCCCAACGGACAGGCTCGCGACCGCTCAGCCGTGATGGCGAGACATGGCCTCGGCCAACACCTCGACCAAGGCGGCAGTCGTGATGGCTGCGTCGAAGTGCTGCTCGACTCGTCGTCGCCCCGCCTGCCCGAGTTCGTGACGAAGCTGCCGGTCGGCGAGCAAGCGCTCCAACGCCGAGCGGAGGGCTTCGTCGTCGCCCGGGGGTACGAGTAGTCCGGTGTGCTGATCGTCGACCAACTCCGGAAGTGCAGCGGTGCGGTTCGCCACCACCGGCACGCCGGCGGCCATCGCTTCGATGGCTGCGTAGCCAAACGTATCGAGCTCGGTCGGGAAGGCGAAGACGGCGGTGTCGGCGAGGATCGCATCGAGGCGCCCGTCGCCCGGGCGGACGTCGTTGTGAATCTCCAGGCCGGGAGCCGGGGGAACCGGATCGAGGGTGACGAGCGTGAGACGGCTGCGTTGCTGGAGGTGCCGGCTCCACACGTCAAGGAGGCGCCAGCCGCCTTTGCGGTCCATCGAGCGACCGACGAACGTGATGCGCGGCAGCGGGTCGTCTCGGCCAGGCCCGTGGGCCGGTGGGAAGGCGGGAGGGAGGGTGATCCCGAAGGGGATCACGCGGATCTTCGACGATGGCACGGCGTAGTCGTCGACCAGGGAACCAGCAGCCCACTCGGACTGGGCCACGACGAAGGTGGCGGACTCGTACACCGCCCGTTCGAGGCGAAGCGTCGGCCGTAGGGCGTACGGCGTCAAAAAGGTGGGCCGCCGCTGCGGGAGCCGATACGCGTTCTGGTGATTTGTGGCATCGAGGGACACGACCGAAGGCTGGGCGCGCAGTCGAGTCCTGCTCAGAAGCCCGACGTTGTGGGTGTAGAGGTGGAGGACGTCGCAATCGGGAGCGTCCGACGCGGCGAGGTGCCGGCGCACGACGGCGCTGGCAGCAGTCTGGATCCGAAGGGGTTGCAGATCAGCGTCAAGGCGGTCGAGGCCGGGGACGCGGGCGCCGGCCAGGCGCCGGAGTCCGGTCGGAGGCCGGACGTCGAAGAAGGTTGCGACAACGTCGGCCCTGGGCTCGAGAGCCCGCCGGATGGCGAGGTGCATCGTGGCGTGGCCACCGACATTCTCGTTGACGAAGTGGACACGCATCAGGGGGACTCGTCCGAGAGCGGGGGGCAGGACGCACATCCTCGCGTAGAACGATCAGCCCTACGCTGGAACGGCCCGTGTCCGACGCTGCGCCGCCACCCTCGATCCTCCACGTGTCTCAGCCCGTGGACCATGGCGTCGCCCGTTGCGTCGCCGCGCTGGCTTCCGACCAGTTGGCGCGAGGTTGGCATGTCGGCATCGCCTGTCCGTCGAACGGTTGGCTCGCCGAGGAGGCGTTTCGCCTCG
>JBKJJS010000142.1:0-3056 GCA_046597895.1 Ilumatobacteraceae bacterium
CGAACGAAAGTCCGTCCACCGTCGGTGCGGGGAGGCCGACCGCCTGATCCCCTTCTGGGCTGATGAACGCCGGAAGCGGCGTGCCCGAGATGTTCACTGACTGGATCTGCTTGAGCGTCACGTCAACGTTGCCGTCACCATTGTCAACAGGCTTGTCGTCGCCTCCTCCGGCGACGATGGCTGCGATGCCGGCCACCGCCACGAATGCGACGATGGCGCCGACGATCCACGCCGTACGGGTTCGGCGCTTGTGCTGCATCGTGGCGTTGACGCCCCGCTGCTGAGGGCGCTGCTGAGGGTGTTTGGGGGGACGGGTGGTGGTGCTCATGTCAGTTCCTCCTGGGGGGCTGCGGGCGCCGTCTTTGGCATGGCGAGCAGCGAGGCGGTGGCCGCGAAACCGACGAGGGCCATCAACGGCAGCGTCACGAAGCCGAACCGTTCGAACCAGATCTGCGAGCACGGGACGCCGAGCTTGCAGACTTCGCTGTTCTCGAAAACATCCGGGAGCCGTTCGACGAGGTAGTGGTACGTCGACACCAGCATCCCAAGCCCCACAAGCGGCAGCACGTACTGGCGTACGTCGACATCACGGCGGAATGCGGCGATCGTAAGGATGATGGCGCTCGGGTACATGAGGATCCGCTGGTACCAGCACAGGGTGCACGGGGTGAAGTTGGCGACCTCGGAGAAGTAAAGGCTTCCCACCATGCACGTCCCGGTGATGGCGGCGGCCAGCGGGAGCCGGATTGGTTCGAGCGTCTCCCAGACCGCCACCCGCCACGAGGTGACGACCCACGGAACGGCGGCGGCCACCGCGATGACAGCGGCCACGACTGCGAGAAGGGCGACGAACAGTTCCGCGCTCTCGACCTTCATGCCGCCGCCCGCCGGCCAAGCCCGTTCACAGATCAAGTATGCCGGTCACCTGAGCGGGGCGACCGTGAGCGACCGGACCAAACGTTCGGGACCTTCGGCCGTTGCCAACTGCGCCAGACTGCTGGTGTGCCTCGGATGAAACCCGACGACATCACCGA
The DNA here is from genome assembly GCA_046597895.1 of Ilumatobacteraceae bacterium. Lineage (GTDB taxonomy): Bacteria > Actinomycetota > Acidimicrobiia > Acidimicrobiales > Ilumatobacteraceae > WLJO01. The sequence goes on from JBKJJS010000142.1 coordinate 1,035, forward strand.
CTTTCTTGCCGAACCTCACGTTGGCGTGCTCGCCACGCTGAGGCGCGACGGGCTGCCATACACCGTGCCCGTCTGGTATGAGTGGGACGGCGAGGCGGCATGGATCAGCGGGACCTACGACCGGATCTGGTGCCGGCAACTCCGCCACGACCATCGGGCGTCGCTCTGTATCGAGGCCATGGCCCCGGTCGCCGGCCACATCGGGATGGATGGACGCGTGACGATCCACGAACGACCCGAGGTCGACATCTGGCCGATGTCCTCCCGACTCGTCGACAAGTACATCCGCCGCCCCCAAGGTGACGCCCTCGCCGACGCCTTCTTTGCCAACATGCAGACCGAGAATCGGTTGCTGTTCCGGCTCGAACCGTCGGTGTTCCGCGCCCTCGACATGCGTGTCTACCGCGGCAAGCGTGCTGACCGCGAATATCAACAGGGCCAGCAGTGACACAGCCCGATCCGTACACGCGGTTACGGGCGTTGTGTGTGTCGTTCCCCGAGGTGGAGGAGCGGCTCAGTCATGGTGAACCAGCGTGGTTCGTGCAGGGCAAGAAGACGTTCGTGATGTCGGCCGACCAGCATCACGACGACCGGGTGGCTTTCTGGTGTGCGGCGCCACCAGGAGCACAGGAGGTGCTCGTCAGCGCCGAGCCGGATCGGTTCTTCCGTCCGCCCTACGTCGGCGGCCGTGGCTGGCTCGGCGTGTACCTCGATGTCACCATGGACTGGGACGAGATCGCAGACATCGTCGAGGATGCCTACCGAGTCGTCGCGCCGAAGCGACTGGTGCTCCTCCTCGACGGCACCTCAACCGGTGACCAGTAGCGTCGGCCCATGGACGAACGGGCGGCGAACCCCGGCAACGACGCGGTTTGGTACGAGCAGGACGGGCATGTCGTCACGATCACGTACCACCGGCCCGAGCGTCTGAACGCCATCAACGGCGAGATGCGCGACGGTCTCAACGCGGCGTGGTCACGCTTCCGTGACGACCCCGACGCGTGGGTGGCGATCGTCACCGGATCCGGGCGGGCGTTCTGCGCCGGGGCCGACCTCCACGACGGCGCCGGTTCGGCCGGCACGTGGCCTGGCACGTTCTGGGAGATCCCCACGCACAACTCGTTCGAGAGCGGCTGGGAGATCTTCAAGCCGACCATCGCCGCGGTGAACGGCCCCTGCGTCGGCTACGGCCTCACGGCGGTCAGCGTCTGCGACTTCGTGATCGCCAGCGACCGATCGACGTTTTCGTTTCCCGAGGTGAAGCTCGGCGTACCGACCATCGTCGGCTCGATCCGTCTGCCCCCGAAGATCGGTTGGCAGCACGCTATGGAACTCCTCCTCCTCGGTGACCCGGTGTCGGCGGAGCGGGCCCACGAGATGGGTCTAGCGTGGAAGGTCGTCCCCCACGACACGCTGATGGACGAGGCCAACGACCTCGCCGCCCGACTGTGCGCCGGAGCACCCCTCGCCCAACGGGCGATCAAGGAAGTCGCATGGCGAACACGCAACATGTCCTTCCAGGAGGCCGTTCGCTTCGGCGAGACGATGCGCCGCGTCGCCGCAACGACCGACGACGCCACGGAAGGAAGGGCCGCCGCCCGCGAACGTCGCCCTCCTGAGTGGCGCGGTCAGTAGCGCGCCAACCGCTCGGCCCCGGTACGGGGAAGTGATGCAACTTCGCGCACACACCATGCACGTTTCTGCATCACTTCGTCGCGGCGTGGATCGGCCGAATTTCGTCACAGGCGATACACCAGCCCTTGAACCGGACGTCCCGTCGCTCGATGAACGCCTGCACGCCCTCCTGGAAGTCGTCGGTGCGCGATGCCAGTTCCTGCGCCACCGCCTCGTCATCGAAGGCGGCGGCGCGATCGCTGTCGAGCGAACGGTTCAGGAGCCACTTGGCGAGCGAGATCGCCTTCGTCGGCCCGGCCGCCAGGCGGGCGGCCCACGCCGATGCTTCGGCTCGCAGGTCGGCGGCGGGGACAACCTTGTTCACGAGGCCGAGCGCCCCGGCCTCGT
>JBKJJS010000308.1:0-3558 GCA_046597895.1 Ilumatobacteraceae bacterium
CGATGCCGACCACCTCTACCTCGGTCTTTCGGCTGGCGGGGTATTCGAGTCCACCGATGGCGGCCGCGACTGGCACCCTCTCAACACCGGATCGCTGGCCCTGTTCGGCCCGGATCCGAGCCCCGAGGTCGGACAGGACCCGCACTGTGTGCGCCTGCACCCGATGCAGCCTGATCGGCTGTACCAACAGAACCATTGCGGCATCTACCGGATGGACCGCGCCGAAGCACTCTGGAAGCGAATCGGCGAGAACATGCCGCAGGACGTGGGCGACATCGGCTTCCCGGTCGAGTTGCACCCCCGCGACCCGGACACCGTCTGGGTGTTCCCGATGGACGGAACCGACGTATGGCCGCGCACGAGCCCCGATGGCCGCCCCGCCGTCTACAAGACGACGGATGCCGGCGAGTCGTGGACGCGTTGTGACGCCGGGTTGCCGGAACGCGCCTGGTACACCGTGAAGCGCCAGGCGATGACCACCGACGCCCACGATTCAGTCGGGGTCTACTTCGGCACCACGAGCGGCGAGGTGTGGGCCAGCATCGACGAAGGGTCCACGTGGGCCCCGATCGCGCAGCACCTTCCCGAGATCTACTCCGTGGAGTTCGCCGACCTCACCGGCTCGCTGGCGTGAAGGTAAGGATCCCGACGCCCCTGCGCTCGTACACGGGCAACGTCTCGGTCGTCGAGGCCCGGGGTGCGACGGTGACCGACGTACTCGGTGACCTCGATCAGCAGTTCCCGGGGCTGCGGTTCCGGATGGTGGACGAGCAGGGCCAGTTGCGCCAACACATGAAGGTCTGGGTGAACCAGGAACTCACCCGCGACCTCGCGACCTTGGTGGACGACACCGACGAACTCACGATCATGCAAGCACTCTCCGGCGGCTGACCAACCGCGCCCAGCAACTCATGCACGCCGCGCGTCAGCGAGCATGGTGGCCCGGAATGACATCAGCGGTTGTTCGGAGAATCCGTGACGCATGAGGAGGGCAACGAATCCCCCGTGACGCTCGGCCATGAGGGCCAGGAAGCGCTGCATCACTTCGGCAGGGGCTTGGGCGGCGAGCGGTGGGAGGAGGTCGAACGCCGTATCGCCAGGGAGCGGATGGGCGGACTGGTGGGCGATCTTGCGTTCGACGCCGACGGCGCTCAGGGCGTAGTCGTCGACGATGTCGGCGTCGGCTACGCCGAGCATGCTCAGGAGTGCCGCAGCAAGGATGCCCGTGCGATCCTTGCCGGCCGTGCAATGGAAAAGAACCCGCTCGGACGCGTGGCGGGCGACGGTCTCGGCTGCCGCGGCGTACCGGGAGGTGACGGCCTCGACCCGGAACATGTACCGCTCCGCCATCTCCTCGGGAGTGGTGATCAGGGGTAGGCCGAGACCGGGACGTGTCGGGTCCGGCATCGCATCGATGACCTCGTAGTGGTACCGGCTCGTCGTTTCGCCGACCACCCATGAGCCCTGCTCGGCCTCGGCGCCGGTGCGCAGGTCCACCACGTGGCGGATGCCCAGGCGGGTGACGACGGCTCGATCCGCGGCGGTGAGGCGACGAGGGCTGTCGGCCCGGAAGATGAGCCCTCGCCGTACCACCCGCCCCTCAACCGTGGGGAGACCACCGAAGTCACGGACGTTGAAGGCTCCTTCCAGCGGGATGAACCGATCAGTCGTCGCCTCCGGTTGGACCATGCCGTCAACGTACCGAGTCAGTTGGCGCAATGGCACCTGGCCACATCCACATCGACGAGGCTTCACCCAGCGGTCACACGATGGCCACGATGGCCGCCTGTAATGACATCGCCGCATTGAGCGCTGCCACCAGGTCCTCCGCGTCGGCCGCTTGTTGCAGCGCAAGGAGGGCGACGTCGATCCGGCCGGTGGCCACCGACGCCACCGTGTGGGACGTACGGTCCCAAATGGCGGTGAGCGACACGACGTCGCCAGCCACCGCGCCCGCGTCGTCGGTCTCGACATCGACGAGGAGCTGTCGCACCCAGCGGTCCATTCGGTCGAGGTCGACCTCCGCCGGAGAGCGGTACTGAAGCTCGAGGTCGAGGCCGGCGTAGGCGACATCCACGGCGCCCTGGCGCACCGCTGCGGGATCTCGTTCCACCGTGCCGACACCGAGTGCCTCGAGCGCGTCATCCATTTGCGCAGCCAGAAGCGGCGGCGTCGTGCTCGAGCGATACCCGTTCCACGCCGCGGTCATGTCGTCGATGGAGCTCTCAATGGAGGCCCAGACGCCGGTCGCCGCTGCCCCGAACACGTCGTCGGCATGAGCGCGCAGCGAGGTGAGCATCGGTGGGACCGGTTCCCCGAGGCTGTCGGTCGGCACGGCGAGCGCCAAAGTGACGACCTCCTTCTCAGCGGCGACAGCGAAGTGGAACTCCCCGTACCCGGGCGCGAATGTCTTGTCCTCGAGGAGGCCGTCCATGAGCATCTCCTGCACGACGACAGCGCCGGTCACCGGACCACGAGGGCCGTCGACGGTCTGGTTGATGGCCTTGACGGTCACCTCCTCGAACACAAAGCCTGGGATGTTCTCCGGTCGGTAGACGTCGCCGACCTGGGGGTCGGCAGGCATGATCATCCCCGCTGGACCATCGGCGCCGGCGAGCCACGTGCCGTCGTGATTCGCCACCACCCCATCCTCGTAGTTCGTGACCTCCTCACCGAAGTACCAGACGGAACCGTCGTCGGCCTGCGCGAAGAAGTCGACCGCGACCTCCACTACCCGGCCGTCGATGTAGGCAGTGAACTGTGAGACGAGGGTCTCGACCAGCGTGCCGTTCCACTCGATTGTGCGGGTCTCCGGGAGAAGCGTGACCTCCGTCCGCACCGTCTCGCCAGCCTCGTCACCCAACTGCACCACCTGAGTGAGGTCGCTGATCGGGAAGTGTCGGTTCGTGATGGACGTCGGGTTCGAAAAGGTTGGTTGCTCGAGATCGACTCGTCGGTTGATCGGTGCCACGGTCGGTGCCACGGTCGGTGCGACGGTCGGCGCAAGGGTCTGGGCGCTCTTCGAATCCCCACCACCACATGCCGTCACGAGCAGCATCGCCGTGGCACTGGCGAGTAGCAAGGTCGTCGTTCGCTTCATTGGAGTCCTCCTGGATTGCTCTGGTGGCGCGCATCGTGAACGAACTTGCCTGAACGCCGGCTGAACTACCCTGAAGCGGCCGCCGACACATCGAGAGTTCCGTGACCGCTGACGAGATCAACTCATTCCTCCAGCGGGACTTCCCCGGCACCGGCAACTCATGCGAGGAGGTGGGCGACGGGTACGCGATTGCCCTGTTCCGAGTGGACGACTCCCACCTGCGACCCGGCGGAATCATCAGCGGCCCCACGGTGTTCGGGGCCTGCGACGCCGCGCTCTACTACGCCTGCTTCACGGCAATCGGGATCGAGCCGATGACGCTCACGAGCGAGCTGTCGATCCGGTTCCTCCGTCCGGCGCGAGGCGCCGAGCTGCGCGCACGAGCCACGCTCGCTCACGTCGGCAAGCGCAGCATCATCGGGAGCATCGTCGCTTGGACCGACTCACCCGAGCGCCCC
>JBKJJS010000316.1:0-4051 GCA_046597895.1 Ilumatobacteraceae bacterium
CGACCCGTCTCCGAACTCGCTACGCCGAACCCGACGACGCGTGTCCTCGGTCCCCTCACCCAGCGTCACCAACCGGGCGAACACCCGCCGCGCCGTCTCCTGCTCGATCGGAGTCGACTCCGCGTACACCTGCTCCGCACGACGCGCCAACGCCCCTGACAACCCACCCAATTCGTCATACGCCGACGCCGTCATCAACCCCGACAGGTTCCGATCAAACAACTCCGTCAACGCGTACTGCAACAACGGCAAGGCCCCCGGCTGATCCACCACATCAGCCACGATCCGCGCCACCAACCCCGGCTCGAACGCCGACCCCACCCGCGCCGCCGGCTCCGTGATCGCCCGATCCAACTCATCAGCCGCCAACGGCGACACCGTCACCGCGCCCGACTCGATCAACGGCGCCAACTCCGGGTACCGCAACGGCCGATCATAAAAATCGGCCCGCAACGTCGCCACCACCCGCAACCGCGAACGCGGATCGGCCACCACCGCCACCAAGCCAGAGATGAACCGCTGACGCATGGTGTCATCGGTGCACAACGTGAACAGTTCCTCGAACTGATCGATCAGCAGTACTACATCGGAGTCCTCCTCGGGGCACGCCTGCTTCACCGCACGGGCGATCCCGCGTTGGTCGGCCAGCATCATTTCGGCCAGGCCCGCGGTGGGAGCGACAGCTATCCGATTCAGCGCCGCTTCCAACTCCTCGAACGGATGGGCGCCCGGCACCATCGACGTCACGAACCAGGCCGACGATCCCTTCACCACACCCGCCCGCAAGGCCGGCAGCAGCCCGGCCCTCACCACCGACGACTTCCCCGACCCGGACGGACCCACCACCGTCACGAACCGCGCCGCCGGGAACGGACCAGCCAGCTTCTCGACAAGCCGGTCCACCAACCGCTGACGGCCGTGGAAATCCGCCGCATCAGCCTCCTGGAACGCCCGCAAACCCTTGTACGGGTTCCGCAACTCACCGATGACCGTCGCCGCGCCCACGCGAACCGCTGGCGCCACACCAGAGACCGCCTGCGTGAACGCCTCCACGAACTCGTCCACGGTGGCGTAACGCGACGACGGGTCCTTGGCCGTGGCCTTCGCCAGCACGGCGTCGACACCGGCTCCAAGATCGGGGCGCGCCTTCGATACGGATGGCAACACGTCGTTCAGTTGATGATGCAACAACTCGGCCTGAGACCTTGCTTCAGGGAAGGGAAGACTGCCCGTGAGGGACTCGAAGGCCGTGATCGCGAGGCCGTGGACGTCGGCGGGCGGCCCGACCGCCTCCCGGCGCAACTGCTCCGGCGACGCATACGCCGGTGAGCCGACAGACAGCGAGTCGGTGGGCTGATGGGGCATCGAAGCGTCGATGGCGATCCCGAAGTCACCGAGGAAGAAGTTGCCGTCGCCGTCGAGCAGCACATTGGCCGACTTCACATCACGGTGCACCACGCCGGCTCGATGAGCGACGCTGAGCCCGGCACCCACATGCGTCACCAGCCGGATGGCCTCTTCGGAGGTCAGGGGACGCTCCCCGAGCCTCTGTTCGAGTGTCCCGCCACGGAACCACCGCATCACGAGATAGGCGCTGCCGGGCTCACGCCAGTAGTCGTAGAGCGGGACGATGTGGGGGTGCTCCAGCCGGGCCACCAGATGGGCCTCGGTCTCGAACCGGCGGATGAACTCGGGCCGGTTCGCCAACTCCGCCCGGATCACCTTCACCGCCACGTCGCGGCCTACGCCGGGTTGTGTGCCTCGATAGACAACGGCGAACGCGCCGTCACCGATGCGCTCACCCAGTACGTAGCCGCGTAGCGCACGAGCGGGTCCGTCGGCTGACACCCCATCAGCGGCGATCTCGCCTTCCAACCGCCGCAGGTCCCTGCTCGGCTCGAGCCCCAGGTCCGTCGCCAGTCGGCGGCGGTAGCGCTCGAACGCCCGCAGTGCCTCACCCTGCCGACCGGAGCGGTTGAGCGCCTGCATCAACAGACCGTGTGTCCGCTCCCGCAGCGGAGACGCCGCGGCCGCCGCCTCCAGGTCCGGTACGGCTTCAGACGACCGGCCCATGGCCAGCAGGGCCTCGGCCCGGTCGTCGGCGGCACATGCCCGGAGTTCATCGAGCCGCACCGCGTCGCCCCGGGCCCACTCCTCCGACGAGAACCCATCCAGCGCCGGCCCTCGCCACGCCGCTAGCGCCTCGGAGAGCAGCAGCACGGCCCGCTCGCGGGAACACCCCGGATCGGCCGCCTCGGCCACCATGACCTCGAAACGGCCGACATCGACCTGCGACCAGGGGAGCTCGAGCGCGTAACCCCCGTCGCGGGCCACCACCACGTCGGACCCGAGCGCCGCCCGCAACCGCGAGGCATACGTGTAGACCGCCTGCCGGTGGTCGACATCGGCGTCGTCGTTCGGCCACAGCGCCTCGACAATCCCGTCCACCCCTCGAACCCGGCCCGGGGCCAGGGCGAGGTAAGCGAGGAAGCGCCGCTGCTGTTCGCCGCGCAGGTCGACGCGTACTCCCTCAACCCTCGCCTCGACCGCCCCGAGCAGTCCGATGTCGATCGTCATGGCAACCTCTCGGTGTCTTGCATGAATCGGACAGTGCCAGAGCGACCTTTCAGTCCCCTGACAGCCGAGGTCACGACCGCTTTTCTCGTTGACTTCTCACCAAGCTCGACTACGCGCACCCCGTCGCGATCTCCAGCGCTTCACACATCCGCTGCATCGTCGTTGCCCGCACCGACCCCACCTTACGGACGCGCGCGGTGCGCAGAAGTAGCTGGGCGTTGTCGAGGTTCACGACCGACGCGAGGCGCACGCCGTCCGCGGGGCCGACGGCAACCTCAGTGGACACGTTCCGCACCGTGGACGTCACCGGCCCGACCATGACGGCGTTCAGGTATCGACCCATCGGGTCCCGCGTCAGCACCACGACGGGGCGGATCTTGTCGAGCTGCGCCAACCAGACCTCGCCCCGCCGGGGCTCAGGTATGGTCGCCATCGTAGAGAGCCTCCCAGTCGGTGTCGTCCGCCAGATCCGCACAGGAGCGCGGGGCACGCGCGATCGCCGTCTCCTCGACCTTAGGCGGAGTCGATTGGTACGCCGCGATGTCGCGACGCGTGCGGTCCGCCCTGAGCAGCGCATCGAGCGCGATGTCGATCGCATCCGACGTGGATCGCGCACCAGTGGCGGCACGAGCCGCCGCCAGTTTGTCCCGGTCGGCCGTAATTGTCACCTTCTCGCGTGCCACCTCTCGCACCTTATCTAAAGAAGTACGGGCGTTCGGTCGCCGTGAGCCCCCACCGAACCCAGCGAGCCGTGTACCGCGGTCGCGGTTGCGGGAGCCGGGGCGACCTGGCACCATCACCGGCATGACGGATGCGGTCGTCGAAGTGCGCGAGCCAGGTCGAACACCATTGCGCGTCGTCATCACCGGCCCGCTGGTCATCGGCCGTGACTGCGACGGGCTCCTCCTGGGTGACCAGCAGATCAGTCGGCGTCACATCGAGCTGCGGTCCACGCCAAGGGGCGTGGCGGTGACGGATCTCGGTAGTACGAATGGCACGTACCTCGACGGTGAGCGGTTCACGGGGTCAGTGCCGCTGCCCGTCGGTTCCGTGGTGCGCCTCGGCGTCACCACCGTCACCACGGTCGACGTGGGTGGCTCGCCTCGACGGCGGCCCGAGACGATGACGATCATCGCCGACAGCAGCGGCAGCGACGACCTGCGCCGCACGGCCATCGACCAGTTGTCGGACCTGGTTACGCCGGATCTGCCGACCCTCGTCGACCAGGAGCACCACCACGGCACCATCACCATCGTGTTCAGCGACATCGAAGGGTCGACGGAACGGGTGTCGGCCGTCGGCGACGAGGGCTGGTTCCAGTTGCTCGCCCTCCACAACCAGATCGTCCGGGGCCAGATCCGTCGCTACGGCGGAACCGAGGTCAAGAACCAGGGCGACGGGTTCATGCTCACGTTCCCTTCTGCGCGGCGCGCCGTGCAAGCGATGTCGGCCGTGCAGCGCGAACTGTCCGACG
>JBKJJS010000331.1:0-18289 GCA_046597895.1 Ilumatobacteraceae bacterium
GTAGCCCGTGCGTGGGGCCCGGTCTTGCGGACCCGGATCGTGTCCCCACAGTGGGGACACGGCTTGCCGTTGCGCCCGTACACCGCAACTCCCCCGGCAATGCCGGGCGCCGTCACACGCGACGCCGTCTCCCGGTTGGCCCGCAACATCGTCGCCGCCGTCGAGATCACCTCCAAGCGCTCAGGGTCGCTGAGGTCACCGGAGAGAGCAAACGGGCTCATGCCACAGGCCCACAACACTTCGCTCTTGTAGACGTTGCCAACGCCACAACACACCCGTTGATCGAGCAGTACCTCGGCAATCGGCACCTCAGGATCCTCGTAGCGGGCGTAACGACGGAGGCATTCGTCGAAGTCGGGATCGTCCTTGATCAGGTCCGGCCCGAGATGGCCGAAACCAGGATGGCGCCGCTTGTCGTACTGACGGTAGATGTCGACGATCGGAGCGTTGAAGCACACCCCGTTCCAGTCCTCGACCTCGACCGAGACCACCATCTCCCGTTGCGGTCGCCGCCAGCGCTCGCCGCGCCGGTAGAGGTGCCACGTCCCGCCCATCCGCATGTGGGTGTGGAGGACGATGCCGTCGTCCCACACGACCTCGAGATGCTTTCCGTAGCTCTCGATACGCTCGATCACCCGGCCTCGGGATGGCGCCACGCCGACGTGGCGGGGCGCGACGAACGAGATCGTCGATTGACCGACAAGAGCGGTTCTGAGCGCCGCTGCCGTGCGGTGGATGGTGTCCCCCTCAGGCACAGCCCGCAGACTACGACCTCGCTGATGAACGGCGGTGCATACCAGCGCGCGGCGTCGAAGCACGAGGCAGAATGGCCGCGCCATGTTGACGTTCCGACGACCTGACGAGCGGCGACTGGACGACCTCGTCCGCACCGAGGCGGCACAGCCCTTCACGTATCCCGTCGGCCTGACCCGGCTTGACCCCCGGCCGCGCCGTTGGTTCATCGAAGACCTGAGTGCCCCGGTCGGCGTGGGCCGTCCGGCGTTCGACGAGGCCGGCGCGGCGCTGCGCGCGTGGGAGCAGTCCGACCTCGGCTGGTTCATCGTTCACCGGCCACAGGAGTCGCCGTTGGAACCCGGCCGCACCGTTGCCTACTCCGCGCATGTGCTGGGGCTCTGGTGGAGCTACTGCTGCCGGATCGTGGAGGTTGTCGATGAGGAGCGCGCCGACGGGTCCCGCCAGTTCGGGTTCACGTACGGCACCGTCGGGTCCCACGCCGAACGTGGTGAGGAGCGGTTTCTCCTCACGCTCGATGCGGCCACGTTGGAAGTTCGGTTCTCCGTCCTGGCCATCTCCCGGCCCGGACGGTGGTTCACGGTGGCCGGGCTCCCACTGGCTCGGCGGGCCCAGCGGGCGTTCAAGCCCGACGCGTTGGCCGCCATGGCGGGGGCAGTACGCCGCCGGACCACGCCAACCTGAGTCAGCCCTTCATCACCAGACCCCGGTAACCGTCGGCGAAGCCCGCCCGCTTGAGCGCGGCCACCACGTCGCCCGACCCCGCAGTGATGGGTTGGCCGTCCACCTTGCGCACTTCGATGCTGCGGGCCCGGCCATCCTTGACGAGAGCGGCCAGTGCGTCGGCCCACCGCTCGTCGTGGGCGGCCGCGGGAAACGTAACGAGGTGGTGGCCCCGGCGGTCGAACCAGACAAGGGGTTCGCCGTCCATCAGCACGACGAGCGCGGCGGCACTGCGAGCCGGCCGGCCCGGGGTGACGGGCCACGCCAGTGCCGCGCCGTACGGCTGAGCAGGATCGGTGGCGGCGAGGACCAGCGGCGACCCCTCCGCATCATCATCCGACCCGGACCGCACCTCCCGGACGGCCCGCAGTCGGTCCACCGCTCCGGGCAGCGCGAACTGGGCGGCGCCCAGGCCGCTCACGAAGTAGCCCCGACGCACCTGCCCGCGGTCCTCGAGCACTTTGAGCACGCCGTACACACCGGCGAATCCACCGACCACCCCCTCGGCTAGGACGGCTTCGCGGGTGACGATGCCGTGGCGTTCGAGCAGTTGCATCGCGGCGGCGTGGGCGGCCTCAGTAGGTGTCGGGGCTGGCAGGAGGAGGGGCGCCACGAGCGACCACCGCCCGGCGCCGGCGGGCGGGCCGATGACGGAGAGTCGACCGGGCCGCGGTCGGCTCCGGAACCGCAGACCGGCCGCCGACGACCGGGCCGGAGGCCGCTTCCCGGTGGCGCCGCCGAGCACCGAACGAAGGGGGGCGAGCGAGTCGTTGGTGACCTCGCCCGCCCACACGAGGTCCCACAGGGCGGCGAGCACCTCTTGGTCCGTCGCCGGGGACGACGCGGCCCGAAGTTGCGCCCAAAAGCTGGCCCCTTGTTGGCCGAGGGTGCCACGGATGGTGTCGTGCAGCCCGCCTTCGGGACGGGCGGCGGGCTCTAAGCCAGCGGCGAGGGTCGACAACTGATCACGGAAGTACAGCCGCACCCGGCCATCGGATGACCCGATGGCGCCGGCCCCCACCCACACGATGTGGCCGGCGCTGCACAGTTCGTCCAGGTCGGCCGGGCGGAATCCCCTGATGCGAACCGGCAGCACCTCGGTCTCCAAGGTGCTCGCCGGGATGGCGGCGCCCTGCAGCAACCCGACCGCCTCGACGAGTCGTTCGAGCCTCCCGCTCACTGCCCCGCGCGCTCCGTCATCGGCCCGGATGCCATGCCACTCGGGCAAGAATCGTGCGAACGCCACAGGCTCGACGGGCTCGACCTCCTTGCGCAGTGTGGCGAGGGATCGGCGGCGCAGTTGGCGTAGCACGTCAGGGTCGCACCACTCCCGTTCCACGCCCTCGGGCCGGAACTCGCCCCGCACGAGCCGATCCTCGGCCTCGAGGGCACGCAATGCGCCAACGACCCGCTCGGCGGCCAGCCCGAACCGCCGGGCTGGGCCATCGGCCAGGAACGGGCCGTGGGTGCGGGCGTACCGGGCGACGAGTTCCTCGAGGGGTCGCGCCACCGGATCGGTGAAGGCGGCAGGGAGACCCACCGGCAAGGCACACCCAAGTGCGTCGCGGTAGCGGGCGGCATCCTCGGCCGCCGCGAACCGTTCCTCACCCCCGATGCGCAGGGTGATGGCCCGGCGTTCTCGCACGAGCGTCGCCAGCAGGGGCGCCCCGGGACCCTCGCACCGCACATCCACCTCAGCGGCCCCGAGGTCCCCCACCTTGCGCAGCACGTCGTGCAGTTCGTCCGCCGTGCGGGCCCGCCGGCCGTCGGTGAGGCACTGGAGCTCCAGCTCCAGGTCGGCCAGGACACCGGGGTCGAGTAGCTCCCGCAACTCCTCGGCCCCTAACAGATCGCGCAGGAGGTCACGGTCGAGCGCCAGCGCGGCAGCCCGCCGTTCGGCCAACGGTGCGTCGCCTTCGTACATGTAGGCGGCAATCCAGTTGAACAACAGGCTCTGCGCGAACGGCGATGCCCGCGGCGTGTCGACCGACACCAATCGAATGGCCCGGCTACGAAGCTGGCCGAGCACTTCGCGAAGGGCCGGCACGTCGAACACGTCCTGCAGGCATTCGCGGCTCGTCTCCAGCAGGATGGGGAACGTGGGGTACTTCGCCGCGACGGCGAGGAGATCGGCGGCCCGCTGGCGTTGCTGCCACAGGGGCGTACGCTGACCGGGCCGGCGGCGCGGTAGCAACAGCGCTCGGCCGGCGCATTCCCGGAAGCGGGCGGAGAACAGCGACGTCGACGGTAGCGAGGTGACCACGATCTCCTCGATGTCGTCGGGGTCCACCAGCAACTCGTGGGTCGGCACATCGTCCGCCGCTTCGGGCAGGCGCACCACGATCCCGTCGTCGCCCCACATCGTTTCTACGGGAGCCCCGAAGCGGTCCATCAACCGCCGCTCGATGGCCATCGCCCACGGAGCGTGGACGGGAGTGCCGAACGGGCTGAGGATGCAGATGCGCCAATCGCCGATCTCGTCCTTGAACCGCTCCACCACCACCGTGCGGTCGTCCGGCACGACGCCGCTGGCATCCTGCTGCTCGCGTAGGTACGACACGACGTTGTTGGCCGCCCAGGCATCGAGGTCGTAGTGGTCCTGCAAGCGCGCGACCGCGGCGTCGTCGGTCAGCTCCCGGATCTCCCTGATGAAGGCGCCGAGGGCCCGGCCGAGCTCCAGCGGCCGGCCCGGCCGGTCGCCATGCCAGAACGGCATCTTGCCGGGGACGCCCGGCGCGGGAGTGACGGTGACGCGCTCAAACGTGATGTCCTCGATGCGCCAGGTGGACGCGCCCAGCACAAACGTCTCCCCCGGTCGGCTCTCATACACCATCTCCTCGTCGAGTTCGCCGACGCGAGTGCCGTCAGGAAGGAACACCCCGAACAGCCCGCGGTCCGGGATGGTGCCGCCGTTCGTGATGGCCAGCCGCTTGGAACCGTCGCGCGCTCGGATGACATCACTGATGCGGTCCCACACGATGCGGGGCCTCAGCTCGCTGAACTCCTCGCTTGGGTAGCGACCGGCGAGGAGGTCGAGCACGTTGCCCAGCAGGTCGTCCGACAGGTCGGCGAAGTTGGCGCACCGCCGTACCAGCGCCGACAGCTCGGCCACTGTGCAGTCCCCCATGGCGACGTGGGCGACGATCTGTTGGGCGAGCACGTCCAGGGGATTGCGTAGGTAGCGCGTGGACTCGATGAGGCCGTCGTGCATGCGCCGGACCACGATGGCGGCTTCGAGCAGGTCACCCCGGTGCTTCGGGAAAATGAAGCCCTTGGACGGCTCGCCAACGGAGTGACCGGCCCGGCCGATGCGCTGCAGGCCGCGACTGACGGCACCCGGCGACTCCACCTGGATGACGAGATCGACCGCGCCCATATCGATGCCAAGCTCGAGGCTGGACGTGGCGACGATGGCCCGCAGGCGACCTTGTTTCAGATCGTCCTCGATGACGACGCGTTGTTCGCGAGCCAGCGAACCGTGGTGGGCCTTCACAAGGTCGCCCGGGGTCTCCCCCACCACCCCCTGCGCGTCTGCCAGTTCGTTGAGCTTGGCGGCCAGCCGCTCGGCCTGGCGGCGGGCATTGCAGAAGATGATGGTGGAGCGGTGCTGAACGATGAGTTCCAGGATGCGGGGGTAGATGCTCGGCCAGATGGATGAGCGGGTGGTCACGAGGGCGCTGGCCGCCGGGCCCGAGCGCAACTCGGTCGTCTGCTTACCGAGATCACCCATGTCCTCCACAGGGATGACGACTTCGATTTCGAGCGGCTTGCGGATGCCGGCGTCCACAATGGCCACCGGGCGCGGCTGGCCCGGCGCTGACCACCCGACCAGGAACCGGGCCGTCTCCTCCAACGGCCGCTGCGTGGCCGACAACCCGATGCGCTGCGGCGGACGGTACGTGACCTCCTCTAACCGCTCGAGACTGAGTGCCAAGTGGGCGCCGCGCTTCGTAGGCGCCAACGCGTGGATCTCGTCGACAATCACCCATTCGACGCCGACCAACGTGTCGCGGGCCGCCGACGTGAGGAGCAGGTACAAGCTCTCCGGCGTGGTGATGAGCAGATCGGGTGGATGCCGGAGCATTCGCTGGCGGTCCTTGGCCGGCGTGTCCCCGGTGCGCAACCCAACCGAGGGCTCGACGAAGGGCAGTTCGAGCCGCTCGGCCGCCAGCTTGATGCCCTGCAGCGGTGCCCTCAGGTTCTTCTCGACGTCGAATGCCAGCGCCCGCAGCGGCGAGATGTACAGCACCCGAGTGCGGCCCCGGCCGTCGGGCGGCGGCGACGTGACAAGACGATCGATGGCCCCGAGGAAGGCCGTGAGCGTCTTGCCGGAGCCGGTGGGTGCGCAGATGAGCGTGTGCTCCCCCCGCATGATGGGGGGCCAGCCCTGTACCTGCGCCGGGGTGGGCTCGGGGAATGTGGTGGCGAACCACGTGCGCACGGCCGGGGAGAAGACCTGCAACACCGGGTGGACCGGCGGGTTTCCTGGCGGATCGGCCATGGACAGCAGGCTACGCCGGGGGTGTGGCAGGGTCGTCCCGCGAAGTTCGAACGGAGAGCGCGGAATTCCGCCACCTGAGTTCGAAGCTCGGCTGTCAGGTGTCCTCCCAGTCCTGCCACGTCACGCCCGTCTCCCGCACGTAGGTGCGGACCGCCTCGCCGGTGGTGCGGTAGAAGCGGTCGGAGCCGATGCGGTCGACCAACCCGTACGGGGCAAGACGGTCGCGGACGGTCCCCTTCAGCTCGGCGAACACCAAACGGACCCGGCGCTCGTCGAGGCGGTCGAGGAGCTCCGACAGTTCGTCGGCACCCGTTGAGTCGACGTCCGTGATCGGTTCTGCCGTGACGACCACCCACCGGCACGGGGCGTCGGCGCCGTCGATCCGGCGCAGCACGTCCTGTTCGAAGTACCCGCCGTTGGCAAAGAACAACGGCGCGTCGAAGCGGTACAGCAGGAGGCCGGGGATGCGGTGACCCTCTGGATGACGCTCGACGTCGTGATACCCCTTGAGTCCGTCCACCCTCACGAGCTCCGTCGAATAGGGGCGCCACACTTTGCGCATGAAGTTGAGGAGCGACAATGCGATCGCCACGCCGATCCCGTAGATCGGCCCGAACAGGGCCACCGCCAGGAACGCCGCCATTGCCAACACAAACTCGCTCCGACGGGCAGCCCGCAACCTCACCAGGCCATTGACCTCGACGAGGCGGAGTACTGCGGCGATGACGATCGCGGCAAGGGCAGCGTTTGGAAGGTTGCGGAAGGCCCCGGGGGCGGCGATCACCATCGTGGCGACGACGGCGGCGCCGACGAGGCCGGTCACCTGCGTGCGGGCGCCGGCATCCTCCGCCACCGGCGTTCGCGACTGACTACTGCTCACAGGAAATCCCTGCATCAGCCCGGTCACGACGTTGACCATGCCGAGGGCCATCAGCTCCCGATTCGGATCGACTCGTTGGCCGGTCTTGAGGGCGTACGTACGCGAGAGCACGCTCGAATCAGCGAAAGAGATGAAGGCCACACCTACGGCCGCCCCGACGATCTTGGGGAAGTCGGCGCCGATGACGGTGGGCCAACTCGGGGTCGGGAAGCCACGAGGCAGGACACCGACCAACGACACCCCCTTGGCGCCCAGGTCGAACACCACCGCCACCAGAATCGCGCCGACCACCGCCAAGAGGGCTCCCGGGATGCGCGAGCTGATCCGTCTGGAACCCACGATCAGGAGGAAGGATCCGCCCGAGATCACGACCGCCCAGCCATCCACGAGACCCTGGCTCACCCCATTCCAGACGTCACGCAACCCGTCGATCGCGTTCTCGGACTGCCCCGAGAACCCGAGCGCCTTGGGCAGTTGACTCACGATGACGGTCAGGGCGATCCCGTTGAGATAGCCGAAACGGACCGGCTTCGAGAGCAAGTCAGCCAGGAACCCGAACCGGGCGATCGCGGCGAGCAGACAGAATGCCCCGGCCACCACGGACAACAGGCCGGCGATCGCGATCGCTTGGCCAGGATCACCCGCGGCGAGGGGGAGAACGAGCCCTGCGATGAGTGGCGCCAGCGACGAGTCAGGCCCGAACACGAGGATCCTCGACGGACCCACGAGGGCGTAGACCACCAGCGGCACGATCGTGGCGTACAGACCGGTGATCGGTGGAAGACCGGAGGCCGTGGCATACGCCATCCCGGCCGGTATGAGGAGAGCCGACAGGACGATCCCCGCCTGAAGGTCATGGGCCGCGGAACGACGCTCGTAGCCCTTCAGCTGGTCGACGAGAGGAAACCATCGTCCGAGCGGCTTCACCGTGCCGCACAGTAGGCGCTCGGGCTCGGAGTGCTGGACCGACGCCGCTCAGAAGTCGCTGACGACAGCGGCCAGCGGATCGTCCGGTGCCAAGAGAATGCCAGGATCGATCCTCCAGCGGTTCGACGACCAGCTCATCTCGCGCCGTAGGAACGACGAAGGGCAGCAGGTCGGATCGTCGGCCGCGTACACCGCGGAGACGACAGCGGCTCCGCCTGGACGAACGTCCACGGCACCCTTCGCGAGTTCCTTGAGAGCGCCCCGACGAGCGGAGCCGTCTTCGAACCACTCGAGCACATCGAGATCGAGGTATCCCCCAGTGCCGGCGTATCGGTATCCCACCCAAAGGCCTTCGGCGTCGCCGCCAAACGGTCCGGTCCCGAAGTGGAACGACCCATGGACGACGGTCACGGCCGACCAGGTTCCCGCGCCCGGCTCCTGCGCCTCGTACTCCTCGACGTAGTCATTGCCGCTACCGGTCGGCACCATCACGACGACTCGGTAATGGCCATCACCGGCCTCGCGTTGCACCACCGCGTAGAAGTTCGCGAGCGCCACGAACGACTCGCAATACTCCGTCACCCAGCCGGGTGGAATGAACTCCGTACAGAAGTCACCGCCGGGCGACACTGTGAAGGACAGCCCCGCGGCCGGCTGGAGGTTCGTGTTCGTGGGCAACGCCGTGAGCCCGCTTGGTGCAGTCGTCGCGGGAGGGCTGGTCGCCGGGGTAGTCGTCGCCGGGGCCGTGGTCGCGGGTACGGCCGTCGCCGGAATCGTCGTCGCCACCGATGTCGTCTCCGCGACAGTCGTCGCCGTGATGCTGGTCGTGCTCGAATCGATTCCGGTCGTGGTGGTCGTCTCGGTGCCGGGGACGGATGACGACACCACGGTGGAGGAGCCGGTACCGGGCCCGTCGGCGTTCCCGCTGTTCACCCCGCTGCCACCTCCGCAGGCGCTGAACAGCAGCACCGCTCCCACCACGCACCATGACCGGGACGAACGCATGAGGCATTCTGCCTCGCCAGCGTCAGGCCATGGTGTCAGCCACGATCCGCCCGCCGTCGAGGCGAACCGTGCGAGTGATCTTGACGTGGTCGAGCAGCGCGCGATCGTGGGTGACGAGCAGCACCGTGCCGGGAAATGAATCGATGGCCTGTTCCAACTGCTCGATGGCCGGCAGGTCGAGGTGGTTCGTCGGTTCGTCGAACACCAGACAATTGGCGCCGCCACCGTCACCGGCCCGGCCGGCCATGAGCAACGCCAGTACGGCTCTCGTGCGTTCCCCGGGCGAGAGCGAGGAAACCGGCCGCTCCACGTGGGTCGCCCCGATTCCAAACTTGGCGAGCAGCGTGCGACCTTCGCTCACCGTCATTCCGGTCTCGGCGAGGAACGAGTTGAGGAGCGGCCGGTCGCCTGGGAGCCGGGCTCGCGTTTGCTCGATCTCACCGACGCGGACTCCAGCTCCGAGCCTGGACCGCCCGCGGTCTGGCGCGACTCGGCCGAGGATCACATCGAGGAGGGTTGTCTTCCCGCTTCCGTTGCTGCCCACGATCGCCACACGCTCGCCGTAGTCGATGGCGAGCGTGATGGGCCCAAGCACGAACGAACCACGACGCAACACCACATCGTCGAGTTCGCAGACGACGGCACCGCTGCGTTCGGCACTCGCGATCGTGAGACGTAGCTGCCAGGCCTCCATGGGCTTGTCGACGACTTCCAGCCGTTCGATGGCTCGTTCGGTGCGGGCCGCCCGGCCGGCGAGCTGCTCGGTCTGGTTGATCTTGAACGCCTTGATGTTCTTGTCGTTGTCTGCTGGCTTCTTCTTCGCACGGCTCAGTCCGAGCGTCGCCCACTCACGCTCGCGCTGGGCGCGGGTGCTCAGATCGGCCCGCTTGGACGCGTACACGTCGTAGCGCTCCTCGTCGTGGCGACGGGCCACGGCCCGCTCGTCGAGGTAGGTCTGCCAGCCGCCGGCGAAAAGGCTGAGTCGGTGGGTGAACTCATCGAACTCGGCCACGTGGGTGACCGTGTGGTCGAGGAACCGCCGATCGTGGCTGACGAGTACGACAGGGGCATCGAGGCCCTTCACCCACGTCTCGAGGCGTTGCAGGCTGTCGAGATCGAGATCGTTCGTCGGTTCATCGAGCAGATAGACATCGAACCGCGACAACTCGAGTGCCGCGAGCCCGGCCCTCGCCGCCTCGCCACCGGAGAGCGTGGGCATCGGCTGCTCCAACAGCGTGGTCGACAGCCCGAGCGAGGCCCAGACCTGCTCGACTCGGCCCTCGAAGTCGGCGGCACCCATCGTCAGCCATCGATCGAGAGCATCGGCGTAGCGGTCGTCCGAGCCGGGTGTCGAAGCGGCCATCGCCGAGGTGGCGGCGTGGAGTTCGGCCGTGGCTCCGGCGACGCCCGTCCGGCGAGCCAGGTAGGCCGATGCCAGTTCGTCGCGGCGCTCGCGTTCCTGCGGTAGGTAGGCCACCGCGGCCGTCGGCGGAGTAGTCGTAACCGTGCCGCGCTCCGGCCGCAACTCGCCGGCGAGGACCCGCAGCAGCGTCGACTTCCCCACCCCGTTCGGGCCGATGAGCCCGATGCGCCTGCCCGGTGTCACGTCCAGCTCGACCGCCTCCAGAACGCGGGCGCGCCCCTGCGAGTAGGTGACATCACGAGCATGGAGCGAGGCGAGTTGGGACACAGGAACCACCTCAAGGCTAAACAGGTGAGATGCAACTCCAACAGGGACAGGTCGCGGTCATTACCGGGGGCGCCAGCGGTATCGGCCTCGGCATGGCCCAACACTTCGCTCAGCGAGGATTGCGCCTCGTGCTCGCCGATATCGAGCAGGGGGCGCTCGACCGCGCCGTCGCCGATCTCACGGCCGCTGGCGCCGATGTGATCGGAATCCGGACCGACGTCTCCAAGGTCGATCAGGTGGAGGCTCTCGCCGCGGCGGCGTTCGATCGCTTCGGCGCCGTCAACGTGTTGTGCAGCAATGCGGGGGTCGTCAAGCGTGGTGTGGCGTGGGAGCAGAGCCTCGAGGACTGGGAGTGGGTCGTTGGTGTCGACCTCTGGAGCGTGATCTATGGCGCCCGTGCGTTCATCCCCCGCATGCTCGCCAGCGGGGAGCCTGCCCACCTCGTCAACACCGCGTCCACCGCAGGGCTGGCGGCGTTCCCAATGATCGGTTCGTACAACGTTTCCAAGGCCGGCGTCGTTGCGTTGAGCGAGACGCTGTGGCATGACTTGCGCACGCGGGGAGCGGCGATCGGTGTGTCGGTCCTGTGCCCGGGGTTGGTCGCCACACGTATCGGGGAAAGTGACCGCAACCGGCCCGGCGCCACCCCCTCTGAGCCGGCGGCCGCCCCGATCTCGATGCGCAACCCCGGTGCAGTGGCGATGTTGCCCTCCGAGGTTGCTCAGCAGGTCGCCGACGCCATCGAATCCGACCAGTTCTGGATCATCACCCACCCGGTGTACGACGAGTTCGTGCGGCAACGGGCCGCCGGAATCCTGAACCGCCGTGACGTGATCGAACCCCTGCCGCTCTAGCCCAATGGCCGTGGCCGATGATCCCGAGTTGGTGCGGGCCGCCGGCCGCGACGTCTCGATCTCGCACCCGCGCAAGGTGTTCTTCGCGGAGCGCGGCGAGACGAAGCTCGACCTCGTCAGGTACTACGAGGCGGTCGCGGAGCCGCTGTTGCGGTGGATGGGCGGGCGTCCCATCCTGATGCAGCGGTTCCCGGACGGGGCATCCGGTAAGTCCTTCTTCCAGAAGCGAGTGCCGAACGGCGCGCCGGACTGGCTCCAGACGACGACCGTCGAAACCGTGAATGGCACCCCATCCAATGCCATGGTGGCGGCCGATCTCGCGCACGTCCTGTGGGCCGTCAACCTCGGCTGCCTCGGCTTCCACGTGTGGCCGTACATGGCGGCAGACCCCGGCCACGCCGACGAGCTGCGCATCGACCTCGACCCGACGCCCGGTATCACGTTCCCCGATCTTCAGGCCGCCGCCCGCCATACGAAGGCGCTGTTCGACGAACTCGACATCGCGGCCTACCCGAAGACCACGGGCAACAAGGGCATCCACGTCTATGTGCGGTTGTCACCACACTGGAACTCCTACGACGTGCGCAAAGCCGCCGTGGCATTCGCCAGGGAACTCGAGCGCCGACACCCGGACACGATCACCGCTCAATGGTGGAAGGAGGAGCGAGGCAGGCGGGTATTCGTCGACTTCAACCAGAACGCTCCCCACAAGACAGTGTTCGGCGCGTGGTCAGTGCGGGCGCGGGCGGGTGGCCAAGTGTCGTGTCCGTTCCACTGGGACGAACTCGACGATGTCCATCCCGATCGGATGACGATGCCGGTCGTCCTGCGACGAGTCACTCTCGATGGTGATCCGTGGGCCGACATGGACGACCGACCGCAATCACTTCGTCCGCTCCTCGACATGTGGGACCGGGATCGAGCGGCCGGTTTGTTGGACGCGCCGTGGCCGCCCGTCTACCCGAAGATGCCCGACGAGCCACCCCGCGTGAGCCCAAGCCGGGCGAAGAAACCCGAGGCGTGAGCGCTCGTACGCGACCGGATCAGAGCGAATTGTTCCGGGCGACATCGCCGAGCCATTGCGCGCTCGGTTTCGCGGAACGTTCCTGGGTGGATCGGTCGACGGCGACGAGCCCGAACTTCGGCCGGTAGCCGTACGCCCACTCGAAGTTGTCGAGCAGGCTCCAGTACGTGTAGCCGCGCACGTCGATGCCATCGTCGAGGCAGTTGAGCACGCCGTGGAGGGCTCTGCTCACGTACTCCACGCGCTCCGGATCGTTGGCCGTGGAGATGCCGTTCTCGGTCACGACGATTGGTGTGTGATCCGTGACCTCCCACGCCCGGCGAATGCAGTGCTCCAACGCCTCGGGCCAGAACTCGTAGCCCATGGTGGTGAGCGGCACGCCCTCCTCGCCGCCGAGGCGACCCCCAGGCCCGAATCGCTCGCGCGTGTATGTCTGAACGCCGATGAAATCGTCGCCGATGGCAGCAGCGAGGAACGGATCCTCCAACCCGGCGAGCGCCCGCGCCGCCCGCGCCTCGGCCGCCGCTCGACCCTCGTCGTCACCAGGCTCGGCCACCACATCGACCTGCTGCATCGCGACCGTGAGGCCGACGGGTGCCGACGACTCGCCCTTCACAGCACCGACGGCACGACGGTGGGCGTCCACGAACACCTCGTTCGCCCTATCCCGTAGGTTGCGATTCCTCAGGCCGGGCGGGAACTGCCCGACGAGGTAGCCGATCGTGGCGACCATGTTCGGTTCGTTGATGGTGCACCAGCGCCCAACCTCATCACCGAGATGGTGCGCCACCCGCTCGGCGTAACGCTCGAATCTCCCGGCGGTGTCCGGCTCCGTCCACCCTCCCGCCTGTGCCACCCAGCGCGGCGTGGTGAAGTGATGCAGCGTCACCACGGGTTCGATGCCGTTGTCCCGGCATGACCGGACCACACGCAGGTAGTGATCCAGGCTCGCGGTGGAGAAGCACCCGTCCTCCGGCTCGACGCGGGACCACTCCACCGAGAACCGGTACGAGCCAAAGCCGAGGCCGGCGAGCAGAGCGATGTCATCCGGGTAGCGATTGAAGTGGTCGCAGGCGTCCATCGACGGTTCCTCGCACGGGGTGCCCGGCGCGTGTTCCCACGCCCACCAGTCGTTGTTCCAATTGCTCCCCTCGACCTGATGGGCGGCCGTCGCCGTCCCCCATGAGAACCCGTCCGGAAATCGTCGCGTCGCCATAGTTGGGCGACCCTAGCCAAGCCGGCAACGACTGAAGTTCGAACGGGGGAAGCGGTTTTCGGTTCCCTCCGTTCGAAGTTGGCCGCCGCCCGCTGCTGGCCGACCGCCGGTGCCCACCCCTGCGTCACCGGCGGTCGAGGGGCTGAGCCAGCAGCAACAGGTCGTACGTGATCTTCATGAGGCCGCCGATGATGAGCGGCCAACCGAGACTGGACTTGTCGACCAGCAGGCCGGCAAGCAGCGGGGTCATTGCGGCCGCCAGGCTGCGTGGCACGTTGGTGACGCTGGCAGCCGCCGCCCGCTCCTCGGATGGCACGAGGCGCATCACCAGGGCTTGCCGGGCCGGGACATCCATCGAGCTGAGAGTGGCCCGAAGCAACAAGAACATGATCGCCAGCGGCGCGGTCGGTGCCAAGCCCGCCAGGACAAGGAACACGTTGGCGGGTAAGTGGGTGAACACCATCGTGCGCACGAGCCCTATGCGGGCGGCAAGCGGGCCGGCCGCGAGTTGCGAGAACGAGCTCAGCAGAGCCGTGGTCGCCAGTGTGAGCCCAAGTGCACGGGCGTCGAGGCCGAACTTTCCGTGGAGGTAGAGCACGATGATGGCGGGCAGCACAAACCCCCCACCAGCGGCGTCAAGCGAGAAGAGCGCGGCGAGGCGCAGCACGATGGTCCGCGACTCCTTCAACGGTGTGCTCCGGCCCGAGCCTCGGTGGCCGGCCGGGACCAACATCCGATAGCACAGCGCGGCGACAAGCGCCGCCACGACGTAGACGATGAACGCCCTTCGTTCGGTCGTCGCCTCGTCCCATCCGTTGCCACGGGCGAGCCAACCGGGGATTGGGCTCATGAGAGCACCAGCAGCACCACCGAGGCCACCGGCCAGGTTGTAGTGGGCGAACCGCTTCGGCCGCAACCGCTCATCCGTGCGATCAGCGATCGCCGCCTGTTCGACGGGCAGGAACACACTCACGTCTCCCGCCGACGGGTTGAGCGTGCCAACGGTCGCCACGACGAGGAGCGGCCAGAACGACGTGACGGTCGAGAACCCGAGGCCCGTTGCCGCCATGAGCACGCAGGCGCCGAGCAGGATGCGGCGAGGATCGTGATGGCTCCAGCGCAGCCCGGTGTAGAGCGTGAGTGCAGCCGAGCCGAGCAAGGTTGCGGTCACGACGGCGCCCACCTTCACCGCGCTGAACCCGAGATGCGTCAGATACTGGGCCAGCAGAACGCTGACGAACCCATCGGCGAGGCCGCGGACCGCGCGTGCGCTGATGAGTGGCCGAGTTGATTCTGGCGCCGTGCTCACGTCGAGAGGTTCGCACGCACGCCGAGGAGGCGAATCCTTTCTACGCCGAGGTCATCTCCACGGGGAGTGTCTTCACGCCACGCAGCAGGCTGTCACGTGAATACGCGATCGGACCGGTCTGACGGATGTCCTTCGTTCGATCGAGCAGTTCCTCGAGCATCACCTTGATCTCCAGGCGGGCCACGGCGGCGCCGAGGCACACGTGTGGCCCGGTGCCGAAGGCCACGTGCTGGTTCGGCGTGCGAGTCAGATCGAAGCTCTCAGGATCAGGAAATGCATTCGGGTCGAAGTTGGCCGACGCGTACATGAACGTCATCCGGTCGCCGGCCAACAGGTGCTGCCCATGGAGTTCCATGTCGTGGTCGACCGTCCGCCTGAACTGGATCACCGGCGTCGCCCACCGCAGGATCTCCTCAATGGCGGAATCGAGGATCGTGTCGCGCTGCTCGCGGAGCAACGCGAACTGCTCCGGGTGGCGAAGTAGGGCATGGAGACCGTGGCTCAGAGCGTTGCGAGTGGTCTCGTTGCCGGCCCCCGCCATGAGGAGCGTCATGCCCATGATCTCGTCCTGGTCGAGCTGTTCGGCCTCCCCGGCCGCGGCCACCTTGGACATGATGTCCTCGCCCGGGTGCTCGCGCCGGAACTCCGCGAGCTTTGCGCCGTACTCCCAGATCCCGTTGATGGCGGCGAACACATCCTCCATGCTCGGGGCGTAATCCGGATCAGTCGGGACGGAGAAGGTGTTGGCCCACTCGAGTACTTGCTGCTCGTCCTCCGGTGGTACCCCCATGAGGTTGCAGATGGCCTGCAAGGGCAACTCGGTGGCGACGTCGTGGACGAAGTCGATCGACCCCTTGGCGAGTGCGGCATCGAGGATGTTGACCGCCATCGTGCGAAACCTCGTTTCGAAGGAGCGCACGACGTTCGGCGAGAACCCCCTCGCCACGATGCGCCGGTTGCGGACATGGTCGGCGCCGTCCATCGTGATCATGGCGGCCTTGCCCCCATGAGCAGGCAGCGTCGGCTCCATCTCCCTCAACGTGACCCCGAAGCGCGAGGGGAACCCGTGGTGATCCCGGTTCGTCGTGACGACGTCCTCGTACCGTGTCACCACCCACGTCCACGGGAGCAACAACGGGTCAGAGATCTCCTGGCGGTAGCACGGCGCGTTCTCGCGGAGCCAGGCGAACTGGTCGAGCGGCAGGCCGTTCCTGGCCGGATCGCCGGTGGCATACGTATCCGGATTGAGCACGTCAGGCTTCATAGCGTCTGCTCCCCATAATCAAACAGCGATAGATACAGCGCGGAACCGTAGCACCTTGGTCCTGAGACGTCGCTCTCACGTCAACGGACCGGCCACCGGGAGCGCTTCCGCCAACGGTGTGGCGACGACATCCTCCCCATGATGAACGAGCGCGGCACCGAGGAACCGGTAGGTCCACTCCTGGGCCAACAATCGAGTCTCGCAAAAGACGATCGGCACTGATGGAAATCGGATCTGGGCTTCGGCGAGACCCTCGACGACAGTCGACGGTCGTACGCGGTCGAGCTTGAACACCGAGGAGTAGCGATCCTCGATCACGAGCGCTGACCGATGCACGGTGGCGAGATCGGCCATGAGGTAGCGAAGTTTGCCGCTCGTCAACGTGGCCACGAGGTCGGCGAGACTCTTGCGCTCGACTGCCGCGACAATGCCGCCATCCACCTCGACGGCATAGTCACCTGCCCTCAGCGGACGGCGGCGGGTAGTTGCCTGTTGGCGCGCGAACGTCCACGGATAGCGCTCATGGACGTCGACGAGGACTTCGAGCACCTGCCCGGCGGCCCGAGCGGTGGGCAGCGACACGGCCGGCTTGGCCTGCTTCGACGTCCGTGCGCTCTGCCAGAAGATCACCTCACGGCCGCGGGCGGTGGTGAACACGAACTGCGAGCGATTCTCCTTGCCGCGTTCGAGAACGAGATCGATCGCCGCCCCTCGTCGAACGCACGAACGCACCGCCACCCGCTCGACGATCTCGACGTCGGCCGGCCACTCAATGGCATGGTGGCAATAGACCGCCGCGGTGCGCGGCCACACGTCGCGCACCTTCAATACGACGCCGTTCGGCCCAAGAGGCAACCGCACGAGGTACGGCAGCGACGAGTCATCGTCTGGGTTGCGGGCGATGACGAAGTCCTCCACGGCCAACAGTCTGGCCTTGTTCGGCGATCAGTGCGCTGGCGGCTCCCCGCCCGTGTGGGCGTACGTCTTGTTGGTGATCTGCCAGCGACCGTCGATGCGGGCCACGCTGAAGTAGTCGACGAAGTCGCAGCCGAAGTAGTCCGTCTCGACCAGCACGGCGACGCCTGCGTCACCGACGACATCGAGCGTCCGGATCGTCGCCTGGTAGTTGGGTCCGGCCATGCCGGGCTGGGCTTCGACCATGGCGATGAAGTCGGTGATGGGGACGTACGTGTCCATCGGCCCGATGTGGCCCATCATGCGAGCATCGGGATGGAATGCCTGGCGCAACTTCGCCGCATCGCCGTTGGCTCCATCGATGTACAACTGGATCACGGAACGGACCTCGTCGAGATCATTCATGTAGTCGGACATGGTGGGGCCTCCAAGCGTGAGCGAACCGCTTGAGTATCTCACGATTCCGCGGTCACTCGCAGGGTCGGTCCAATGGTGTTCGGAGTACGTTCAGGTGCATGATCGATCTCGACTCCTTCGTCACCGCCTGCCGGGCCGTCCTCACCGAGGAGGACGCGGCCGAGCGCGTCGCCGAGGTGATGCGGCCGTTGGTGGCCGACACCGACGACCTCAGCCGCGAGATCGAACGTCGGCGCGCCGAGAGCGGCGGCGGACCGGTGATCGTGTATCGCTCGGACGACCTCACCGTGCTCGGCCTGGCGGTGCCGGCAGGGTTCGTGAGCCCTGCCCACAACCACCTGATGTGGGCCGTGGTCGGTATCTACCAAGGCGCCGAGGACAACGTGTTCTACCAGCGACAGGCCCATGGCCTGAATGAGACGGGGCGCGCGGTGTTGTCCGTCGGCGACTGCTTCGCGCTCCCGCCGGACGCCGTCCACCGGATCAGCAACACGGGCAAGGAGACGCTGCTGGCGTTGCACGTCTATGGCGGCGATCTCCTCGCCACGCCCCGCAGCCAGTGGGACGACGCCACCGGCGACGAGCTCCCCTTCGGGACTACCAGATGACGTCGTCGACCCCGTTGACGATGTCGCACGCGAGGGGTCCCACCGAGTCGGACGTTCGAGATCTCACGGTGGGCGGCCTGTTGGCATGGGCCGCCGAGACGACGCCGGACCGGCTCGCCCTCATCGCGGCCTCGTCTGATCCGGCCGCCACGCGTCAATGGACGTATGCCGAACTCCACACCGCTTCGATACGTACGGCACAC
>JBKJJS010000150.1:0-38664 GCA_046597895.1 Ilumatobacteraceae bacterium
GTTGGGGTCCATGCGGACTCCAACGCCGACGACCTCGACGAGCCGCTCCCGGAGGCGTTCGGTGCTCGCGTCGTCCGATCCATCGCGCTCGAAGTCGTCGCCACCTCCGACCGCAACTCCGGCGACCACGATGTCGCCGGAGTGCCGCCCCACACGCGCGCGCAGTCGCGCTACGGCGGGGGCGAGCAGATCGAATCCGCGACCGGATGCTTCATCGGGCTCGGCGAACTCGGTCTCGAGGATCTTCCCGGCCCGGTTGACCACGCCGAGAGCGATACGGCTCCCTTCGAGTTCGATGGCGAGCGCCAAGTCCATCGTCGTATCCACCAAGTTCGCCGGTCCGGATTTCTTACCCTACTGACACGCGTTCGTAATGGTGGGGGATACCCAGTGGGTCAGGCCTGCGCCTCGACACCGTCACTCTCGTCCGGAGGCGCCAGCCCGATCATCGGGGGCGCCAACGCGTCGGGACAGAGCGCATCAACGAGCTTGCCCTCCAGACGAAACATGATCGGTGTGACACCACGCGGCGCGGCCGAGTTGCTCGTGGCACCGCTGAACGCGCCTCCCCCGAGACCGATGACGAGGCCAACCCCGAGTACCGCTAACCGTGAGCGCACCGCGACAGTCTCGCGCCGCCGGGCCGTCAAGGGAAGGGACACCTCGCCGGCCGCGAAGGTCGTTGGCTCGTTCATGGTGCGGTCCATATGAGTTCGTGGTGGGTGGCGGCACGTTCGATCGCCTCGACGAGTCGATCGATCGATCCACTGCACGCTTCCAGATCGTCGGGCGTCATGAGCACAACGATGTCCGTGTCGGTCTCGGCCACGACCACGGGTGCCGTGCCGTTCGTGGCGGCACGGATCGAAGTGGGCTGATCGTTGCGATGGTAGGTGTCGAACGGCACGGGGAGCCCGGCTCGACAGGCTTTCCAGTCCGATCGTTCCCTGACGGTCCCATGCGTGATCTCGCAGAGCGAGCAATGCCTCCGCCCGAGCCGGGCCCCGATCCAGTAGGCGACCTCGCCGCGCACGGTGCCCTCCGCGTCGTAGACGCCGACGAGCCTGACGATGCCGCGACGTCGTGAATCGTTCGGGGATGTCATCCCCACAGCATCGCCGATCGAGCCCGCGAGCCCTCGGGCACCGTCGAAGCCGGCCGTCATTCGAAATGAATGAGAGCATTGCTAGCATTGCATCAAACCCCGGCGAGGAGGTCCTCCGGACGCCCGATCAGCACGGCCGATGCGCAGATCGCCGCCATATGTCGCAGTTACGGTGCGGTACTCGCGACCCGCAACGTCGACGACTTCACCGATACCGGAATCAGCGTGGTGAACCCCTGGACGGTCAGCGAGTCCGCAGGGAGCTGATGGGGGGCGCCCACAGCCGGTCGCTGAGTGGCAGCCTCAGACATCAAGGCGGCGGGCGTCCTCTTTCAGATTGATCTGATAGAGCACGAGGTCGAGGGCATCTGCCGACACCATGGCGCTGAAGCGTTGCGGAGTCGCGGGGGTGCAACACGACGACAGTGGCGCCAGGATCGTCCACGGTGTCGGGTGGCAGAACTGCACGACGCTGTAGCGCTCGCCTGATTGGCCGGGGGCCGCCACGACACGGTGGATGCCGACCGGGATCACCCCGTTCGTGAGCCGCTCCAGCATCATGCCGGTGTTGATGATGACCTGGCCGGTGGGGGCAAGAGCGTCCACCCAGCCGTCGGCCGTGAGCACCTGGAGACCAGGGGCCGTTGACCGGGGAAGGGCGGTGATGAGGTTGATGTCGCCGTGCGCGCCAGCCCACACGTGCCCGCCGACCGGTGCCTCCGCCATGGCCGGGTACCGAATGGCCCGCGTGAGGTTGGCCCCATCGACCATCATCTCCTCGAAGAAGTCTTCGTGACAGCCCACCGCGACCGCGATGACGCGCAGGAAGCGCCGCTGCAGGTCGGCGATGGCGTCGTGGAACCGGGTCAACAACGCCTCGATCCCCGGTACCGCCGACTCGGGCAGCACCTGCGGGCCGTACCGGTGCGGGTAACGCTCGCGCAGCGGATGCCCCACCGGCGCCGTGCGACCCCAGTTGAGCATCTCCTTCCAGTCGGCGAGATTCGACGAGGCCGCGGTCTCGACGAGCAGGCCCGTGTACCCCGTCTGCCCATGCGAGCCGGGGGCGATGAAGCCCTGCTTCACCTCGGTGGGCAGCGTGAAGAACTCGCGGAGCGCGCCATAGGCGTCGTCGAGCAGCGACTCGGACAGGTCGTGGCTCGTGTAGACAAACCCGGTCTGCAGGCTTCGCCTGACCCCGTCGACCACGGCCCGCTTGGCTGATGCGTCGCCCTGCTCGAACCGGAGTAGGTCGACATCGAGGATTCCACTCATAGGGGCAACGCTACTGAGCTACGGCGAGTGCCTTGCGAAGATCGGCCCACACATCAGCCACGTCCTCGATCCCGACGCTCATCCTGATGAGTCCGGGAGGGACGTGGGCGTCGCCGGCATACTTCTGACGGCGCTCCATCGTCGTCTCGACACCACCGAGGCTCGTGGCCATCACGATGAGTGCGACCGCTTCGCACACCCGATCAGCAGCGACCGCGCCACCGCGCAGGTCGAACGACACCATCGCCCCCCAGCCGGGATACCGAACCCGCTCGACCGCCGGATGGGCCGCGAGATGCTCGACGAGCACCTTCGCATTCGCCTCGGCGACATCCATGCGCACGGCGAGCGTCCGCAGGCCCCGAAGGGCGAGGAACGCTTCGAGCGCACCGGGAGTGGCACCCTGGAACGTACGGGCCAGCACGAGTCGGTCGAAGACGCGGTCGTCAGCCGTGACGCACAGCCCGAGCGTGAGATCGCTGTGGCCTCCAATGAACTTCGTAGCACTGTGGAGCACGATCGTGGCGCCGTTCTCCAGCGGCCGCTGACGTAGCGGCGTGGCGAAGGTCGAGTCGACCACCGTCGCGGCACCGGCCGCGGTCGCCGCCGCGCAGATCGCCGCAACATCAGCGACGTCGAGCGTCGGATTCGTCGGAGTCTCGATCCACACGACGTCGGCGCCGGCCGCCGCCGCCACCATCGCGACCGTGTCGGTGACCTCCACCGGCCGTACCTCGATATGGCCCTGCACCCGGTATTCCTCGACGAGGCTACGCACGCCGAGGTAGCAGAACGTGGGCAACACGAGCATCTTCGGGGCCAACGCGTAGAGCGCGGCCGCGGCGGCCGCCATCCCACTGCTGAACGCCAACGCCCGCCCACCCTCGAGTGCGCCAATCGCTTCCTCGAGCGCGGCCCAGGACTCCGTGCCGTGGGTGCGGCTGTACTCGCCGCCGCCCCGGAAGTTCGAAGCCAGGACGATCGGCTGGTTGAGCGGGGCGTCTGTGCCGACCGGTCGTCCAGCGGCGACGACGATGGTCCGGGGAGAAAGGCCATTGTCCACGACTGGCGACGGTACTGCCCTACGCACCGAGCGGTCGTGGTTGAGGTCGTCAGCGGATTCGCGGCTCGATGGTCGGTCCCAACCGGAACTTCTCCTGACCGGCGGCCATGTTGGCAGCGGTGTTGCCGGCGTGGAGGAGGAACGAACTCATTTCGAGAGCGGTCCTGCGGGCGGGCTCACGGGCCAGCCATAGGTTGCGCACTGTCGCCTGTGACGCTTCGGTCGGTGCCTCGGCGATGACCTGTGCACACCAGAGTGCGCGCTCGAGAAGATCACCGCCCGGCACCACTTCGGAAACAAGGCCGATCTCCAACGCGCGAGCGGCCGACACTCGCTCATGGCTCCCCATCAACGACAACCGCATGATCTCCCCGAACGGCATCCGGTTCGCCATCAATGTCGGCTCCAAGATGGCGGCCATGCCGAAGCTGAGGTGGGGATCGAAAAACGTGGCGTGGTCGGCCGCCACGATGAACTCGACCTCGCCGAGTAGGTAGAAGGCCCCACCGCACGCCATGCCATTCACGGCGGCGATCACCGGCTTCCAGAGGCCGTGGTGCTTCGGGCTCAACTGTTGGCCAGGATCGGCCCACGTGAACGGATCGAACAAGTAGGCGGCCTCGTCCTGGGGAACGTCGTCGAGGCGGTCGATCCCGACACAGAACGCCCTGGATCCACTCGCCGTGAGCACAACAGTGCGGACCCCTACGTCGTCACGGAACGCCACCCACGCGGCCGCCACTTCGTCCATCATCTTGCGGTTGAACGCGTGGAGTCGCTCCGGGCGGTTCAGCGTGAGGATGGCGACGCCGTCGTCACGACGCTCGACGACGATGGTCTCGTACTCCACGCTCCGATGGTAGGTGGACAGGGGTGGCCGGCTACACAAGTGGCGTGAGCGGGCGCGGCGACCCGACCGGCATTCGACTCGCCGCATTCAGCGATCTCGATCCGGTACACGGGCTCGGTGACATCGAACTGGTCGCCTTTGCGGCAAGCTGACAGGCAATGCGACTGCTCGAACCGCTCGCGCTCGGCCCGAGGACGGCACCCAACCGGGTGATGTTCGGCCCGATCGCCACAAACCTGGGCGACGACGAACGGCGGTTCACGAACCGGCACGTCGCCTTCTACGAGCGGCGGGCACGCGGCGGTTGCGGCATCATCGTGACCGAAGGCGCCAGCGTGCACGAGAGCGACTGGCCATACGAACGGGCCCCGCGTGCAGAGGGCTGCGCCGAGGGCTGGGCGGCGATCGTCGCCGCCTGCCGCCCGCACGGCGCGCTCGTGGTGGCGTCGCTCGACCACGCCGGCGGACAGGGTTCATCGGCGTACAGCCAGACCCCTTTGTGGGCGCCCTCCAGGGTGCCCGAGGTGAACACCCGCGAGGTCCCGAAGTGGATGGAAGCCGCCGACATCGATGCCGTCGTGGCTGGCTTCGGATCAGCGGCACGGGTGGCCGTCGAGGCCGGATGCGACGGGGTCGAGGTGAACGCCGGCCAGCACAGCCTCGTGCGCCAGTTCCTCTCGGGCCTCACGAACCAGCGCGGTGACGAATGGGGCCAGGATCGCCTGCGGTTCGCCCGCGACGTGTTGACAGCCGTCCGGGCCGCCGCGGGGGCAAGTGCCATCGTCGGACTGCGGTTGTCATGCGACGAGCTGGCGCCATGGGCCGGTATAACCCCGGACATGGGCGTCGCCATTGCCGCCGCGCTGTGCGAGACGGGCGTGGACTACCTCGTCGTGGTGCGGGGCGCCATCTTCTCGGCGGAGAAGACGAGACCCGACTTCCACGAACCGCCCGGGTTCAACATCGATACCTGCCGGACGGTCAAGGCGTCCGTGACGATCCCGGTCTTCCTCCAAGGTTCCGTCGTCGACCCAGGCCAGGCGGAATGGGCGATCGGTGACGGGGTGGCCGATGGGGTGGAGATGACGCGGGCCCAACTCGCCGATCCCGACCTCGTGACCACACTCGTGGCGGGTGATGGCAATCGGATCCGTCCCTGCATTCTCTGTAACCAGACATGCCAGGTGCGCGATGTGCGCAACCCGATTATCACCTGTGTCGGGGAGCCGACGGCGGGCCGCGAGACCGAGGACCCGGATTGGTACGCGCTGGCAGCGCGGCCGCGAGATGTGCTCGTGGTGGGGGGCGGCCCGGCCGGGTTGGAGACGGCGCGGGTGGCGGCGATGAGAGGGCATCGCGTCCGCCTCGCCGAGCGGAGCGACCATCTTGGCGGCATGGCCGCGGTGGCCGGCCCGGGTGGGCCTCTCATGGCGTGGTTGGCGGCTTCGGCACGGTGGGCGGGAGTGACCATGACGCTCGGGGGCGAGGCGGCCGCCGAGCCGGACGAGGTCGTGGTGGAATGCACCGGCTCGGTACAGGGGCAGGTCACCTACCTCGTCGGCACCGACGCGGTGGCCCTGGACATCGGCGATGTCCGCTCTGGTGTTGTCGTCATCCCCGACGATGGTCACGTCGTCATCTTCGATCCGATCGGTGGCCCGATCGCCGTCGCGCTTGCGGAGGAACTCGGCGTGCGGGCCGTGCTCGTCACGCAGGACAACATCGCCGGCAACGAGCTCTCCAGAACCGGCGATCTCGCACCCGCGAACAGCCGACTGCAGCAGCGTGGTGTACGACTCGAGCGTCGGTGTCTCGTCCGCGAGGTACACACGGATCACGTCGTGATCGAGGATCGCTTCAGTGGCCAGCGGCGCCGAATCGATGCCTCGGCATTCGTGGACTGTGGGTTCCGGCTTCCCGCCGCTCCGCTCGGAATTGGACATCTACGAGCGGGCGACTGTGTGGCTCCGCGGACGATTCACGAGGCGATCCTTGAAGGCCGCCGCGCCGCCATGGCCATCGACCACGCCTGATCAACCGCTCCCCGAGCCGCTCTACTCGAAAGAGAGGTGCATATGCCAAACCCACCAATGGGTACGGGAAGCTGATCCACATCAGGGCCGCGATCCCGACGTGGAATCCCCAGGCCGCCGCCACCCATCTCGTGCGCCAGCGGCCACCGAGGAAGGCGATGGGGGCTCCGAGCTCGACCACCACGGTAGCGATGGCGAATGGCGGGAACATCCACCCATACCGCACCGCGCGGCCCCCGAGCGGGGAGTGCCACGATCCGAGCAACTCCTTGCGCAGGTTGTCGTATGCCACCTGGTTGCGCAGCACGTCGCCGACGAGCCAATCACCGCCCCCGTTGCGCAGCTTGGCGATGCCGGCGAGCATGTACGTCATGATCGTGATCAGCGCCATGACCTGTACCGGGAACGAGAAGCGTTCGTGATCGTCGGGGCGGGGCTGGGCACGGGCATCGCGACGTCCACCCCACGACCAGGCCGCGGCGCTCGGGGCGAAGCCCAGCACAAGCAGGTGCAACGCCGGTAGGTGTTCGGTGTGGATGACGTGGCCCCACGACAGCCGATACGTCGTGACCACGAGGAATGCGAGCGAGAACGCCGGGCCGACGACGCGGAACCAGCGCCCCGAAATGAACAACACGCCGAGCGGAATGGCGACGATCACGAGGGCGCGTGCCAGCGTCGACGACCATGGCCCTCCGACCGGAACAAGCACGCCAACGGGTTCGAACTGACGGTCCGGCAGATCGGCGCTGGACCAGAAGTTCGGGAACCGGGAGATCAGAAAGATCACGGCGTACACACCGACGAGAATCCGCAGGATGGCGAGGCGCGTCGGCGGCGCCGGGCGGAACAGCCAGCGCTCGGCTCGGGCGATCACGCGCTGTCTCCCGTCGCGGCGCACGATGCGTGAACGACGCGCATCAGGGGCGTTTTGTCACCCTCGTACCAGCGCACGCTGTCGAACTGTTCGGTGACGACCTGGATCTCCCCCGGAGGGTCAACGCGCGCCGCAATCTCCGCGCACAACACATCAGCCGTCCCACCGGCAATGGCGTTACTCACCGTGGCGGCAGCGAGGATCACCTCGTCCGTGGCGGCGATGGTGGAGGGAGACAGCCGCCGGACCTGGCCCTCATCGACGAGGATCGCCGTGTCCACCGTCTCGGTAGTGGTGCGCCGGTATGAGAACATCGGATAGGTCGAGATCGGGTAGCTGTCACGATCGAGCACGACCGGTACCACGCCGAGTATCCCGACGACTGCTGCGACGACCAACCACGCGCGGGTGCGCTGCCCCATGAACTCAACCTAACTCTTGACCTAACGTGCCGTCATGCGTGGCCGGGCGGCGGGGTTCTTGATGGGGTGGGCGGCGCTGACCGTCGGCGTGGTCGTCGTGGCCCGTGGCGCCGTGGCGTTGCCCGAGCACTGTGGGGACGCCACCTCCGTCACCGTAGTCGACGCCACTAGGTCAACCGTGTCGTGGTTCGACACCAATCAGAGGGCCGATGGCACCTGGCTTTACCGCTTCGATGCGAGTACCGGCACGGATCTCGGCGGGTACAGCTGGGTGCGCCACGCTGGCGTGCTTCTGTCCTTGTACCAGGCCGCTCACGGCGACGAGCCAAGGGCGTTGGCCGTCGCCGACGCTGGCCGGGCGGCTGCGCTGGAGCAACAGGTCATTCACGGTGATGGGTGGGCTGCGCTCAACGACGGCGGCTCGCTCACGTCAGGGGGCACGGCCCTGCTGGTGGCGGCTCTGGGCGAACGGCGTGATGCCACGGGCCACACCGACGACGACGAGCTGCTCAGAGATTTGGGTCGGCACCTGAGCCGGCAGATCGAATCGTCGGGCGCCGTCCTTGAGTTGGCGTACCTCGACGGAGTAGCGGTGCCGGGCTCGTTGTCGCCGTTCACGACGGGCGAAGCGTTCTTCGCATTGGCCCGCCTGCATCGGGTCTTTCCGGGCGAGGGCTGGGACGAACCCGCCTCCCGGATCTCCCGCTATGTCATCACCGAACGCGCCGACGCCGAGGGCTTCGTGCCCGACATGTCGGACCACTGGTCGGCCTACGGTTTCGCCGAGGTCCGGCAGTGGCCCGAGCGGGCGACCACCGGCCTGGATCCAGACGAACTCGGCTTCGCCCGCCGGCAGATCGGGCTGATGAGCATGCAGACGCGCTACGAGACCCAGCGCACGAACGCCGGAATTTCGAGGTGGCTGCGAGGGCGCCAAGCCCTTGGAGCAGCGGTCGGCACCATCGGCGAGGCGATGGGTCAGTGGTGGGACGTCGGCGCGGCCGAGCCGGCGCTCGATGGTCGGCGCGGCGCGCTGAGAGACCGACTGGTCTGCATGGCCGGCGCCATCATCGATCGTCAGGTCGATGCCGACGAAGCAGCGTCGTATCCCGTGCCGGACGCCGTCCGGGGCGCTCATCTCCAGTTCGGGATCACGCAGATGGACGACCAGCAGCACACGCTCTCGGCACTCCTCATGGCCGGCAGGGTGCTCGCTGATCCGACACCACTCCCCCGCCGCTCTCCCATCCCCACCAATGTGTGGTTGTTGGCGCTCGCCGCCATCGCCGCGCTCAACCCGCTACGGCTGGCGGCCGGGGCATCGGGGACCAAGGCTCGGCGAGTGCGGGACGTGGCGACGGCGGGTGGCATCACGGTGGCGGTGATGGCGGCGCTGGCGGCGATCGGTGGGCCGCTGCTGCGGTCCCTCGACGTGTCCGCTGGCAACGGGCTACTGGCGGCAGCCGTGGTCCTCGTGGCCTGCGGGATCTGTGGCCTCGTGACCCCGAACGACACACGACGGGGCGGGCTGCTGACCCCACTCATCGTCCCTCTCGGCCTGCGCCCCGAGTTGATGCTGCTGGCGGTGGCGTGCGGAGCAGGCGGGCGAGGGTGGGCCTTCGTCGGCGCGATGGTCGTGGCCGCGGTTGGCGCGTCCGCGCTCGCCTGCGTGCCCGATCGGTCACCGGTCGTTCAGGCCTGGTTGATGCGCCTCATCGGCACCGTGGCAGTCGCGACGGCCCTCGGTCTCGTGGTCGACGGCGTCTACGCCATCTGACGCCATCTGACGCCATCTGACGCCGAGAGCGTGCACAGGTCAGGACGTGGCGATGCCAACGTCGGCGAGGGCCTCGTCGACGTACTCGCGCAACCGGTCGGTGTTCGACGGGGCGTCGCCGTTGACGAGCACCGCCCATGTGATTCCGTCCGGGCGATGCATGACCATGGATCGGGCGTTCTCCACGGTGCCCGTATGCCCCCACGAGCCATCCACCCACACCCGAAGACCGAGCCCGTACCAGCGGTTGTCGTACGGGAACGGGACGGTCGGCTTGGCGAGCATCGTGGCCAGCGTCGTGGCGTCGACCGGGTGCCAACCGGAGCGGGCCGAGTCGAGCGAGTCGAGGATCCGTACGAGGTCCTCCGCTGTCCCCACCCACGCGCCGGCCGCCGCCAACACCTCGAGGTAGTTCCGCGACTCGCCCGACAGATGATGCGCGTCGCCTTTCTTCACCTCGTGGGTCCCGGCCATTCGCATGCCATCGATGTCGAGCGGTGTGAGCAGTCGCTCCTGCACTACGTCCTCGTAGGGGTCACCGGTGACGGCTTCGATCACGAGCCCGAGTAGGCAGTAGTTCATGTTGCTGTAGGTGTAGTCCGTACCTGGTGGGTTGACGAGCCCATTCGTAAGGCCGATCGCCGCCGCCGCCTCGCAGTCGTCGACCTTGCTGTTGAAGAACGTCCGCTGGTATTCGTTGAACCCGCTCGTGTGGCTGAGCAGTTGTCGGACGGTGATGTCGGCCACGCCCGCCTCGGTGATCTTCACGCCGAGCTTCTTGGCGACCCGTTCCGTCGCCGCCTCGTCCAGGCCGATCTTGCCCTCCTCGACGAGTTCCATCACGACGATGGCGGTGAGAACCTTGGAGTTGCTGGCGATGCGATAGCGATCGCTCGGCTTGGCGGCACGCTCGGTATCAGGGTCGGCCACCCCCATCGCCGTCGTGTGGACGATCTCGCCGTCCTTGGCCACCGCGACGGAGATCCCCCAGGCGCCCGACCCGACGAGCGCGTCGGACAACGAGTCGTCGAAGTCGCTCCAGTCCTTCGGGAGCACCACCGTGGTCCCGGGCCCGGTGGTGGCCGGGGCGGTCCTGGGACCGGTCTCGGCAGCGATCGATGGCGCGACGGACGACCCCGCAGAGTTGGCGGTGACGGCAGCGCTCTCGACCTCCGCGCTCGATGGCCCACTGGATGGGCTCGATTGGGCGGCCGAACCGGCGCAGCCCGCGAGGAGGACGACGGCGAGCGCGAGGGGGAGAAGCGATCGTCGGTTGATCCCCAAATGTTGGCACGCAGGTCGCCCCGAATCGCGTCACCACGCGATCGCTCATGCCGCCCAGAGCGCATCGAGAGGTACCGCCCAGAGACGGTCCCCCAGGGAGCGCACGTCCGACCCGGTGTACAGCACGATGCCTGCGACGAATGCGTCACCGACGTGATCGCGAAGATGGGTCACGCCACGGAGATCGTCGGGCCTGACGGACTGGGCCACCTTGACTTCGACGGCGGCGATACCTCCATCACGACGTTCCAAAACAAGATCTACTTCGACGCCGTCGCGTGTCCGATAGTGGAACAACTCCGGCGCTGCCTCTGAGAGTGGTGAAAGTCGGGCGAACTCGCTCAGCACGAAGTTCTCGAGTAACGGGCCCCCGAGGACGTCACCACGAGCGAGCCGGAGGCTGTTGCGGCCACACAAATTGGCGGCCAACCCGGAATCGACGAACACCAACTTTCGGGTCCGAACCGCGCGCGTGGTCATCGAACTCGACCATGCGGGCAGGCGCTTGACGAGAAAAACTTCCTCGAACAGCGACACATATCGGTCGACGGTTTTCGCGGCGACTGCGAGATTGCTGGCGAAACGGTCCACCACGAACAACTGCCCGGCGTTGGCGGCGAGCAGCCCGATGAGGCGCATCAAATGACCCCGACGTCCGATGTCACCAAGCTGCGACACGTCGCGATCCACGAGGTCGTCGACGTAGGAACCGAAGAACCGGTCTCGACGACGGTCAGCGCGTCGCGTCGCCTCGGGGAATCCGCCGATAGTCAGCCGGTCGAAATACCCCTGGCGCAGCTCCGCTCCCGTCGTCGTCGTGCGCGTGAGATCCGGATTCACATCACCCGAGAAGATCCGATCGATGAAACCACTCGAACGCCCGGCGAGTTCGGCCTGCGAGAGTGGCCACAGCTCGATCGTCTCCTTCCTCCCGACGAGTGCATCCGGGAGCGCTCTGAGCCCGAGGAGGCGGGCGGAACCGGTCAACAGGTACTGGCCGGGTCGCGGGTCGTCGTCGACCCTGACCTTGATCGGCAGGATCAGCTCCGGGGCCCGGGGACGAGCCTGGCCGCGTGTCGCTCGATAGAGGGCACCATGCCGACATCATGGCATCCGGGAGCGGCAAATCTCGCCTTGCGTCAGAATTTGCCAGCCTCGACGCGGCGTCCTCAGTACGTGAACGTCTGTCCGACCATGCGCTCTGACATGGCCCACAACCGGTCGGCGGCTTCGATATCGACGGCGTACGGCGCGTAGCCGCGACCGGATCCTTCGCCCATGGGATGGGCGATGCCGCAATCCTCGAGGTAGATGCCACCGACACCGTCGAGGTCGGGCGATGTGGCCGCCCACACCTGCGTGGCCGCGCCGGACTCCACGGTCTTCATCTGGAACGTGGCGCCGCCCGGACCGGCCTTGATCCGGTCGGTGAGCCACTTGATGTCCTCGGGCGACATGTAGCGGCCGAGTTCGGTCTGGATCCCGCCCGGGTGGAGCGACAGGGCCAGCACCCCCTTGGCCGCCAGTCGCTTGTCCAACGCCACTGCGAACAGGATGTTGGCGGTCTTGGACTGACCGTACGACTCCCAGCCGTTGTACTCCCGGTGCTCGAAATTCGGGTCGTCGAAGTTCACGTTGCCCATCTGGTGGCCGGCCGACGCCACGCTCACGACCCGCGCCGGCGCGCCGGCGATGAGCGCGGGGACGAGCAGGTTCGTGAGGAGGAAGTGCCCGAGGTGGTTCGTGCCGAACTGCTGCTCGAACCCGTCAGCGGTGTGGCCGAATGGCGTGCACATCACCCCGGCGTTGTTGATGAGCAACTGCGCCTGGTCGTACCGGTTCAAGAACTCCTCGGCGAACGCCCGCACGCCAGCGAGGGAGGCCAGGTCGAGCGTCATCGGGGCAAGGTCGGCGGCCGGATGAAGGGCAGTGATCGCCGCGACCGCAGCCCCGTTTTTCCCGGCATCACGAGCCGCCATCACGACGTGGGCACCGTGGGCCGCGAGTGCCCTCGACGTTTCCAGGCCGAGCCCACCCGATGCACCGGTGACGACAACGACCTGGCCGGTGAGATCGAGGCCGTCGAGTACCTCGTCGGTCGTAGTGGCAAATCCGAACGTCA
Source organism: Ilumatobacteraceae bacterium (assembly GCA_046597895.1). Lineage (GTDB taxonomy): Bacteria > Actinomycetota > Acidimicrobiia > Acidimicrobiales > Ilumatobacteraceae > WLJO01. The sequence continues at coordinate 12,809 of JBKJJS010000150.1, forward strand.
TGCGACATCTCCCTCGAGCAGGTTCCGCAACCGGCGGCGCCACTCTACGGAGCACTTGTCGGCCTGCACGCTGACCAACGTGGTCTGGTCGAGCGGCAGCGGGCCATGCAGTCGCTCCAGCATCCGTTTGTCCTCGGCGCCGATCGCCATGTCGAAGCGGATGATCTCCTCGGCAGACACTGCGAAGTCGTCGTTACGCCACACGACGAACGTGAAATAGGACGTCTCGTCGTCGATGGGGATGGACAAGAGCAGCAGGATGTGGTTGAGCCCGGTGTGGTACTCGATCGTGCTGCGCACCGTGAACGGCAGGTTGAAACCCGTCGTCATCCTGCGGTGTACGACGGACTCGGATTGGCCGGTGACCATCGTCCCCAATGACTGGTTGGCGGCGTCGACCTCGTACCGATAGCCGTAGAAGTCGTCGTCGAGACCACCGAGTTCGAGGTGCGGGATGATGGTGTCCTGAGCGCGACCGAACGTGCCGGTGTGCACGAACGGGAAATGCGAGAAGTCGAGGAAGTTGTCGACCATCCGACCGGCCGACACGTTCCACACCTCGACCGGGGTGTTGATACGCCGATACGCCGGGTCGTCGTCCTCGACGATCTTCGGGATGTCACCCATGGGTTGCCCGGGGCACAGCCACACGAGTCCATAGCGGTCGGCGACATGGACAACTTCCACACTGGCCCGCGGCGGCACCGGGGTGCCAGGCGACGACGACGGCACGCTCACGCACCGCCCATCGCCGTCGAACTGCCAGCCGTGGTAGGGACATTCGATGCAGCCATCTTTTACAACGCCAGGTGATAGCGGTGACTGGCGGTGCGGGCAGCGGTCGGGCCCTGCGCCCACTCCGCCGGCCGCGTTGCGCCAGATGACGTAGTCGTCGCCGAGAAGTCGCACGGCGACGGGGCTCGCTTGGACGTCCACGTTGCGCACGACGGGATACCAGTAGCCCCGAAGTAGCGGCTCGTCACACAGGGATCCGTTCACGCTGCGGAGCCTACGGCTCAGTGCTCGAAGACGATGACGACGCGGATGTTCTTGCCGGCGTGCATGTCGGCGTATCCCTCGTTGATCTGTTCGAGGGTCAAAATATCTAATACTATTAGACAACTGATCCGCCGGTCGTCAAACGGCGCCAGCAAGCTCGTGGTCTGACCATCAGTCCATCCGGTTGACGGGCCGCTGCTATCGTCCGCGCCATGACGTACCCGAACACGTTGATCTTCGTCGACCTGCCATCGGACGACCCGGAAGCGTCGGCAAAGTTCTATGCCGAGGTCTTCGGCTGGCTCGTCGAGCCCCGCCCCGCCGGGGTCTTCCACCGGATCGTGCCAGGCCAGAACTTCCAGATCGATGACGACGGAACGCAGGGCCCGACGGGCAACCTGCACATGGGCATCTTCAACGTCGACAACGCCCGCCCGCACCCGGATCCTGCCGGTGTCGACCCACGAGCACTGAGCCGAAGTGGGCACTCGGCCCGCCTCTGGATCCTCGTGAGCGAGGACGACAGCCAGGACCGCATCCTCGACACCGCCGAGCGTCTCGGCGCCACCGTGCTGTGGCGCAACCACTTCTGGAAAGAGTTCAACGGTTACAACGGCGCGTTCGTCGACCCATGGGGCAACACGCTCATCTTGTGGGGCAAGGGCGGCGCCGACCCCCAGATCCCGGAGACCTTCACCCGTGAGTGAGCAGACCGACGACTACGTCGTCCACCCGCCGGCGTGGCGCTGGACCCACATCGCCTTACCAACCAACGACATCGACGCGTCGATCGAGTGGTACGAGCGGCACACCCCGTTGCGTCTCCTGGACCGTCGGGAGGATGCCGACGGCTGCGGGGCCTGGCTCGGCCACCCGGACAACGCCGACAAGCCGTTCATTCTCGTGCTCGTGAGCTTCTTGAAGGATGCCGGGAAGGGCCCACAGCCGACCATGGCACCGTTCGCCCACATCGGCATCGAGGTCACGAGCCGCGAAGAGGTCGATCTCATCGCCGAGAGCGCCAAGGACGAAGGCTCGCTGATGTGGCCGGCCACGCAGATGCCTCCACCCATCGGCTACATCTGCGCCCTCAAGGACCCGGACGGCAACGTCGTGGAGTTCTCCTACGACCAGGGCGTGTACGCCAAGGCCCAAGAGGTGTGGGGCTCCAAGGCGTGACGCCGGCTGCGGTCGCCCGGGCCTACCTCGCGTCGTTCGCCACCGGCGATCCCGATGCCGTCGCCTCGCTCGTTACCGACGACTTCGTCAACGAACACACCGCGGCGCTCGGTTCCGGCTGTGTCGGCATCGAGGAATACCGACGACGACTACCGGGCTTCCTCGCGTCGATGCCTGGCCTGCGCTACGAGGTCGAAGATGTGATCGCCGAGGACGATCGAGTTGCCGCGGCATACACGTTGCACACCGTCGTGAACGACCAGGCCATCACCGTGCGCGGTGTGATGCGATTCCGGATCGAAGGCGACCTGGTCGCCCACCGCATCGACTACTGGGACAGCCTTGTCTTCCAGCGCCAGGCGGGCCTCGCAGAGTAGGTGTCCACCAGCGCCTTGCCGATCACGGCGCCGAGAATGATGGCCCCGCCAACCAACGTCGCTGGCGCTGGCCGCTCTCCAATCGCGAGGAACACCCAGAGCGGCGCGAACACCGTTTCGGTCTGGGCGAGCACGGCCATCGCCGCCGCCGGAACCGCCCGCGCTGCCGCGTTGAACATGATCGTGCCGATCACGATGAATACGCCACCGTGGAGCATGCCGAGCGCAATATCCGAGATGGGTGGGAACAGCGGCTTGCCGTGAGCCAATGTGACGACGGCGCAGAGCGCGATGGTCATCGACGCATAGCCCGGCAGCACCGCCGACCAATCCCTGACCGTGGACGAACGGATGCACACCGCGTACGCGCCGAAGCCGATGGCCGCCAGCAAGGCGGACACGTTCCCGAGCGTGGTGTTCGCCGAGCCGGGAGCATTTCCGGCCGACACCATCACGAGCAGGCCTACGAAGGCCACCGCAATAGCCGCCACCGTGACGACGGTGACCCGTTCCTTGAGGAAGACGGCGGCGAGGACGGCGGCCACCAAGGGCGACATCGACGAAAACAGGGCAGTGTTGGCCGCCGTCGTGGTTTTGAGCGCATACACGAACGCCACCGACGCCAACATCAACGACAGGCACGCCACGAGCATCGCCAGGTCCGTCCGGAACGCCCGCGTCACGAGTGCTCCGCCACCACGGCGCCGGTTCAACAACTCCATGACCACGATCACCCCGACCGACCGCCAGAGCAGGTACTGCCAGGCATCGGCACCATCCGCCTTCTTGGCGGTGAGGGCGCCAAAACTCCAGACCAATCCTGCCGTCACCGCCATCAGTGAGGCGACCATTGGCACGGCGGGTGCCGCCGAAACTGTGTTCGGGCGGTGGTCGAGGGGCACATCGGCAGTCTGGCCCAGTGCCGTTAGCATCCCCACTATGCCCACCATGTACGACATCACCATGACGTCGATCACGGGCGACGAGGTCAGCCTCGACCGCTTTCGCGGTCAAGTCTGCCTCATCGTCAACGTCGCCAGTCTTTGAGGCCTTACTCCCCAGTACGCAGGTCTGCGTGCGCTGTACGAGGACAACAAGGCCGCTGGCTTCAACGTGCTGGCGTTCCCATGCAACCAGTTCGGCGCCCAGGAGCCCGGCACGGATGCGGAGATCCTGGAATTCGCCACGTCGAAGTACGACGCGACGTTCCCGATCTTCTCCAAGATCGACGTCAACGGCGACGGCGCCTGCGGCCTGTACCAGTGGTTGCGCGAGCAGCAGTCCGGTGATGGCGCGGCGAGCGATATCACGTGGAACTTCGAGAAGTTCCTGGTGGACCGGTCCGGCACCGTGGTCGCCCGGTTCGGGCCCATGGTCACGCCCGAAGACATCGCCCCGAAGGTCGCCGAACTGATCTGACGCAGGCTGTTCATCACCTCGGCGACGGCCATCGCCCCCTGCACCGACTATGTTGCGACGGAGCGGAATGGTCTGACCATCAGACCGACCCGAACCAAGAGGGGGATGAACAACACGTGATGAACAACCGAACGAGCAAGCGCACCGCACGGGTCATGGCGCTCCTGGCCGCCGCGTCGCTCGTGGCCGCCGCGTGCGGCGACGACAGCGGCTCCGGCGACGCCACCACGGCCGCGCCGACCACCACGGCCGCCGCCGTCGTGACCACGGCAACGCCCGCCACTGTGGCCACCACGGCCGCGCCGGCTACCACAGCAGCTCCCGCCACCACGGCGGCGCCCGAGACCACGGCCGCACCCGACACCACGGTCGCGGCTCCGGCAGTCAACCTGGACACCAACGGTGACGGCAAGGTCGTCTTCGGTATCGCCGCCGCCGGTCCGGCCGACGACGGGGCCTACTACCAGGCCGTCGTGGACGCGGCCAAGGAGTTGGCAGCGGAGAACGGGTTCGAGGATCCGATCGTCGTCGACAACATCCAGGCCGCCGATGCCGCCACCGCCATGGGCGACCTTGCCCAGCAGAACGTCGACGTCATCATCGTCGGGGCGTCCGAGATCGCCGAGCCGCTCCCGCAACTCATCGAGGAGTACCCCGACATCTTCTGGTACTGCAACTGCGGCGCCGGCTTCCCCGAGAACCCTGGTCTGGCGCAGAGCACTGACAACGGTGCAGAGATCGCCTACACCGCCGGCTATGCCACGGGCCTGCTCATGCAGGTCAAGGGACCGGAGGCCACCGCCACCACGTTCATCGGTTGCTGCGACCTCGGCTTCGAGAAGCAGTCGTACCTCGCATTCGAGGCTGGCCTGAAGGCTCTCGATCCCGCATTCACGATGACGTACGTGCCGACGGGCGACTTCCCGTTCGACTTCGACAACACCGCGAACGCCACGGCGGCGCTGCAGACCGCGATCGACGGCGGCACGTCTGCCGTCTACCCGTATCTCGGCGGTGCTCACCGCCCCGTGGTGCAAGCGGCCAATGCGGCCGGCCTCATCGTGATGAGCGCCGGATCGTCGTCAGTGTGTGAAGCCACCGAAGAACTCAAGTACGACATCGCCGTGAAGTTCGACGGCGGTGACTACGTGAGGGCAGTCATGGCGCTCATCATCGCCGGCGAGTTCAAGGAAGGCGATACGAAGCGCTTCGAGGTGGGCGTCGACCCCGAGCCCGGTGCGGTGATCTGTGCACCGACGGCCGAGCAGACCACAGCGATGGACGCGTTGTACGCCGATATTGCGGCCGGCAAGTACGACGCATTGTTCGGTGAGATCGCCGGCAAGGCATTCGCCTAGGCATCACTGACCAGTCAGTGACATCAACGTCGGATGACCGCGCGGGCGGGGGGCACAGCTCCCCGCCCGCCGTGGAACTCCCTGCCGTGGAACTCATCGACATCACCAAGCACTTCGGTCAGGTCGTGGCGTGCGACCGCGTGAATCTGACGCTCCATCGAGGACGCGTCCACGGCATCCTCGGGGAGAACGGCGCCGGGAAATCCACGCTCATGAAGGTGCTCATCGGCCTCGTCCTACCGGACGCCGGGCGGATCCGCCTGAACGGGCAAGAGGTACAGATCATCGATCCGATCGATGCCGCGTCACGCGGTATCGCCATGGTCCATCAGCACTTCAGTCTCGTCGAGGCGCTGACCGTCTGGGAGAACGTGGCGCTCGGCGATGTCGGGCGTCTGGACCCGAAGCGCGTGCGCGAGCGGGTCGCGCAGATCAGCGAGCAGTACGGGCTCGATGTCGACCCGGACGACCGCATCTCGGACCTTCCGGCGGGCATGCGCCAGCGGGTCGAGATCATCAAATGCCTCCGGCGCGACCCCGAGGTCCTCGTGTTCGACGAGCCCACCTCTGTGCTCTCTCCGGCAGAGTCGGACTTCCTGTTCGCCGCCTTGCGACGCGTCGTGGAGGTGGAAGGCAAAGCCGTGGCGCTGGTGAGCCACAAGTTGCCCGAAATTCTGACCGCAACGGACGAGGTCACCATCATGCGCGATGGCCGGGTGGTGCAGTCCGGCCCGACATCGGCCACGAACGCCAGCACGCTGGCGCGGGCGATGGTCGGCCGCGATGTCGTGCTGCGCGGCGAGCACGCCGCCTTCGGTCTCGTCGCTCCCACCTTCAACGACCCGTCCCCTGAACCGGCGACGCCGGAACCGGCACCGGCACACACCCATACGTCGCGCCGATCGGAGCCGGTGCTGCGCATCCACGATGCGAGGGCCACGGGTCGGGACGGCCGGGTGCTGCTGGACGGACTGACCCTCGACGTGTATCCGGGCGAGATCGTCGGAGTGGCCGGCGTCGAAGGAAATGGCCAGCGCATTCTGGGAGACGTGCTCTCCAGCCTGCATGCCTTGGATTCTGGGCGCATCGAGGTGAGCGGCCACGAGATCGCCACAGGAAGGGCGGGCGCCATGGCCAGGGCGGGTGTCGCGGTGATCCCAGAGGACCGTCACGACTCGGGCTGCGTGTTGGACTTCACGGTGGCCGAGAACCTTTTCATTGCCGACCCGTATCGCGTCGCCCGCGGTGGGTTCATGAACACGAAGCTCATGCGCACGCAGGCGGCCGCATTGATCGAGCGCTTCTCCATCAGCTGCACCGGTCCCGACGCTCCCTTCTGGTCGCTGTCCGGCGGGAATCAGCAGCGCGTCGTCCTCGCCCGTGAACTGTCACATGCGCCTCAGGTCCTCGTGGCCGCTCAGCCCACCCATGGCCTGGACGTCGGAGCCATCGAGTACATGTCGGCACAGCTCCGCGACGTGGTGGCTCATGGTGTCGGAGTGCTGCTGATCTCCACGGAGTTGGAGGAAATTCTTGACCTCGCCGATCGCATCGTCGTCATCTCCAATGGCCGCATAGTGGGGGAGATGGCCAGGGGCGACATCGACGTAGATCGGCTGGGGCTACTCATGGGTGGGGCTGACGAAGCGGCGAATCCCGATGGCTGACGTCGTCGGCGCAGAAGAACCCACGCCCAGGACGGGGTCCAAGCTGGCGGGCACCACCGAGGTGATCGTCCTCTACGCGGTCTGCATCTTCGTCGCCCTCGCGCTCGCCGCCCTTCTCGTAGAACTGGCGTCGGACAAGGGATCGTGGACGAGCGTGTACACGTCGATCCTCGACGGCGCCGTGCGTAACCCTGGGCGGTGGGGCAAAACGCTCGGTGTCGCCGCCCCGATATTGCTCGTCGGCCTCGGGACCACCGTGAACGGTCGCGCCGGACTCGTCAACATCGGCCAGGAAGGCCAACTCGTGATCGGCGCCGGCTTCGCGGCGTACCTCGGCGTGCGCATCGGTGGCTCTGGTCCGGTCGGGCTGGTGGTGTCGTTGGCGTTCGGGATCGTCGGCGGTGCGATCTGGGCTGGCATCGCCGGGGTCCTGAAGTTCTGGCGCAACGTGCCGGAGGTGCTCACCACGCTGCTCATGGGGACAATCGCCGCCAACCTCGTGGGTTGGGGCCTGCGCAACCGCTCCCTGCTCCTGGCCCCACCTGAAGGGCGGGCCAACCGCAATCTCGTGAGCGAACCGTTCGCCCCCGATCGACGCATCCCACGGGTCACGATGTTCGGCAACGAGTTTCCCATCAGCGTGTTCGTGGCCATCGGCCTCGCCATCGTGCTGTCGGTCGTGTTGAGCCGCACCGTCGTCGGGTTCCGGTTGCGCATGATGGGGCGCAACTCCCGCACCGCCCAGCGGGCCGGCGTTTCCCGCAAGCGCTACGGCGTTGGCGCCATGCTCGTCTCCGGCGGCTTCGCCGGACTGGCGGGCGGCGTGATGCTCACCGGCGGAGACTTCGGCAACTACCAACTCGTCGCCAACTTCGGGGCCGGCATCGGCTTCGCCGGCCTGCTCGCCGCCCTTGTTGCCCGCCAACGGCCCCTTGTCCTCATCTTCGTGGCCTTTGTCTTTGCCGGCCTTCGCACGGGATCAGGGTTCCTACGGTCGACCGGCGTCGAGGCGCGCATCGCCGACGTGGTGCAAGGCATGTTGGTGCTCGCCATGCTGCTCCCGCCCGCCATCTTGTACTACCGCGAACGCCGTCGGGCCCTCGCCGCCACGAGTGCGAGGACCTGACGTGGGGCACTTCCTGTCTGCGCTCGCCGATGTCTTCACGAACGAGAGCTTGTATCGCAACGCCATGATCAGCGCCGTGGTCTTGCTGTTCGCGGCGTCGGGTGAACTCGTAGCGGAGAAGGCCGGCACCATCAACATCTCGTTGGAGGCCATGATGCTGGCGGGCGCATTCGCGGCCGCCGTCGGCATGGATACGACGGACTCCGTCTGGATCGGGTTGTTGATGGCGGCCTTCGCCGGGCTGCTCGTCTCCGCGGTGCAGGCCAACATGAGTCACCGGTTATCGGCCGACCAGTTCGTGGTCGGGCTCGTGCTCAACGTGCTCGTGCTCGGCATCGTCGGCTTCCTCGTGGGCTCCAACGAGCCCGAATCGCATGTCGTCAGCCGCTGGAAGGTGCCACTTCTCTCCGAGATCCCTCTCGCCGGGCCGGCGTTGTTCCATCAGCCGTGGGTGCTGTATCTCGTCTATCCACTCATCCCTGCGACCTGGTATCTCCTCTACCGCACACGCTGGGGGCTCGAGGTTCGGGCGGTCGGCGAGGACCCCAACGCGTCCGATGTCTCCGGTCTCCACGTGAACAGAATCCGTCGTCAGACGATCTACCTCACCGGGCTACTCGCCGGAATCGGTGGTGGCTACTTCCTCTACGCGCGGTCGGGACGGTTCGAGGACTCGCTGATCGGTGGGCGAGGCTACATCGCTATTGCCGCCGTCATCTTCGGCGGCTGGACATTGAAGGGAACCGTCGCCGGGTGTGTGGTGTTCGGGTTGGTGGGTTCGTTCGTCCTCACGCTCCCGAACCTCAACTACGACCCGATCGACACGGCCTTCCTTGCCATGGTCCCCAACGTTGCCGCCATTGTCGTGATGGCGGTGTTCGCCAAGCGGGTTCGCCAGCCGGCCGCGCTTGCCCGGCCATTTGTTCGAGGCTTGAAGTGAAGGCGGTCCGCTACGACCAAGCCGGTGGCTCGGAGGTGCTCGAGTACTGCACCGTGGCGGATCCAGTACCCGGCCGACTGGACGTGCTGGTGCGGGTGGAGGCGTGCGCTCTCAACCGGTTGGACATCGTCCAGCGCGCTGGCTGGTACCAGATGCCGGGCTTCCGGTATCCCCATATCCCTGGCATGGATGTCGCCGGCACCGTGGTCGAGGTCGGAACGGAGGTCACGGCGGTGGCGGTCGGCGATCGCGTCGTGATCGACCCGTCGCTTTCAGGTGTTCCCGAAGGTTCGTCATTCGCCGGCAAGGGCGACCTGTTCGGCGAGTTGGCCGTGATCGGGGCCACCGAAGACGGCGGCTACGCCGAACTCTGCCTTGCCCCGGCATCACACGTGTTCCGGGTACCGGACGCCATGCCGATCGAGCACGCCGCTTCGTTCCCCACGTGCTGGTTGACGGCGTCGCATGGACTGTTCGAGGTCGGCCATCTAGTGGCCGGCGAGACCGTGCTCATCCACGCCGCCGGGTCGGGCGTCTCGGTCGCGGCGATCCAACTCGCCAAGCAGGCGGGAGCCACCGTCCTCGCCACCGCTGGCACCGACGAGAAGTGCTCGCGGGCCCTCGACATCGGGGCCGACTACGTGCTCAACAACCGCTCCGGCGACGTCGCGGGCTGGGCACGGGGGCTCACCGAGGGCGTTGGGGTGAACCTGGTGTTCGACCACGTCGGCACGGCGCTGTTCGGGCCGTCGCTGTTCGCGCTCGGTGTGAAGGGCCGGCTGGTGTCGTGCGGCAACTCGTCGGGTGATTCGGCCACCATCCCGTCGCTCGGGTACCTGTTCCACTCCGGCATCTCCATCATCGGGTCCGACCCGTACCGGCCCGACGAGTTCGGCCCGGCGTGGCAGACATTCTGTTCAGGTGACTTCCCGGTGCTCGTCGATTCCGAGTTCGCCCTTGCCGACGCCGCTGTCGCCCAGGACAAGTTGGCGGACAACGACGTCTTCGGAAAGATCATCCTGCGTCCATAAGGAGGTCAAGCGATGAAATCGAGCGAAACGGACGGGCTGGTTCGGTCCCCCTTGCCCACGCCCATGTTGCAGCCCTACGAGGTATACGACCAGGCGCTGTTCGACCTCGAGATGGTGCGGGTGTTCGGTCGGTCATGGGTGTGGTTGGGCGACACCGAGGACCTCCGCGAGCCGGGCGACTACATCACTGGCACGATCGGCTACCAACCCGTCGTCGTGGTCCGTACGGCGAGCGGCGAGATCAAGGGATACCTGAACAACTGCCGGCACCGGGCGTCATCAGTGGTGGCGGGCGCAGGAGGGAACTGCGGGTCGTCGATGGTGTGCCCGTATCACAACTGGACGTACAACCTCGATGGCCGATTGATCGGCATCCCTGACCGCGTCCGGATGTATCCCGACGGCCTGCCGATGGAGGAGTACGGCCTCGTACCGATCCGCATCGAGGTCGCATGGAACAAGCTCGTGTTCGGCTGCCTCTCGCATCGGGCGCCGTCGTTCCAGGAGTGGATCGCTCCCATCGCCGATCGCTACGACCGGTACAAGTTCGAGACGTTCACCCGTTACCCGCGGGAACTGAACGAGGTGTACCCGATCAACTGGAAGGCGTTCGTCGAGAACTCCAACGACGACTACCACGTGCGGTTCGTGCACCGGCGTATCAACGCCGAACGCAAGCAGATGGACACGGTCGTGCGCTTCGCCGGCCGGACGTGTAGCGGGTACAAGCCGCACCCTGATTCGTTCGACATGACAGGCGGGCGAACGGACATGGTGTCGGAGGACCTGTCTGGCCATTACGCCGACTTCATCTATCCGAACCTCACACCGCTGCCCTATGCCAATTTGTTGATCCTGGTGCGGGCCGATCCCCTGGCGCCGGACCGCACCCGACTGGTGTCGCGCATCTACGGCCTGAACCGGACGCCGGAGGAACAAGAGGCAGACCTGCTCAATCTGGAGCTCACGAACCAGGAGGACACCGACATGGTCACCGTGTTGATGGGGAACCTGCGCTCACCGTTCGCCCGAGTCGGCCCACCCACCACGTGGGAAGGTCGAGCCGCCCACGTGATGCAACTGATCCGCGCCGACGTCGCCACCCCCCTCGCCCCCGACGAGTTCCAGCCCCCCGACTGACGTCAGCCGAGGACTTGTTCGACGGAGAATTCGACATTGTTGCCGTCGGGGTCCGTGATGACACAGATGTAGCCAACCACCTCGTTGCGGTACATCGGCCCGAGCAGCAGGCAGCCCTCCTCCTTGGCCATCGCCGCGATGTGGTCGACCTCGTCACGCGTCGTGAGCGAGATGCCCAGGTGACTGATCGAGCGCAGGAAGCCGTACTCCTCCTTGATGTCGCCCGTGATCTTCGTCGGGAGCTTGCCGCAGATGAGCACGATGACGAACCGCGCCGCACCCTCGGTGGTGACATCGCGCGCGTTGGCCAGCCAGACCGAACGCAAGCCCGTCTCCTCGTCGTGGCGGGCATGGATGTTCACGAGCGTCGTGTACTTCTCGTAGAACGCGAGGGTGGTATCGAGATCCCGCACCGGCAGCGCAATATGGGTGAGCAGGCTCGGCGGAACAACGGCAGCAGGCATACCGGGATACTAGATCCACTATGGTCTGACCATCAGACCAGACCCGACGATCAGTGCCGTCACCGCCTTCCCGGTCACCTTCGGGGCGGGCCGCGAGACGCTGTCGTTCTTCTTCGTCCGGGTCGACACCGATGCCGGTGTCGTGGGGTACGGCGAGGCGTGTGACAGCTACGGGTGCTCGTATGCCTCGGTGCTCAAGGTGCTCGTCGACGACGTCTTCGCCCCGTTGCTCGTCGGACAGACCCTGGAAGCCGTCGAACCGCTCGCCGATCGGATGCGGCTGTTCACGCGGCGTCGCCTCGGCGACCAGTGGGTGGCCGTGCACGCCCGCAGTGCACTGGAACTCGCGCTCTGGGACGTCGCCGGCAAGGCATCCGGGCGGTCGGTGTCGTCGCTCATCGGTCGGACGCGAGATCGGGTCGAGGTGTACGCCTCGAGCGTCTTCCTCGAGGAGTGCTCCGCTCACGACCACGTCGATCTCCTCGCGCCGCTGCTCGAGCGCGGTGTCACCAAGGTGAAGCTGCGCGTCGGGCCGGCGTGGGAAGCCGACGTGGCCACACTCGCCGAGGTAAGGACTCTGCTCGGCCCACGCATCCAACTCATGGTGGACGGCAGCGAGATCTTCACCCTCCCGACAGCCCAGCAGGTCGCCGTCGCCCTGCACGGCCTCGGCGTTGGCTGGTTCGAGGAACCGCTCCCCCAAGGCGCACGGGCCGGCATCGAGTCGCTCGCCCGCACATCGCCGGTGCCTATCGCGTACGGCGAGCACCTCTTCGGCGCCGACGACGCCATCGATGCGATGCGCCGCGGGCAACTCCACGTGCTTCAGCCCGACGCCTCCACATGCGGCGGCCTGGCCGAAGCCCGCCGTATGGCCCAAGCCGCCGTGCCGTTCGGTGTTCGGGTCGTGCCCCACGTGTGCGCCGGGCCGGTGTCGCTCGCCGCCAATCTTCACCTCGCGGCGACCGTGCCTGCCATCCGCCTCATCGAGTACCCGCCGAGCCTGGCCGGGTCGTGGTCGACGTTCGGTGGAGGCCCGGCAGTGTTCGGGCCCGACGCAATTGTCGACGGCACCCTGGCTATCCCGTCCACGCCGGGTCTCGGTGTCGACCTCGACGAAGCCGCCGCCATGGCCCATCCGTACCAACCACCCGGCGCTCGCGTCGCCGGTACCGTCGGTGGTCTGCCCGACCGATTCGTCGGCGACCGCTAATCCGTTCTCAGCCGAAAGGGACCTCCTGTGACGATCCAACACGAAGTCGACTTCGAGGGGCCGATCGGCCCGAGCATGTCCGAGTTCAGCGCGGACTATATGACGTTCATCGAGTCCCATCTCGACGAGGACCTCGAGGAGGTACCGGATCGGATCCTCGCTGTACTGCGCTCGCTGGAATCACTCACCCAGGGATTCGCCATCGACCAACTTCAACACAGCCTGCAAACAGCGACGCGGGCCGAGCGAGGCGGAGCGGACCTCGACATGATCGTCGGCTCGCTGTGCCACGACATCGGCAAGGCACTCAGCAACGCCAACCATCCGGCGATCGCCGCCGAGATGATCCGGCCGTGGGTGTCGCCCGAGGTGTACTGGGTGGTCAAGGTGCACCAGGACTTCCAGGGCCTCCACTACTACGCCCGCATGGGACTCGATCCGAACATGCGCCGCAAGCACGAAGGTCACCCCGCCTATCAATTGGCCGCACAATTTGCCGACGAGTGGGACCAGACGGCATTCGACCCGGGCTACGACACGCTGCCCCTCGAACACTTCGAACCGATGGTTCGCGAGGTGTTCGGCCGCCGTCCCCGCCGTGGCGACAACCCGTCCTGACGGCGCCGGTGGCTGTGCCCGCCTGGATTCAGGAGGCGCTGCCAGGCTGGTACGTCCCCTTGTCGCGCCACAGGCACACCTCGGTGCCCCACTCGTCACGGAATGCTGCATAGCGGGCGCCGAACTCCGGCCACTCCTTCTCCTCCCACAGCACCGTGGCGCCCATGGCGACTGCCCTGGCGAGGTAGGCCGGCGGTTCGTCGACCATCACGTACACCCGCGGGACGGGGCCGCTCACCGGGTTCTCGTTGCGGTGGATGCCGAGGTTCGGCTTCACCCCCGGCAGGATCTCGTGGAACTCGCCGGCCGGCCGGCGGTTGAACGTCCAGCCGAACAGTTCGGCGTAGAAGTTCGACATCGCCTCGGGGTCCGTCGAGGGGAAGTCGAGGAAGATCACAGGGTTGACGCGGTCGGGTGCGGCCATGTCGCCACCGTATTCCGAACAGCGAGAGGAAAGCAGAAACGATGGAGCTGATCATCGCCAACGGCGACGTGGTGACGATGAACCCGACTCGCGACGTACTCGTCGGCGGGTCCGTGCTCGTCGACGGCACCACCATCGCTGCGGTCGGTTCGACGTCCGCATTGCGGGCCGCCCACCCGAACGCCACCGTCGTGGACGCGACCGGCTGCGTCGTGACACCCGGCATGATCAACGCCCATCAGCACCTCACGGGCGACCCGCTCGTGCGCAGCTGTATCCCCGACCTCTTGCCCCCGGGCGTGTCCATCTTCGGCTGGTCCGTTCCCCTGCACGGCGCGCACACGCCCGAGGACGACGAGATGACGGCGCTGCTCTGCGCCATCGAGTCCGTCCAAAACGGCGTCACCACGGTCGTGGAGGCCGGCACCGTCGCCCACCCCGACCGGGTTGTCGCCGGCATGAAAGCCGTCGGCATCCGCGGCACCATCGGTACATGGGGATGGGATATCGAAGTCGGGCCGTTCGTCGGCACGGTCGACGAGGTGCTCGACCGCCAGCGGGCGGTGGTCACGAAGTATCCGAAGGGCGGCCTCGTCGAGGGGTGGGTCACGCTCGTCGGACACGACCTCGCCTCTGACGCGCTGCTCGTCGGCGCGTCCGATCTGGCCAAGGCGGCCAGCACCAACATGACGATGCACCTGTCGCCGACATCGTCCGATCCCGAGCGCTACCTCGAGCGCACGGGGCGACGGCCGGTCGTGCACCTCGACCACCTCGGCATCCTCGGGCCGCACCTGCTCCTGGCCCACGGCGTGTGGTTCGACGAGTCCGAGATCGAGCTCGTGCTCTCCAGCCGGACGGCGATCGCCTACTGCCCGTGGGCGTACTTACGCCTCGGCCAGGGCGTGACTCGGGCCGGGCGGCATGCCGACATCGTGGAACGGGGCGGTCGGGTCGCGCTCGGGTGCGACGCCTCTAACGCCGGCGACGTGGCCGACATCCTGCGCGCCGCCGCCGCCGCGGCCGGCATCGCCCGCGACACCCGCATCGACCCCACGCGGTTCGGGGCCCACGAAGCATTCGAGATGGCCACCATCGCCGGCGCCGAGGCCATCGGCATGTCCGATCGCATCGGCTCGCTGGAACCGGGCAAGCAGGCCGACGTCGTGATCCACAAGGCCAGCGGCTGGGGTTGGGCACCGCGTGGCGACGTCGGGCTGCAGCTGGTGTGGGGCACCGACGGCCGCTCCGTGCGCGACGTGTTCGTGGCGGGACGGCCGGTGGTTCGGGACGGTCGCTGTGTCACGGTGGACGCCGAGTCACTGTGGCAGGAGGCCGGCGCGATGCAACAGTCGCTGCTCGACCGCGCCGGCATCGTCGTTCCCCACCGCTGGCCCCAGATCGACGCCCGCTGAGGGGTGTTCGAGGAAGTCCGAACTGACGGGGCAGAAAACCGCGCTGTGGGTTCGAAGATCCGGCTGCATCGGCTAGGCGGAGCGGTCCTCCACCAGGCTGAGGGTGGCCCGGGCGGACGGCCAGTGGCGGCGATAGCGCTGGATGAGCCACCGGTTGAACTGCACGTGGCTCTCCTCCTGCCACGAGTAGCGGCCGCGGGCGGCGAACCGGGAACGCATGCCCCGCTGCACCTTCTTCGTGGCGTCCTGGTCCTGTGCCACGAACACCTGCACCCCGGCATCGCTCATCGCATAGAGGTGCTCGAACATCGGGTGCTCGAGGGCGCTGGGGTCGAAGAGGTAACCGATTTCGACGTCGATGGTCTCGGCCGTCTTCGGGCGGATGATGAAAAAGAACGCTTGGTCTGGTGCCGTGCCGAAGTTGAGCGACGGCGGGAGCAGGGCAAACGTGCTGCGCCACCGCTCCTCGTCGGTGAGTCGCGGGAAGATCGGCATCAGCGCCTTGGTGGTGGCGTTGAAGCCCCCATCCATGTGGACGTAGCCGTTCGTGCGGAACACCACGTTCGACGCGTCGTCCCACGGCACCGGGAACGCCGCCAACTCGCTCGGGCAGAAGTCCTGGATGGTGTGATGCAACTTGTTGGCGTGATACCCATCGTTGAAGTTCTCGAACATCACCTTCCAGTTCCACGGCATGTCCGTGAGCGTGAAGGTGCCCGGGCACACCGCCGTTTCCAGGTCGTAGTGCTCCAGGAACGGCGTGTACCGCTCCAGGGTCGGGGCCAACGGTGTGGCGGCCGGGTCGAAGTTCACGAACACGAAGCCCTGCCAGAGCTCGACCTTCACCGCCGGCAGCGGGTGCTCCAACTTGGCGAAGTCGACCGTGCGATCCATGGCCGGCGTTGCCACGAGGCGACCGTCCAGGCCGTACGTCCACTGGTGGTACGGGCAGGTGAAGTGGTTGCAGTTGCCCGCTCCTTCCACCACCTGCATGCCGCGGTGCTGGCAGATGGCCGAGAACGCCCGGATGACCGCGTCCTTGCCGCGGGCCACGATGAGCGGCTCGTCGTTGGCGATGCACGAGAAGTAGTCCCCTGGGTTCGGGACGCGGCTGGCCCGCCCGACGCAGAGCCATTCGTGGTCGAACAGCGCTCGCTTCTCGAACGCCAGGAACTCAGGGTCGGTGTAGATGACAGGAGGCAGCGTCTCGGCCGACGCCACGTCCGTGACGGACGAGTCGAAGGACTTCAGCAGTTCATCGGTGAGCACGGTCATACGTCCACCATTCTCTCAGAGGCCCAAACGAGCCGGGAGATTTTGCCACGTTGCGGGTTGGACCAACGCTGTCAGGCGGTGAGGGCCCGTCGGGCGATCGATTCAACTCGACTCGACTCGGGAGCGAGCGGTGGCCCGCCGTTCTGGCGCGCAATCCACAGGGTGGGGTGTGTGGATTGCCGCCCAGAACCGAATACGACCGCCGGTCGCGTCCAGACGCGCTACTGCTGCTCAGCATTCGGGTCCTTGAGGAGGAACTTGCGGATCTTGCCGACGCTCGTACGTGGTAGCTCCTCCACCAGGGTGATCTCCCGCGGCCGCTTGGCCTTCGTGAGCCGTTCCTCGCACCAGGCCATGAGCTCCTCGACCGTCGGTGGGTTGTCCGGGTCGTTGGGCACGGCGAAGCCCACGGGTACCTCGTCGCGCACCGCGTCGGGCTGGCCCACCACAGCCGCCTCCAGCACCTTCGGGTGAGCGGCCAGCACCTGCTCCACCTCGACGGTGCTCACGTTCTCGCCGGCCACCTTCAGCACATCGGCTCGACGCCCGTCGAAGTAGTGGCGGCCCTGCTCGTCGCGGCGAGCCCGGTCGCCCGTCAGGAACCAATCACCCCGATAGCTCGCCTCGGTCGTCACCGGATCGTCCAAGTAGCCGGCGAACAGCGTGATCCCGGGTTCGCCGCTCACCACGATCTCGCCGACCTCGCCCGGCTCGCACGAGCGCCCACTGGCATCCTGTACGTCGAGGTCGCAGCCCGGCGACACGTAACCCATGGACGCCGGCACCGGGTGCGCCGCTTCGTCGGTGAGCACGGCCGGGATCGTCTCGGTCATCCCATAGAGCTGACGAGGACGGCACCCCAACAACCGCGTCAACGTCTCGTACTGATCGTCGGAGATGTTCATGGCATACCAGCAGTGCTGCAACGCCACGCTGGCGACCGGGGTGGCACCCCTGGCCAGGATCATGCGGATCGGCGCGGCGAACAACGATGCATGGGTGGCGCGGTGGCGGGCGGCCTGGGTGAGGAACTGCGAGGCCGAGAACGTGGGCATCAGCGCCACCGAGGCCCCGACCGAGATGGCCGAGGCGAAGCTGTAGTACTGGGCGTTGGCGTGGAACATCGGTAGCACGACGAGCTGGCGATGCTCGGAACGCAGCCCGGCGGCCTCGGCCATCACGTGGCCGGCGAACGCGTAGTTGGCCTGCGTGATCTCGACGCCCTTGGGCCGCCCGGTCGTACCAGACGTGAACATCACGGCGGCCCGGTCGAGCAGCCCGAGCACCGGCCACTCCTCGACGGCCGCCGAGCCAAACCCAGCCAGCGTCGTGTCGGCCTCGTCCACCTCGATCACCGGCATCGAGCACGCGATGGCCGCCGGTCGATATTCGGTCGCCCGTGCCGCGGCACAGAACCCCACGACGGGCTGCGTTCGTTCGAGGTGGCCGGCGAGCTCCGGCGTGCGGCCCATTGGGTCGCTCGGCACCACCCAGGCCCCGAGCCGCATCGTGGCCAACCACACCGCCACGAACGCCGGCGAGTTCGTCAACGCCAGGTGTACCGCCGAGCCCGGCCCGACACCCTGCGAGCGCAACAGCCCCGCCGTGCGCGCCACCAGCGCGTCGAACGATGCGTACGTCCAGTCGGTGACTGAGCCGTCAGGCCCTTCGAATGTGAGGAACGGCGCATCCGGGGTCCCGGCCACCGCCCTGGCCCAGACGTCGCCGAACGGCACCGCCTCCGGCCACGAACTCACGATGCCGCGGCCCCAGCCGACTCGGACTCCGGCTCCGGCTCGTCAACCGCGGCGCCGTATCCACCGCCGCCGGGGAGGTCGAGGCGCACGACGTCTCCCGGCTTCAACGTGACCCGGGATTGGGTTCGCACGGGCTCACCGTTGACCGTGAACGCCCCGGCCTCGCCGGACTCACCTCCGAAGATGCCCATCGGCGCGTCCACCAGACGCGAGGTAACGGCATTGAGTTGCCACGCCCTCGGCGTGTCCACCGTGAACTCGATCGTCTGGCCGAGGCCACCCGTCTGGGCACCACCACCACCCGAACCAGGCCGCAGTTCCTTGCGCAGAAAGCGGATCGGCGCCGACGCTTCGACCACTTCCACCGGCACGGCCGACACCCCGGTCGGGTACGAGCAGGCGCTCAGTCCCGGCTTGGTCGCCCGGGCGCCGACTCCCCCGGCATACGTGAACATGGCCGTGATGAACGGGCGGCCGTCGTCATGATTCCCGCTGACTTGCATGGTCCACACCGCACCGGAGCCCTCGGCCATGGACTGCTCCGGCTTGATCTGGGCCAGCGCCTTCAGCAGGGCGTTGGGGAGGAACATGCCGACGACGTGGCGGGCCGTGCATGGTTGCGGCGACACGGCGTTGACGATGGACCCGACGGGCGCCTCCACCTTGATGGGGGCGAGGCTGCCGTGGTTGTTCGGCAGCTCGGGATTGAGGACCGAGCGGACGGTGAACGTGGTGTAGGCGTGGGTGTAGTTCTTCACGACGTTGATGCCGAAGGGGCTAGCGCCCGACGAGCCGGCGTAGTCCACGAGGATCTCGCCGGCCTCGGTGTCGACCGTGATGGCGCAGACGATGTCGATCTTGCTGCCGTCGGCCAGGTCCAGCACGGCGCTGGCCCGGTACGTACCGGCGGGCAGCAGTCGGATGCTGGCGCGGGTAGCGGCCTCCGACCGTTCAATGATGACGTCGGCAAGCGCCTCGATGTCGGCGAGGTGATGCGTGTCGCACAACGTGCGGAGGCGCTGCGCCCCGACCTCACCTGACGCCATTTGCGCATGGAGGTCACCGGCCATGTGATCGGGCTGGCGCACGTTCGAGAGGATGAACTTCCACACGTCCGGGTTGCGTACTCCCCCCACCATCAGCTTGCAGATGGGGATCCAGATGCCTTCTTCGAAGACGTCGCGGGCGCCGGCGCCGATGCCGTAGCCGCCGACATCCGTGTGGTGGATCGTGGAGCCGAAGAAGGCGATCACCCGACCGCCCCGGAACACCGGATACAGCACCGTCACGTCGAGCAACTGACCGGCCGTCTTGTACGGGTCGTTCGTGATGAGCACGTCGCCCTCGTCGAGCGAGTCCGTTGGGTACTCGTCGAGCATGGCGCTGGCGGCCCGGGCGAGCGAGTTGATGTGACCGGGCGTTCCGGTGACGGCCTGGGCCACCATCCGACCGCGCTGGTCGAACACGGCGTTGGCGAGGTCGCCGGCTTCGCGCACGATCGGCGAGAAAGCCGCCCGCTGCAAGGCCCTCGCTTGCTCGTTGACCGTGCCGATCAGCGATTGCCAGAGGACTTCCAATTCGATCGAATCGAACTTTGATACTGAGGTCATGGCTGCTTCCTGTCTGCGATCAACGAGCCGTCGGGGGCCACCGTCATCGTCCAGCCCGGACGGATCACGGCGGTGGTCTCGCGCTCTTCCACGATGCAAGGGCCGTCTACCCGCTGGCCCGCCCCGAGCGATTCACGCCGATACACGGGCGTGTCGACTTCGGATGATCCGCGGTCGAACCGGACGAGCCGGAAGCGGTGAGGCGTGCCGTGACCGGTCCCGACGATGGTGCTCGGCTCCACGACGTCCGCCGGGGCATACGCGGACAGCCGCCATGTGACCGCCTCGATCCCGACGTCCGGGATGGTGAGGCCGTACACCCTTCGATAGTCGCGCTCGAACGCCGCAAGGACCTCGGCATCGGTCACCGGCCACACCGGGCCCTCGCCGAACCAGATGGTGATCTCGTTGCCCTGCCCGAGATAGCGGGTGTCGAGCCCGTAGCGGAACCGGATGCGTTCGGCGTCGACACCAGCCGCCGCGAGTACGCGCCGCCCCTCGCTGCGTAACTCGTCAAGCAGGCGGTCGCGCTCGACCGGATCGATCGACGCCAGAGGTCGTACGAGCGAGCGGGCGAGGTCGATGCGCACCGGCGTGACGAGCGTGCCGAACGCCGACAGCACGCTGGCGTTGACGGGGAAGATCACCCGGGGAGATTCCAGCAACTCGGCCACCCCGCAGGCGTGCACCGGGCCAGCGCCCCCGAAGGCGAGCACCGGCACGCCGCGCAGGTCCGTGCCCTGTTCGACGGCGTGCATACGCGATGCCGCCGCCATGTTCTGGTTGACGAGTTCGTGGATACCGGCCGCCGTATCCGATGTGGGCAACCCGAGGAGCGAAGCGACGGACTGGAGCGCCGCCTCGCACGCCGAAAGATCCAACGCCATGTCGCCGCCGAGGAAGAACCCGGCGTCGAGGTTGCCGAGGGCGAGGTCGGCATCGGTGACGGCGGGCCGTCGGCCACCACGGCCATAGCACGCCGGGCCGGGATCGGCGCCCGAGGATTCCGGCCCCACCTTCAGCAGGCCGAGGTCGTCGACGCGGGCCAGGCTGCCGCCACCGGCCCCGATCTCCACGAGGTCGACCGACGGCACGTTCACCGGGAACCCCGAGCCCTTCTTGAAGCGGTACATGCGGGCCACCTCGAACGTGTTCGTGAGCTCCGGCTCGCCGTGGTCGATGAGGCACGACTTCGCCGTGGTGCCGCCCATGTCGAAACACAGCAGGCGGTCCAGACCAAGGCGGCGAGCGAACCAGGAACCGGCGAGAGCGCCGGCGGCCGGCCCGCTCTCCACGAGGCGGATCGGCGCTTGGGCAGCGTCGTCGGCCGACACCACCCCGCCGTTCGACAACATCATCAGCACGGACCCGCCGAAGCCCTCGCTGGCCAACCACTTCTGCAGCTCGTCGAGGTACGGTCCGATCACCGGCATGGTGGCGGCGTTACACGCCGTGGTGATCATGCGCGGGTACTCGCGGATCTGCGGCGAGATATCCGAACTGATACACACCGGGACTCCGAGTTCGCGGCGCAGGTGATCGCCGACGAGGCGTTCGTTCGTGGGGTCGGCGTAGCTGTTGATGAGGCACACCGCGACGGCGTCGATGTCCATCGCCCTGAGGGCCTCGGTCACCCTCTGCAACTCGTCGTGAGTGGGCTCGGCCTCGACTCCGCCGGGTGCCGTGCGCTCGGCGATCTCGACGACCCGCTCCCGTGGCACCGGGGGCGCCGGGAACTCGATCTGCAGGTCGTACATGTCGTAGCGGTGCTCGTCGCGGATGAGCATCGTGTCGGCGAAGCCCACCGTGGTGACGACCGCGGCCTTGCCGATCTTGCCCTCGATGAGCGCATTCGTGATGAGCGTGGTGGCATGGACGATAGGAGCCGTGATCTCGGACGGCCGTACCCCGGCCTTGGCGAGGAGCTGACGCACGCCGGTGCGCACGCCATCCAGTGGGGCCGCTGGTGTGGTGAGCGTCTTGTCCACCACCACCCGACCCGATGCGGCGTCGAGCAGGACGACATCGGTGAACGTGCCGCCGATGTCGACGGCCAAGCGCCAATCCGGCCGGTTGACGTCAGCCATTCTTCAGATCCTCTCGTGGGGGGCTGAACACGTCGAGTATCCAGCACTCGTTCAACTCGTCGTCACCGATGAACTTACTGTCGCCGTGCCACACGTTGCGGGGCGCCAAGTACACCTCACCCTCACCGATCGTGACGCGCTCCTGGTTGTCCGGATCGGGGTCGATCCGGAAGTCCAACGCCCCGCGCACGATGATGCCGAGCTGTTCGTGGTCGGGGTGGCGGTGCAGGATCGAGCCAGTGGTGCCTCCGGTGATCCGCCAGAAGCACAGCTGAAGCGCGTCACCGTTGATCACCCGGCGGCGGAACCCGGCGCGGTCGGTCTCCTTGAAGTCGGCATCGTCGTAGAAGTAGCAGTACTGGTTCGTAAGGTTCATCCGGTCCTCCTCAGACGAGGCGTTCAATCATTCGGCGTTCGATGTCGGCAAGGTGCGATTCGACGGCGGCGATGGTGGCCGCCACATCGCTGTCGGCGATGCCATCGGCGATGGCCCGGTGGGCATAGGTGGCGGAGTGGATGATCTCGGCAACCTCGCGCCGGTTCGCCTCGGCATACAGCAGGGAGGCGAACTCGCCCGAGCCGAACAGCGCGGCGAGGGCTTTGGCGTGCAGCTCGGTGAGGACCGGATTGGCGCACCCGCGGGCGATGGCACTGTGGAACTCACGGTCCGAGGCCCTGAATTCGTCGAGTTCCTTCGTGACCCGTAGCGCGATCCCATGGATGTGGGCCCGTTCGATTCCGGTGGCTCGGAGCGCCGTGAGCCCGGCCATCGGGGGTTCGATCACCCGGCGCACCTCGAACAACTGGCGCACCATGGCCTTGCGGACATCGCCGTCGAGCCTGACGGCGGGCAGCAGCTCGGCCACCTGGGTGCGGTTGCCGCGCCGCTCGAGGACACCGGCCGAGACGAGGCCCTGGATGGCCTCGCGCACGGACGTGCGGGCCACCCCGAACTGCTCGCACAGGCTGCGCTCCGACGGCATCGGGTCGCCGGGTGCGAGTTGGCCGGAGCGCACGGCATCCAGCAATCGGTCGCGGACGCCGGCGGACACCGTTCGCCGCTCGACCGGCTCGAACGGGGCGAGCAGGGGCTGGGCTGCCATCAGCCGAGGCCCAGGGCGGCGAACTTGCGGCGCTCGGCCTCGAGGTCGAGCCGTTCGATGATGGCCTGGTGCTCCGCCTCGCCCCAGTGGGCAGCCGGTACGAGCCACATGACTTCGAACTCGAGCCCGTCGGGGTCTTTGCAGTACAGGCTTTTGTTCGCTCCATGATCGCTGGCGCCGACGAGGACGCCCGCCTGTTCGAGGCGCGTGCGCATGAGCTCGAGTTCGGCCAGCGTCGGAACCTCCCAGGCCAGGTGATACATCCCGACGGTGCGCCGACCGGCCTCGCTGTCGCCGGCGCCTTGGCCGATCGTGAAAAACGCGATGTCGTGGTGATTGACCGACGCCGGGGCCCGCATGAACACGAACCCGCCGCCTGGCTCCTCGATGATGGTCGAGAACCCGAGCACGTCGGCGTAGAACTGCTGGTGACGGCGGGCGTCACGCACGTAGAGCACGGCGTGGTTCATCCCCGTGATGGGCATCGGCGCTCCCTTGGACTGATGGTCAGACCATAGCGCGCACGGTGGTGCGGCACGTCAGACCGGCTGATCGGCTTCAGGCTCAGGCGACGGGGTCGTGGTTGTTCTGCCAGACCGCCTCAGGAGCGAGATACTGCTCGAACGCGCCGGCGAAGCCGACGGTGTCCCACGCCGCGTAGAAGGCCCTGACGACGTCCTCGGCGGCTGAGTCCATGAGTGGCTTTCTACCAGATGGTCGCCCCGAGAACTTCGAACGCACAGAGCAGAAAACCGCCGCGTATGTTCGAAGTTCCCCCGGATGACCGCCGGACGACGGGTTGAGTACGGTCGCGTGCCATGCGCTTTCGTCGACTCGGCCACAGCGGCATCCCCGTGAGCGAGATCGCCCTCGGCACCATGATGTTCGGGGCGTGGGGTAACCCGGACGTGGCCGAGTGCGAGCTCATGGTGAGGCGGGCGCTCGACGGTGGCGTCACGCTGTTCGACACGGCCGACATGTACGACTTCGGGCGCTCCGAGGAGATTCTCGGCGCGGCGCTGGCGAGTGTGTCCCGGGACTCGTACGTGCTCGCGACCAAGTGCGGCAACCCGATGACCTTCTCAGACCCGTCGCAGGGCGGCCTGTCCCGGCGATGGATCGTCCAGGCGTGCGATGAATCGCTGCGACGGTTGGGTGTGGACTACGTCGACCTCTACCAGGCCCACCGACCGGACCCGGACACGCCGTTGGACGAGTCGTTGGCCGCCTTCGACGAACTCGTGCACGCGGGCAAGGTCCGGGCCATCGGCACGTCGTGCTTCTCGGAAGCGCAGATCGACGAACTGGCCGCCCTCGCCGGTTCAGCGGGGCTCACCTCGCCGACGACAGAGCAGCCGCCCTACTCGATCCTGGCCCGCGGCATCGAGACCGAGATCGTGCCGGCGTGCAGGCGTCACGACATCGGCCTGCTCGTGTGGGCCCCGCTCAACGGTGGCTGGCTCACGGGCAAGTACCAGGTGGGCGACGGCGAAGCGGCGTCACGGGCCTTGCGCCAACCGGAACACTTCGACCACCGGGATGCCGCGATACGGGCCCGAAAGCGCGCATTGGTGACGCAGCTACAGGATGTGGCTGCGGCCGCAGGCCTCACGATCACGCAGCTGGCGATCGGCTTCGCGTTGGCGACGGCTGAGGTAAGCGCTGCTCTGATCGGCCCCCGCACCCTCGCCCAACTTGACGATCTGCTCACAGCCGGAGCGCCCGTACTGGGCGCCGAGACGCTCGCCGCCATCGACGCGATCGTGGCGCCGGGCACGAACGTGAACCCGGCCGACGCCGGCTGATCACGCCGCTGGACGCTCCGGGGCGCCGAGCACGCCGGCGATCGCCGCCCGCAGGCCGTCCATGACCTCCTTGTCGCTGGCCCGCCGGCCTGCCTCGTCACGTCCATCCAGCGCAGGCCAGGCTCGTCCACACCCTCTCCGAGCGTGGCCGCGAAGGATGCGAAGGTGTCCAGGAAGTACTGGTCACAGCGGCGGTGGAACCCGCCGGCCTCATCGGCGCGGTCGAGTTCCTCCACGGCGAATTGGCGGATGGTTTCCAGCAGCCGGTACCGGGTGGACCGGTCGCGCCGCTCGGCCACCACGAGTGACTTCGCGACCAGGGAGTCGAGCGTCTCGAGCACGTCGAGGCGATCGACGATGTGGTCGCTGCACACACGCCACCGTCACCTGATGCTCGTGGGCGACGCCGAGGCCCTCCCGGCTGGTCACCAGGATCTGCACCGTCCGGGAGGCGCCGAGGATCGACCCGACGAGGTCGGCCACCTCCTCCACGAGGTGCTCGCAGTTGTCGAGCAGGAGCAGCAGTTCCTTCGGTGCCAGCAGGTGGCGGAGGCTGTCACGCGTGGTCGTCCCGCCCAGCATGACACGGCGACCGCACGGCCGTCCCGAGGTCTGGCGCGCTATCTGACGGAGGGCGACCAAGGACCGCAGTGAAGAGCCGATGGAGTCACGTCGCCGTCGGCAGCGTCGCCTTCCGCACACCGAGCGGCTGTCCCAGGGTGGCGCACCCGCCTAGGTTGGCATTCATGCCTGACTCGGTGCTCGCCGCCACGCTCGTCGCCCCGGGCGAGTTGACGATCCAGCGGTTCCCGTACCCATCGACGCTCGAACCAGGAGCGGTGCTCGTGC
>JBKJJS010000143.1:0-4590 GCA_046597895.1 Ilumatobacteraceae bacterium
AAGGAGTTGTGGATCGGGTTCGACACACCCCAGTTCGACACACCGATGGCGTAGGTTCCACCCATGGCAACGATCCTCGCTCACATCACGATCAAGCCGGGCATGGAAGCCCGCATGGAAGCCATGGCGAAGGCCCTGTATCCGGCCTCCCATGACAACGAGACGCACGTGCGCCGCTACGAGTACTGGCGAGGCCAAGCCGAGCGCACGTACTACACACTGTTGTCCTTCGACGACTATGTGGGCTTCCTGGAGCACCAGGCCAGCGCCCACCACGAGCGTCTCACGGCCGGGTTCGGAGACATCATCGAGTCGTTCCACCTGGAGTGGCTCGACCCGATCCAGGGCGGCTCGCCGCTCGTGCCGACGGCCAACATGGCGCCGCCAGCGGATGCGACCGATCTCATGAGGACGTACGCCGGGAGCATGCCGGCCGAGGTGGCCGATTGGTGGCTGCCCCTTCGATGACGGCTCGGGTGCGACGGGGCGGCCACTCGTGAGTCCGCTCGAACTGCTGCGAACGAACCGGAACCTGCGTTGGCTGTTCCTCGCCCAAGTCGTGTCATATGCCGGCGACTGGTTCGCGTACATCGCGCTCGCCGGGCGAGTGCAGGACCTGACCGGGTCACGGGTGCTGGTCTCGCTCGTCTACGTGCTCGAGACACTGCCGGTGTTCTTCATGCTCCCGTTCGCCGGATCCGTCGTCGACCGTTTCGATCGGCGGCGCGTGATCATTGTGTTCTCGCTGGTGCAAGCGACTGCCGCAGTCGGGTTGCTCCTTGTTCGCAGCCGAGCCACCGTGCCGATCGGTTTCGTGTGCGTGTCCGTCATCGCGGCGTGCGCGGCGTTCGTCGGCCCAGCCGCCCAGGCGGCCATCCCGAACCTGGCCAGGACCCCGGAGGAGATGAACGTGGCCGCCGGGCTCTTCGGAGCGACATGGGGCGTGATGCTGGCTGTCGGGTCGGGGCTCGGCGGCCTCGTCGCCGCGGTGTTCGGCCGAGATGCCGCGTTCGTGGCGAACGCAATGTCGTTTCTCGTCGCAGCGGGTCTCGTCATGCTGGTAGCGGTGCCCATGCAGGGCGCCCGCGCCGCCCGCACGACGCGTGTACGGCCGCTGGCCGACATGGCCGAGGCGGCCCGCTTCGCCCGGAAGGACCATGTCGTCCTGGCGCTGATGGCCTCGAAGACGACGGCGGCGATCGGGTCCGGCATGATCGGCCTGCTCGTCGTTTTCGCCCGAGACGAACTGCACGGCGGCGATGCGTCGCGGGGTTTGTTACTGGCCGCTCGCGGCGTCGGGGCGGCGATAGGGCCGATCGTGGCCACCCGGTTCGTACAGAACGACCTCAGCCGTCTCCTCACCGTCTGCGGCATGGCCGGGCTCATCTTCGCGGCCGGCTACCTCGCGCTCTCAGTGTCGTCCTCGCTGGTGGTCGGGCTGGTGTGCATCATGGTCGCCCACATCGGGGGCGGCGCCCAATGGACGTTGTCGACGTACGGCCTGCAGATCCGCTCGCCCGACGAAATACGCGGGCGGATCCTGGCCGGCGACTTCGCCCTCGTCACGCTCGTCCTCAGCCTCTCCGCGCTCACCGCCGGGCTCGTCGCCGAGGCCACCGGCAACCTGCGGGGCACCATGGTGGGGTTCTGCCTCGTGGCTGCAGGGGCCGCCGTCGTCAACCTGGCTGCCACCCGGGGTCTGCGCCGACGGTTGCGGGACGGGTCGGCGGAATCTGCGACCGCGACGTAACCCGTCACGTTCCGTTCGCTACCGTCCTGCCCATGAACAACCAGGCCACTGACCCGGCCACTGCTGTGGTCGTCGAGCGGCTTTTCTTCGAGATGCGCAAGGTCATCGTCGGCCAGCAGCGCATGTTGGAGCGAATGCTCGTGTGCCTGCTCGCCCGCGGCCACTGCCTACTGGAGAGCGTTCCGGGGCTGGCCAAAACGCTGGCCGTCGAGACGTTGGCCGACACGGTTGGCGGATCGTTCGCCCGCATCCAGTTCACGCCGGACCTGCTGCCGTCGGACATCGTCGGTACCCGTATCTATCGGGCATCGTCCGAGACGTTCGATGTCGAGTTGGGGCCGATCTTCGTCAACTTCCTGCTCGCCGACGAGATCAACCGGGCGCCCGCCAAGGTGCAGTCCGCACTCCTCGAGGTGATGGCCGAGCAGCAGGTCACCATCGGCGGGCGCACGTTCCGGGTGCCCCAGCCGTTCCTCGTCATGGCCACCCAGAACCCCATCGAGAACGAGGGCGTCTACCAGCTGCCCGAAGCGCAACGGGACCGGTTCATGATGAAGGTCACCCTCGGCTATCCCACGCTGGATGAGGAGATGACCATTGTCGACCGCATGGCCATCAGCGCGCCGGTGCCCGATCAGGTCGTCGACCTCGCCACGCTCCAGGGCTTGCAGGCCAAGGCCGACGCGGTGTTCGTCGACGCCAGCGTGGTGCGCTACGCCGTCGACCTCGTCCACGCCACCAGGGACCCGGCCCGGCACAACCTCGCTGACCTCGTGCCCCTGCTGGCCCTCGGCGGCAGTCCTCGAGCATCGCTCAACCTCGTTCGGGGCGCGAAGGCGCTGGCGGTGTTGCGCGGCCGCACGTACGTCACGCCTCAGGATGTCTTCGAGATCGCCCCGGAGGTTTTGCGCCACCGCCTCGTGCTCACGTACGACGCCCTTGCCCAAGATGTCACAGTGGACCACGTGCTCCAACGCCTGCTCTCGATCGTGCCGGCGGCGTGGGTGTCACCGCGCTCGCCCGCTCCCTCCGGCAGTAGTGGCAACGGCCACGGCTGGCGGCCGAGCCCGGTACCGGATCTCGGCCAGCCCTACTGATCCCGGCCGTTCACAGATGACCTGGACCACCACCCCGGACCCGAAGCTGCGCGAGCTGCTGAAGAGCTTGGAACTCACCATCAACCGCAAGCTCGACGGAATGCTGCACGGTCAGTATCAGGGGCTCACCCCTGGGCAAGGCAGCGAGCCGGGCGAGAGCCGGATGTACCAGGTCGGCGATGATGTGCGCCGGATCGATTGGAATGTCACGGCGCGCACGCGGGAACTCCACGTGCGAGAACTCATCGCCGACCGCGACCTCGAGGCGTGGATCGCCGTCGACGCGTCGCCCTCCATGGCCTTCGGCACGGCCAGGGCCGAGAAGCGAACGGTGGCGCTCACGGCAGCGGCCGCCGTCGGCTTCCTCACGGCTCGGCACCACAACAAGGTCGGGGCGGTCATTGGCGCCGGGCCGCACCAGCGGTCGCTACCGCCCCGTCAGGGCCGTGACCACGTGCGCTCGTTGCTGGCGGCGATCGCCACTGCACCGGTGGACGACGGCTCGGGACGTACCGATCTCGCGGCCCTGTGTCGCGATGTGGGCGGCCGGGCCCGACGCACCGGCTTCGTCTGCGTCATCTCCGACTTCCTGAATCCGGGTTGGCAGTCGACGCTCGGCCCGGTCGGCGCCCGCCACGACCTACTGGCCATCGAGATCGTCGACCCCCGCGAACTGGAACTGCCAGCGGTCGGCGCGCTCGATCTGGTCGACCCCGCCACCGGTCAATTCCGCGAGGTACGCGTGACCGACTCCCTTCGTCGGCGGTACGCCGAGGCGGCGGCCGCTCAGCGCGAGCAGATCCGGGCCGACCTGGCCGCCGTGCGCGCCCATCACTTGCAGCTGCGCACCGACCGGGACTGGATCGGTGATCTCGTCCGGTTCGTGGAGCTGCGCCGGCGGGCCGGCTCTCGGGCAGGCGCCCTTCGCCTCGCCGGCGCGGCGGGAAGGACGGGCCTGTGAACTCCAACTTCGCGGAGCCCGTCCGGTTCTGGCTTCTCCTCGGGTTGCTGCCGCTGACTGCGCTCTACCTGTGGTCAATTCGGCGGAGGCGCCAACGCGCCGTTCGCTTCACCAACCTCGACCTGCTCGCGTCGATCGCGCCGAAGAGACCGGGGTGGCGCCGGCACGTCGTCGCCGCGTTGACGCTGCTGGCGCTGGCGATCGGGATCATTGCCTCCGCCCAGCCGTACCGGACCGAGCGGGTCGCCGGGGAGCGGTCCATCATCATGTTGGCCCTCGACGTGTCGCTGTCCATGCAGGCCGACGATGTGGAACCGAGCAGGTTCGAGGCGGCGAAGACTGCCGCCAAGGAGTTCGTCGCCCAGGTCGACCCTTCGATCGACGTCGGTCTCGTGTCGTTCAGTTTCGACGTGCGTACCCGGGTACAACCGACGCTCGACCGCGACAAGGTCGACAACGCCATTGATCGCCTCCGGCTCGGCCCGGGCACAAACATTGGCGGTGCCATCGAGGGGGCGACGAACACCATTACCGACGCCCTCGACACGGGGGATGACGGCCGGCCCACGACGGCCGGTGGAGAGTACCCCGCCGCGGTCGTCGTGCTCACCGACGGCGAGACCGTCGAGGGCGGCACGACCGGCCAGGTGGGCGCCCTTGTCGCCAAGGAGGCAGGGATCCCGGTGTACGGGATCGTCTTCGGTACACCGGATGGCATCGTCGTCCTCGAGGATCCCGAGACCGGCGACACGGTCGAACAACCCGTGCCCGTCAAGTACGAG
>JBKJJS010000188.1:0-7545 GCA_046597895.1 Ilumatobacteraceae bacterium
ATTGGCCGATGCATCGCGCTCGACTGCGCCAGGGCCGGGGCCAGGATCGTCGTCGCCGACTACGGCGTGAGTATGGATGGCACAGAGCCGTCGAGCACGGTTGCACAGTCCGTCGTCGATGAGATCATGGCCGCCGGCGGCGAGGCTGTGGCGGTGGCGTCCGATGTGTCGAGCATGGCTGGCGGAACCGCCGTAGTCGACGCCGCGCTGGACACATGGGGTCGCATCGATGGCGCCGTCTGCGTGGCCGGCATCCTGCGCGAACGGATGTTGTTCAATATGAGCGAGGACGAGTTCGACGATGTCGTGCGCGTCCACCTGAAGGGCACGTTCACGGTGTTCCGGGCGGCCAGCGCAGTCATGCGCAAGCAGGATGGCGGTGGCTCGCTCATCGGCTTCACCTCTGGCGTGTGGGCCCTCGGTTCAACCGCCCAGGCGAACTACGCGGCGGCCAAGGGAGGCATCGTGTCGCTCACCTATGCCGCAGCGCTCGGCCTCGAGCGCTACGGCGTGCGGGCCAACTGCATCGCCCCCGTTGCCCGCACCCGGATGAGTGCCAACGTCCCGATGCAACTTGCCGAGAACGGCGACCCGGAGGACGTGTCCCCGATGGCCGTCTACCTTTTGGCCGACGAGTCAAGGGCCGTCACCGGCCAGGTGTACACGGTGGTCGGAGGCAAGATCGCGGTGTGGAGCCAGCCTCGCGAGGTGCGCTCCATGCACAAGGCCGGTCGCTGGACCCCGGAGGAGATTGCCGCCACGATCGGTGGCACCGTCGGCATGGAGATGATGCCCTTCCTCGCCAAGGTCGAGGAAATGCGGTTGGCGGCCGCCGCGAACGAGAAGCCAAATGCCTGAGGGGTCGGACGCCCGGCCAACGCCTCCTGCGGGGCACGGGCTGCTCGAAGGCAAGGGGGTGCTCGTCACGGCGGCGGCGGGATCGGGGATCGGCTCGGCCACCGCTCGCCGTTGCTTGGAGGAAGGCGCCCGGGTCGTCATCTCGGACTCGCACGAGCGACGCCTCGCCGAGACTGCCGTCGAACTCGGTGTGCGTGGCATCAGGTGTGATGTCACTCACGAGGGCGACGTACAGGCGCTCGTGGCGGCGGCGAGCGAGCACCTCGGGCGCATCGACGTGCTCGTCAACAACGCCGGCCTTGGCGGCACCGCCGAGATCCACGACATGACCGACGATCAGTGGAATCTCGTCCTCGACGTCACGCTCACCGGCACGTTCCGTATGACCCGCGCCGTGCTGCGCCACATGTACGAGCGGGGCTCGGGCGTCATCGTCAACAATGCGTCCGTACTCGGCTGGCGGGCGCAGACCGGCCAGGCCCACTATGCCGCGGCGAAGGCCGGAGTCATGGCCCTGACCCGCACTGCGGCAATGGAAGCGGCACCGCGCGGCGTTCGCGTCAACGCGGTCGCGCCGTCGCTGGCCATGCACGCCAACCTGGCCAAGGTCACGAGCGACGAACTGTTGGCGGAGCTCACTGCCAGGGAAGCGTTCGGGCGGGCGGCCGAGCCATGGGAGATCGCCACCGTCATCGTCTTCCTAGCCTCGGACTACTCGTCCTACATGACCGGTGAAGTGGTCTCGGTGTCGAGCCAGCACCCCTGAGCCCAGACTCCCCCGTCGAGCACGACGGGATCAGCCGGCCGCGGCGTCGAGGAACGCTGGGCGGTCTCCGCCACCATCGGCTCTGATGGTGGCACCGGTGACGTAGGTCGCCAACGGCGATGCCAGGTACACGCAGATGTCGCCGATCTCGGAGGGCTCGGCGAGGTGCCCGAGAGGGATCGTGCGGGCGACCCTCGCGATGCCATCCTCGTCGCCGTAGAACAGGCCCGCCTGCTCGGTGCGCACGAGGCCGACGACGACGGCGTTGGCCCGCACCTTGGGCGCCCACTCGTGGGCGATCGTCGTGGTGAAGTTCAGCAGCCCAGCCTTGGCGGCGCCGTAGGCCGCCGTGATCGGCGAATGGCGGACACCGCACACGCTGGCGATGTTGACGATCGCGCCGCCCTCCGACTGCGCCTGCATGTGATGGTTCGCCCGCTGGCTGGCGTACATGGCGGATAGCAGGTTCAAGGCGACGATGCGCTCTGTGAACTTCGCCGACGCAGTGGCCGTGTCGGCGGGCGGTGAGCCACCGGCGTTGTTCACGAGGAAGTCGAGACGACCGCAGCGCTCCACGACGGCGTCCACCGCGCCAGCGGCCGCGTCGCCATCGCGCAGGTCAGCGCCCACGAACGTCCAACCGAACGGCAGGTCGTCAACGCGATGGCGGGCACAGACAGCAACCGTCGCCCCCGCGTCGGCGAACCGCTGCGCGATGCCCCGGCCGACGCCCTTGGTGCCACCGGTGACGAGCACGACCCGGCCTGCGAAGTCGATCGAGAGCGCCACGCCCGGCAGCGTAGGCCGGGCGATGTGCCAGGCTTGGCGCATGGAACTCATCTACGAATTCACGATGCGGGCCCAACTCGGCGAAACACTCATCGTCGGTCCCACGGCGGTCGGCGTTCGCATGGTCGTCGGCGTTACCGCCGGAACCGCGCATGGGGATCGCATCAACGGCGAGTTCATCCCGCCAGGTGGCGACTGGATCACCATCGGGCCCGACGGCTACGGAAGGCTCGACGTCCGGGCCCAACTGCGCACCACGGACGGCGCCGTCATCTATGTGCACTACACCGGCGTGCTCGAGATGGCCAAGGTGCAGGACAAGATGCTGAGCGGCGAGGAGGGCTCGTTCGACGACGCCTACTTCCGCACGACGCCCCGGCTCGAGACGGGCGACGAGCGGTACGCCTGGGTGAACCACACGGTGTTCGTCGGTCGTGGCCGAGTCCTGCCCGGTGCCGTCGAGTACGAGGTCTTCCGGGTCACCTGATCGTCAGGACCCACGTGCCAACTAACGTGGACGGCGTGGGGATTATCGTGGATGTCGACGATCGGGGCATCGCCGAGGTCGTGATGGACTGTCCGCCGGTCAACGCGTTGACCGTGGCCGAGTGGTTCGAACTGGCCGACACCCTGACACTCGTGGGGCGGGACGCGGCCACTCGGGTGGTCGTCGTGCGCGCCGAAGGCAAGGGATTCAACGCAGGGGTCGACATCAAAGAGATGCAGCGGACCGTCGGCTTTGGCGCCCTGATCGGCGCGAACAAGGGCTGCTACGCCGCGTTCGCCGCCGTGTACGACTGTCCGGTGCCAGTCATCGCCGCGGTGCACGGGTTCTGCGTCGGCGGCGGTATCGGTCTCGTCGGCAATGCCGACATCATCGTCGCATCGGACGACGCCTACTTCGGCCTGCCCGAGGTTGACCGCGGCGCGCTGGGCGCCGCCACCCACCTTGCCCGCCTCGTCCCGCAGCACAAGATGCGCGC
Organism: Ilumatobacteraceae bacterium; assembly: GCA_046597895.1. GTDB lineage: Bacteria > Actinomycetota > Acidimicrobiia > Acidimicrobiales > Ilumatobacteraceae > WLJO01. Next base: position 3,397 of record JBKJJS010000188.1, read on the forward strand.
CATGGTCTACACGGCGGCCACCGCGACCGCCGCCGAACTCCACCACTACGGCAGCATCCTGAAAGTCGTCTCTCGCCCCGAGCTCCGGGCAGCAGCGTTCGAAGTCGCGACCACCATCGCCGCCAAGTCGCCCATCGTGATGCGCGCCGCCAAGGAGAGCCTGAACGGCATCGACCCGTGGGACGTGAAGCGCAGCTACCGCTTCGAGCAGGGCTTCACGTACGAGCTGAACCTCACCGGCGTGAGCGACGAGTTGCGCGACGACTTCTCTGGCACCACCAAGGCGAAGGCGACCCCGCCGAGTGGCTGACAAGCGGATGACGGAGGACGACGCTGTCGCCCACCTCGAATCCGGCATGACGCTGGGCATCGGCGGTTGGGGATCGCGACGCAAGCCGATGTCCCTCGTACGCGCCCTGCTCCGCACGGACATCACGAATCTCACGATCGTGTCGTACGGCGGACCTGACGTCGGCTTGCTGTGCGCGGCAGGAAAAGTCCGCAAGCTCGTATTCGCGTTCGTCACGTTGGATTCGATTCCGCTCGAACCCCACTTCCGCCTGGCGCGTCAGCGCGGCACCATCGCCGAAGTGGCCGAGTGGGACGAAGGCATGATGCAGTGGGGGTTTTACGCGGCCTCGCTTCGCCTGCCCTTCCTACCGACCCGGGCGGGCCTCGGCAGCGGGGTAATGGACGTGCACCCGCACCTGCGCACGGTGAGGTCGCCGTATGCCGACGGCGAAGACCTGTTGGCCGTCCCGGCGCTGAATCTCGACGCCGCGTTCGTGCACCTCAACCGCGCCGATGCCCGCGGCAATGCTCAGCACCTCGGGACTGACCTGTACTTCGACGATCTCGTTCTCGGCGCGTGCGCACTTGGGCAGCGATTCGTGAGCTGCGAGCGAATCGTGCCCACCGAAGACCTGTTGAAGGAAGGCTCGTTCCACACGTTGCGCATCAACCGTTCGATGGTGGACGGCGTGATCGAGGCCCCCAACGGCGCTCACTTCACGTCGTGCGAGCCGGACTATCCGCGCGACGAAGGCTTCCAGCGCGAGTACGCCACCGCTGCCGCCGATCCGCAACAGTGGTCGGCGTTCGTGACCCGTTACCTCGCCGGCAGCGAAGCTGAATACCAGCAGGCGGTCCGCCGCCGTGACTGAGATCACCCGGGCCGACATCTGTGTGGTCGCCTGCGCCGAGGCGTGGCGGGGCGACGGCGAGATCTTTGCGTCCGGCATGGGAACGATCCAGATGCTCGGTGTCCGACTCGCCAGGGCCACGTTCGAACCGGACCTGCTCATCAGCGACGGAGAGGCGTTCTTCGTGGCCGGCAACCTGCCGCTCGGTGGTACCGACAAGGTCGTCGAGGGCTGGATCCCGTTCCGCTCCGTGTTCGACACACTGTGGAGCGGGCGGCGCCACGTGATGATGGGCGCCTCGCAGATCGACCGCTTCGGCAACACCAACATCTCGGTGATCGGTCCATGGGCTCAGCCGAAGACGCAACTACTCGGAGTGCGCGGCGGGCCCGGCAACACCGTCAATCACGCCACCAGCTTCTTCGTTCCCAAGCACACTGCCCAGGTGTTCACGGCCGCGGTCGACATGGCCAGCGGGCTCGGCTACGACCGCGCCGCGGGGCTCGGCAGGGGCGGGCGGTTCCACCGCATCCCGCGGATCGTCACGAACCTGGCCGTGCTCGACTTCGAGACGTCAGACCACCGGATGCGTCTGGCGTCCGTCCATCCCGGCGTGTCTGTCGAGGAGGTCGTGGCGAACACCGGCTTCGGGCTCGCGATGGACGGCGGCGTTGCCGAGACCCGCCAGCCGACCGACGAGGACCTCGCGGTGCTGGCCATCCTGGACCCGAAGGGCATCCGTCACCGAGAGGTGAACTGACGACCGCCACCCCTCGGCCTTGGTCACGTGACCGACAACAGTTGAAACTGTTCACTGGTTGCCGCTTGACTCAGGCGCTGGTCGAAACACGCGAAGAGGACCAACTCAGGCACCGCGCGACGAGCAGCGTTGGCAGTCGCGAGATGCACAGCGTCGAAGCCCCGCACCATGTACACCGAGGCAAGCCGTGCTGCTTCGGTCTCGACCTGTTCGTCGGGAGCAATATGGAGAAACCGTCCTTCACCCCAGTCGGCGAAGAAGACATCTCTGAGCACTTCAGCGACGTCCACAGAGATCTCACCAGAGCGGGCTTTGCCAAAAAATGCTGCCGTGACCTCCACGCGGGCGAGCGAGGTACAAATTGGAACCCCGGCAAAATCTCGCACCGCTTCGTGGTGTAATTCGTTGGCGTACAGTTTCACGATCGCCGACGAGTCGAAATACGCACCGCTCACCCGCGGCCGTGAGACACGATGTCAGACAGCGCAGTGCCCTGTCCCGCCGCCTCCATCGCTGCAGTAACAACATCCGAGGCCGGTCGCAGAGCCGAGCCGGTCGGCGCGGTCGCTCGGGGCACATCTAGCCCCGCGCGGCGAAGGCGTTCCCTCAGCGACTCGACCAAATCCCCGCTCGACGACGGGTCGAGCGCCGCACGCAGCAGGTCCGTCGCGTACTGGTTCAGCGAGATTCCCTTCTCGTGCGCACGATCCCGCGCCATCTCAGCAAGTTGATCATCAACCCGAATTGTCAACGTTGCCGTCATGCAAGCATGCTAGCACCCGGCACCGTGCGGTGAGCTGGGACTGACCTGACTCAGGCCGGGGCCCAGGCCAGCGTGGCGAAGTCGTCCACTGCAAGGACCGGATCAGCACCGAGTGCTTCGCCGATATCGAGGTCGCGGTCAGGCGTGAGGCACAGGCGCTGGCGCACGAACGCCACGAGCTCGGCCCGATCGAGCGCCCCTCGTCGTGGTGCACGTGCCGCGGTCTCCACGACGGGATCGAATCCCATGGCCCGCACGATCTCGACCAGAAGTTCGTACGTCGGTTGGGTCGGCCGGGTCAATCCCCAGAATCGCAACCAGAGGGCGTTGAGAGTGGATTGCGGGTGGTGCGCGGTCAACTCCATCACGACTCGACTGTCGGCATGGTCCGTGAGTGCGCGCAGGAACGGCACGATGTCCGCCACGTTGTAGGCCACGTGATGGCACACCACGAGATCGGCTCGTGCGGTCTGGGTCGAGACATCCGGCCAACGGCCGAGCACCGTGGCGCATTCGATGGATCGGGCGGCCGCTGCCTCCCGGAACTGCGTGAGCATCGCCTCGCTCTCGTCCACCCCAGTGACCCGCGTGATGAGAGATCCGAGCGGAAGGCTCGACCGTCCGCCGCCGCAGCCAATGTCGAGCACCGACCCGCGCCCCTCGAGCGCGGCGCGTGCCTGATGGAACGATGCCGTGTCGGGCACGACGCCGTCGTCGTCCGCCATACGGAACATCTTCGGCGGGTGAATCCACGGCGACACCGGCGCGGCGTCGAGGATCGCCGGGGGGATCGCCCACGACTCCAACGCCAAGCGCCACGCGTCAGCCAGATCGTCGAGTCGCGTCACCGCCCCATCATCGCCGGATGTCGATGCCCGACGGGTATCGCTACAACCCGGCTTCGCGTTTCGGCACTCCCCGGATTCACACCTCAGGCCTCAGGTCATTTCGGTGCCGTCGGGTCGGTAGGTGTGGTAGCGGCCGTGGGGGTCGCGGGTGATGGTGTAGCCGCGGTTCTTGCCCAGGTTGTGTCTCGGGCAGCATGGTGCCCCGTCGTCGGGGTTGGTGTGGCCGCCGTGTTGCCAGTCCGTCAAGTGATCGGTCTGGCATCTGGCGGCGGGGATCTCACAGCCGACGTAGACACATGTTGGGTTTGTCATGTGTGCCGCGACCCTGGCGTTCCCGGTGAAGAACCGTTGTTTGCGACCCATGTCGATCACGACAGAGGCGGAATCGAGGACTACCCGTCGGATGTGACCGGCCAACACCGCCGCCAACATCTCGGCGGGGGCGACGGGGACACCGGTGGTGGTGTGGCAGAACCGTTTCGTTCTCGTACCGGGCTCGGGGGCGGTGGCGGGGTCGATCCCGAAGTATTTGGCGATGGTGTCGGCGAATGTGTCGGGTTCGGTGATGATGTTCACGACTGGTTCTGGGGGTTGCGCCCCTGGCGGTGTCGAGATGGAGGTTTCGAAGATTGCCAC
>JBKJJS010000335.1:0-13209 GCA_046597895.1 Ilumatobacteraceae bacterium
CTTCGTTGGTGCCCCTCAGCTGGGTCTTCAGCGAGGTGACGGTGTGATGGTGGCCGTGGCCGTTGCCATGGCCGTGGCCGCCATCCTTCGCCACGGCGGGGCCCGCCATCGCCAGCAGTGCAATGGGGGTCAGCGCCAGGAGCGCCAGGGTTCGGGTCTTCATCGTTGACTCCTCAGAGTTGTTTCTTGGGTGTTCAGTCATAGAAACGCCCGAGCCTCCGATGCATGACGGTTTGATGACGAACTAGGCGCCGTCGAAGAGGCCAGTCAGGCCGGTGGGATCGTGGGGCCCGATCACCATCTGCTCGAGTATTCCGATGCCGTGGTCGATTCGGCCGTCCGGATGCTCGAAGGTGGCCCGGCTGAGCGCCTGGATGTGGACGTGTTCAGGCGCGGTCGGCGTCGCCACGGGGAGCGACCAGCGATCGCCGCCGACCGCCAGTTCGCCCTTCCACACGCCGTGCGCCCATTCGGGGTGGCCGTAGCCAATCCCGAGCATCTGGAAGTTCAGGATCGGCTCGAGCGTGAGATGCGAGATCGCCCCGTCCGCCTGGATGAGCGAGAGTTCGAACCCCGCGGCGTGACGGGTGCCGGGCGCCCAGTCGATGCGGTACGGCGAGGCGGCCATGCGCACCGCCTCTGCTCCATCGAGTGGAACGTAGAGCGCCTCTTCGTGCCAGCGGCTGCCGTCGGGCGTCTCGTTGACGTCGAAGTGGGTGCAGAAGCCCTCGAAGTTCAGGGGAGCCCACAGCCAGTAGAACTGTGGCATTCCGGTCGGCGCCCCATACGCGTTGCGCTCGCCGACCGGACGGATGCCCCATGACCGGTCACGGGAGCCCCACGTGTCGGCGCTGGCGATCTCGATCACCTCGCCGTCCACCTCCAGCCAACCTTCCCACGCCCCGAACTGGGTGAGCCGCGTGTAGTCGAACCACACGCGCTGCCCGGCTCGGCGGAAGAAGGGGGGTTCCTCGATCGCCAACGTGCGATTGCGAAACACGAGGTCGGCACGAAGCCCGTGCTCGGGCGAGTCGATGACCAGGCGCAGCACCTTGAGACCCTCGATGATCTCGACCTGGATAGGCCCGACGGTCAGCGCGTCCCGGCGGTCGAGTGGCGCTCGTCGGGACGCATGGACGTTCACCTGTTCACCACCGCGCACGACGCTGAACGCCGCGTCTGCCACGTGTCGGTTGGGGTAGAGGCCCATGGCGGCGGCGAAGTACAACGACCCGTCCCTCGTGTAGCCGTTGAAGAAGTAGCGGTCGTAGTGGTTCGGGTCCGAGGTGGCGGTGAGTGCCACCGGAAGGGAGCCCTGGTGGATAGGAAAGTCGTCGAACGAGGTCAGCACTCCGCGAACGCTAGGTGATCACCGGGAGGCGCCCGTACGCTGTGAGACGTCATGCGCGCCCCCCGCCTGTCGCCGACGACGTACCGCAAGCTCACGTTCGCCGCGCTGGTCTCGCTCACCGCCATCGTGGTGACCGGAGCACTCGTACGGCTCACGGACTCCGGGCTCGGGTGCACCGACTGGCCTCGTTGCAACGCCGAGAAGCTCATCGATGTCTCCAGTTCGCACGCCGCCATTGAGCAGTTGAACCGGCTCTTCACCGGCGTCGTCGGGGTGGCAGTGATTCTCGCCGTCGCCGGGGCGCTCGTCCGCCGCCCCCGACGTCCCGACCTGACCTGGCTCTCGCTGTCGCTCGTGGCCGGCGTGATGGGCCAGGCCGTGCTCGGTGGAATCGTCGTACTCACGGCTCTGCACCCGATGGCGGTGCAGATGCACTTCCTGCTGTCGATGGTGATCCTCGCGGCGGCGCTCGTGCTCCACCGCCGCGCCTCGCTCGCCGACGGCGATCGCTGGGTGAGCGGTGTCGCTCCCGCCACGATGCACCTCGTGTGGGCCGTGGCCGCGCTCGGTGCTCTTGCGCTCGTCACCGGAACGGTGGTCACGGGGGCGGGGCCCCACAGTGGGCAATACGAGGGTGAGCCGGTTCGGCGGTTCGGGTTCGCCATCACGTCCGTGGCCCGGATCCACAGCGTCACCGTCCTGGTCACGCTCGCCATGGCCCTGTTCCTCGTGTGGCGCCTGCGGGGCTCGGCGGACCGGGCCCGTCTCGAGAACGCGCTCACCTCGTTCCTCTTCATCGGGATGCTGCAAGGCACGGTCGGCTACATCCAGTACTTCTCGGATGTGCCGGTGGCGCTCGTCGGTCTCCACGTGGGCCTCGCCACCGTGCTGTGGTTGACCTTGGTGAACCTCGTTGTGTCGACCCGCTCGGTCGTGTCGGATCTGGTCGGATCAGGCGAAACGGTAGAGGGAGCGGCAGATGTCGTGGAACTCGGAGATGGTCTCCTCGATGATCTCCTTGACCGGCCGCACTGATTCGATCCGGCCCGCCACCTGACCGGTGAGGGCGAGGGAAGCCTCCATATCGCCCCCAAAGTAGAGATCCATGGCCCGGCTCATCTCGCTCATGGGCACGTGATCGTCCTTCTCCAGCCGCTCACTGCGCTCAGTGCGCATTGCTCGCAGACCAGGACGAGAGAAACGGTTGAGAAATACTGTGTCGGTCTCGGCGGCGGCGACGATGGCGTTCTTCCAGTTCTCGTGCACGGGCGACTCGGCCGCCGACACCATGCGGGTGCCCATCTGCACGCCCTCGGCGCCGAGGGCGAACGCCGCCGCCATGCTCCGGCCATCGACGATCCCTCCGGCGGCGACGATCGGCACACCGACCTTGGACGCCACGAGCGGCAGCAGCACCATCGTGGCCACGTCCCGCGGGCTCTTGAAGCCTCCACCCTCGCCTCCCTCCACGACGAGCCCGTCCACGCCAACGGCGATGGCCTTGAGCGCCGTCTTGAGCGTCGGCACGACGTGGAACACCTTCAGGCCGGCCGCCCGCAGCGGAGGGGCGTACTGATTCGGGTCGCCGGCCGAGGTGGTGACGAACTTGACGCCCTGAGCGATCACGAAGTCGGCGATCGACGGGTCACGCACGAACAGCCCGGCAATGTTGACGCCGAAGGGCTTGTCCGTGAGATCGGCCATCTTGCGGATCTCCTCGCGGACCTCGTCGAGTTGGCCCGACGACGTCTCGATGATCCCCATCCCGCCGGCGTTGGACACGGCCGACGCCAGTTGCGCCCGAGCGATCCAGCCCATCGGCGCCTGGATGATGGGGTAGTCGATCCCCAACATCTCGGTGACACGCGTACGGACGGGGGCAGGGCGAGTGACATCAGACATGGCCCCCGAACGTAGCGGGGCTCAGTGTCCGAGGACGGGGTCGAACAAATGGTGGGTGTCGTTCACGGTGATGACGTGGACGCCGTCGGCCCCGATGCGCACCACGGAGATGCTGGTGTTCTCGCAGCTCATCCACAGCGAGTAGGGCATCGTGAGCGCGTGAGCCAGGTAGGTACCGATCACCCCGCCATGGACGACGACGGCGATCGTGCCGCCCCGATGCCGCTCCGCCAGCGAGTCCACGACCGTGCTGACGCGCTCGCGGAAGGCAGCATCGCCCTCCGCCCCCGGCACGCCGTCCCACGTTCGCCGCTTGGTCCACTCGAGCCACTCCGGGTCCCGGGTGGCGACCCTGCGCCGGAACTCGCCCTTGGCCCAGTCGCCGAGCCGGACCTCCTCCAGATCCTCGAATATCGTCACAGACGATTCACGACGGGCGGCGAGCGGGGCGGCCGTCTGGCGGGCCCGGGCCAGGTGGGAAGAATACACGGCGTCGATGCGCTTGCCGGCCAGGCGCTCGTCGAGCAGTCGGGCCTGCTCGACACCCTCGCCGTGCAACGGAGGATCGAGCGACTCCGCCGAGCCAGGCACCACATCGGCCGATCGACCGTGGCGAATGAGCAGCACCTCGCAGGTGCCGTCCAGGTCGACGAGGTCATTCGGCTGGGCGATCGGCGTCTGCACCGAGATGACGGTACCGAGCGGCTCGGTGTCTACAGTCCGAGCTATGAGCGAAGTTCTGTACGACATCGTCGACCATGTGGCCACGATCACCCTGAACGCCCCCGAGCGGATGAATACGATCTCGGGACCGATGTTGAGCGATCTCTCGGCCCGGCTGTTGGACGCCGACCGGGACCGTGACGTGCGATGTATCGTGCTCACCGGGGCGGGCCGGGCATTCTGCGCTGGCCTCGACCTGGCGGCGCAGATGAGCGGGCCGAAGGGCAGCCTCGGGAACATGGGCAACCTGGACACCAACCCGGGCGAGTTCGAGATCCGCGATGCTCCGCCGATCGTGCTCCACAACCTGGACACGCCGACGATCTGTGCCCTCAACGGCGGCGCGGCCGGATATGGCCTCGACATCGCGCTCGGCTGCGACATCCGCATCGCATCCGAGACGGCCAAGCTCAACCCGGGCTTCGCCAAGCGGGGGATCCTGCCCGAGAGTGGTGGCACCTGGCTGCTCCCACGCATCGTGGGCTACGCCAAAGCTGCCGAGATCACGTTCACCGGTCGGACCCTGACAGCGGGGGAGGCGCTCGAACTCGGCTTGGTCAACCATGTCGTACCCGCCGACGAATTGGCCAAGCGGGCCGCCGATCTGGCGGGCGAGGTAGCGGCCAATGCGCCGCTCGCCGTGAGGGCCATCAAGCGGATGATGCGAGCGGCGGAGACCGAGACGTTCGAGCAGAACGTCCACCACGTGTTCTTGCAGTTGCTCCCGCTGTTCCGTACGGACGACTTCCGCGAAGGCGTGGCGGCCTTCATGGAGAAGCGGTCGCCGGACTTCACAGGCCGCTGACTCGGTTTGGCAGACTCGGCCGCGTGAACGATCCGTTCGGCCTTCTCGGCGTTCCCATCGACGCCACCCTCGCCGACATCCGGGCGGCGCGACGCCGGTTGGCTCTCACCGCTCATCCGGACAGCGGCGGCTCCGAGGAGTTGATGAAGGACGTCAATGTGGCGTTCGAGGCGGCGGTGGCCCACGTCACGGGTCGGCGCATTCTCGGTGTGCGACAGCAGGCGACCCGATCTCAGACCTCGTCCCCGTCATCGCCTCCGCCTCCGCCTCCGCCGACGCGGTCGCGGGTGATGAGGCCACGCGGGGGTCGACGTCATATCGAGCAGGACAGCCCGTCGTTCACCATCGAGGCCCTCCCGGCCGAGGCCTTCGAGGCGCTCCTTATCGTCACGTCATGGATCGGGGAGGTACTGGTCGACGAGCCGCCCTACCTACTCGACGTCCACCTCTACGAACCTGACCACTGCTGGTGTCGGCTCGAACTCGTCCCCGACGCCGGGGGAAGCACAGTGAGTCTCACCGTCGCCAGCATCGGCGGCACTCCGGTGCCGGACGTCGAAACGGTCCGTGACCTCTGGGTCGCCCATGTCAACCAGTTGGGCCGCTACCAAGAGCCCTGACGGGGCCCGTCCGGCGCACGTTCTGGCGCGCAATCCACAGGGCCAGCCCTGTGGATTGTCGCCCAGAACCCGGTCGAACCGCTCAGGAACGGTGGGCGGCGGCCTTCGTCAGGCGATCCCGGATGGCGTGGCCGAGTCCGGCGGCGGGAGGCATGATCGCCAGGATGACCGCAGCGCCAGCAACGTCGGCGGCCCGCAGTTGGGAATAGAGCGTTCTGGCCACGTCGACCGGGTCACCGGTGGCATCGAGGGTCACCGCGGCCACTCCAACGGAGGCTAGGTCGGCGCATCGGGCGGCGGCGGCCCGCCGGTCGGGCACCAACTCCACGACCGCCAGCGGCGCGTAGTGGGCGGCGAGCATCCCGGCCGCCCTGCTCGGTCCCGTCGCCGGCATCACCGAACCGACGAGCGCAGTGATCTGCTCGACGGTGATCGCTCCCGGCCGTAGCACCTGCGGTGGTGACACCGTGCAGTCGACGATCGTGGACTCAACGCCGATGGGACAGTCGCCTCCATCGAGTACGAGATCGACGTCGTCACCGAGGTCGGCCAGCACATGCGCGACCGATGTGGGGCTCACCATGCCGAAGCGGTTGGCCGACGGTGCCGCCACCCCGCCCCCGAACGCGTGCAACATCTCCGTGGCCAGTGGGTGGGCGGGTACTCGTAAGCCAACCGTCGGTCGTCCACCGGTGACGAACGCCCCGATCCGGTGGCCGGCCGGCACGAGCAGCGTCAGCGGACCAGGCCAGCACGCGTCGGCCAGAAGGGCGGCCGTCTCGGGCCACGATGACGCCCAACCATCGTCGACCATGGCTGCCACCGCGAGGTGCACGATGAGCGGGTGATCGGCCGGGCGACCCTTCACCGCAAAGATTCGCCCGACCGCCCTTTCATTCTCGGCGTCGGCGCCCAACCCGTAGACCGTCTCGGTGGGCATGGCGACGAGCCCACCGGCCTGCAGTACCGCCGCCGCCCGACCGGCGTCGGTTGTGATCTCGGTCATCGGGCGGGCTCGGGGATCACACGCAGTCGAGGAACTCCAGCGCGGCGTCCATGAATGCGAACGCCTCGGGTGTGGCGAAGTGGTCGACGTTACGCAGGACGACGAGGGTGGCGTTCGGCAACGCGTCGGCGAGCGGTTGGCCAGGACCGGCGAAGTCCTTGTCGCCGATCGCCACGAGTACAGGGCATGTCACGGCGGCGAGTCGCTCGGGCGTGAGCTCGTAGGTGTGCGGGCGCTTCAAGACCGCGGCGAGGGCTACCGGGTCCTGCCCCGGCCGGTCCGCGTAGTTGCCGAACACCTGAGCGGCGATATCGGACGCGTCGGCGCGGCCTTCCACGCCGGCGATCATCCGCTGGCGCTGTGCCTCGTCGTGGCGGAACACGCTTTCCCCGATGCCAGCGAGGACGATGCGAGAAAATCGGTGCGGTTGCTGGCACGCCAACTGCAGCAGCGTGATGGCGCCGAGCGAGAACCCGACGGCGTCGACCGGACGATCCGGCAGTGCGTCGAGAATGCGGGCCGTCATGTCTTCGTACGCCTCAGGGTCGTGAGGCTTCGGAGCGGTGCCGTGACCGAGCAGATCGACGCCGATCACGTCGCGGCCGGCCTCGGCGATGAGCGTCGTCATGCCGCTGCGTTGCCAGGTCTCGACAAACGACCCGGCCCAGCCGTGGACCAGAACGACAGGGGTGTCAGAAGGGTCGTGGGCGTCGGTCGAGGACGCCTCGGGATCAGGCATGACTGGCCACGCTACCCGGCCGGATAGCCTTGCTCGCCCTATGCGGTTTCTGAACGACGTGCCGCCCTTCGACCTCACGTACAACGATGTCTTCATGGTGCCGAGCCTGTCGTCGGTCCCATCGCGACTCGATGTCGACCTGTCCACGCCGGATGCCCTTGGGACCACCATTCCCGTCGTGGTCTCGAACATGACGGCGGTGGCCGGCCGACGTATGGCGGAAACCGTGGCCCGACGAGGGGGCATGGTTGTCCTGCCGCAGGACATTCCGATCGATGTCATCGAGCAGGTCATCGCGTTCGTGAAGTCCCGCCACCCCGTCTACGAGACGCCCATCACGCTCTCGCCGCATCACACCATCGGCGACGCGCTCGGCCTCATCAACAAGCGGGCGCACGGTGCGGTCATCGTGATCGACGAGGCCGAGAAGCCCGTAGGCATCTTCACCGAAGGCGATGCGGCCGGGTTCGACCGCTTCACCCAACTCCAACACGTCATGGCCCGAGATGTCGTCACTGTCGAGGATGGCACCGCGCTCGAGGTGATTCACGAGCACTTGAGCCGTCTCCGCATCTCCGCGGCTCCCGTGGTGGGTGCCGATGGTCGCATGATCGGCTGTGTCACCCGTCGAGGTGCCCTGCGATCCACCATCTACCGCCCGGCGGTGGATCGTCACGGTCGCTTGCTCGTCGCAGTGGCGGTCGGTATCAATGGCAACCCGGCTGCGAAGGCCAAGGCCCTGGTGGCGGCCGAAGCGGACGTGCTCGTCATCGATACCGCCCACGGACACCAGACGAGAATGCTGCGGGCGATCGAGGAGATCCGCCATGTCGTGGATGGGGTGCCCCTTGTGGCCGGCAACGTCGTCACCGTCGACGGAACGCGCCAGATCATCGAGGCGGGCGCCGACGTCGTGAAGGTGGGCGTCGGCCCGGGCGCGATGTGCACCACTCGGATGATGACGGGCGTCGGTCGCCCGCAGTTCTCGGCCGTGCTGGAGTGCGCCGCCGAAGCCCGCCGCCACGGCAAACACGTATGGGCCGATGGTGGCGTCCGTTACCCGCGCGATGTCGCCTTGGCGCTGGCCGCCGGTGCCGCCAGCGTGATGTTCGGGTCCTGGTTGGCCGGCACGTACGAGTCGGCGGCTGACACGCTGCGCGACCTCGAGGGCCGGCTCTACAAGGAGAGCTTCGGGATGGCCTCCAACCGAGCCGTGAAGAACCGCACCCGCGACGAGACGGCGTTCGAACGGGCTCGCAAGGAACTGTTCGAGGAAGGCATCTCGACGTCACGGATGTACCTGGACCCCGAGCGGCCGGGCGTCGAGGACATCTTGGACCAGATCGTGGCGGGCGTGCGCAGCGCGTGCACGTATGCGGGTGCCGACAGCATCCCGGAGTTCCACGAACGTGCCGTCGTCGGCGTCCAGAGCTCGGCGGGCTATGACGAGGGCCGGCCCATCGGCACGAACTGGTAGCGCCGTGTCATCGGAGAGCAACCCGTTCGTGATTGCTATCGACGGCCCCGCCGGGGCCGGCAAGTCCACCGTCGCCCGCGCCCTGGCCGCTCGACTCGGCTTGGACTACCTGGACACCGGGGCCATGTACCGGGCGGTGACGTTTGCCGCGATGCGAAGAGGGATTTCCGTCGATGCCACCGAACGGGTGGCCGAGTTGGCCCGCGAGGTGTCCATGGAGGTGGGTGAGTCGGGCGTCCTCGTCGACGGCGTCGACGCCACCGCCGAGGTCCGCTCTCCCGTGGTCACACGTCACGTCAGTGCGGTCGCGGCAAACTCTGGTGTGCGATCGGAGCTGGTGCGTCGGCAGCGGGCCTGGGCCCGAGCGCGCGGTGGCGGGGTGCTCGAAGGCCGGGACATCGGGTCGGTCGTGTTCCCCGATGCCGTGCTGAAGGTGTATCTCACCGCCTCGCCTGTGGTGCGGGCGGAACGCCGCTACGCCGAGGCAGGCGGTGACATCGATGAGATCGTCAACAGCATCGAGGTGCGCGACCGCAAGGACAGCGAACGCGCCGACGGCCCGTTGCGTGAGGCGCAGGGGGCCATCGTGGTCGACACGAGCAACAAGAGCATCGACGAGGTCATCATGGAGATCGTCAGTCTCCTCGACCGAGAGCAGCCGGGTCCGGAGCATTGAGGAGCACCACACGATGACGAAGGTCGACACGCAGCTGGCCGGGAACACGTTCGCCAGCCGGACGTTCTACCGATTCTGCCGGGCCATCGTGATGGGGCTGAGCCGCGTGTGGTTCCGCTTGACGTGGGAGGGCAAGGAGCACATGCCGATCTCCGGCCCGTATGTGCTGGCACCCGTCCACCGCTCGAACATCGACATACTCGTCGGGGCGGTGGTCACGAAGCGCCGGGTGCGCTACATGGGCAAGGACTCACTGTGGAGGAAGCAACCGTTCCGCTGGCTGCTCTCGGCACTCGGTGGCTTCCCCGTCACGCGGGGCACCGCTGACCGTGAGGCGCTCCTGCGCTGCATCGACGTGCTGAAGGGCGGTGAGCCGCTCGTGTTGTACCCAGAGGGCGAGCGCAAGACGGGGCCCATCGTGCAGCCCCTGTTCGACGGAGCGGTCTACGTCGCCACGAAGGCCGGAGTCCCGATTGTGCCTGTCGGCATCGGTGGAACGGAACGGGTGATGCAGAAGGGTTCGAAGTTCATCCGCCCGAGCAAGGTTCACGTCATCGTCGGCCCACCGATCATGCCGCCGACGGCGCAGGGCGGAGCGCGCGTGCCTCGCGACGCCATGAAGCGGGTGAGCGAACAACTACACGACGAGTTGCAGCGCCTGTTCGACCTCGCTCAGGCCCGGGTCTGATCACGTACCGAAGTACACCGTGAGCGCGTTGACGAGGTAGCCAGGGTCGTCGACTCCGCACAGTTCTCGGGCGGAGTGCATCGACAACTGGGGCACGCCGACGTCGACCGTGGCGATGCCAAGCCGGGTGGACGTGATGGGGCCGATCGTAGAACCGCACGGCATATTGTTGCGCGACACAAAGCGTTGCATCGGTACCCCGGCGGCGAGGCAACACCGTTCGAAGAGCGCTGCTGTCGGGGCCGACGTGGCGTAGCGCTGGCTGGCGTTGAGCTTCAGCGCCGGACCTTCGTTCACCATGGGGCGATGGTCCGGGTCGTGACGGTCCGGATAGTTCGGATGGACGGCGTGGGCATTGTCCGCCGAGATACACGTGGACCGGGTGAGCGCCCGGAGATACTCGTCGCGGCCTCCGCCGGCCGCCATCACGAGTCGTTCGAGCGTCCTTTCGAGGATCGGGCCGGCGGCCCCGGTCTCGCTCTCGGACCCGACCTCCTCGTGGTCGAAGAGGGCAACCACTGAGAACCCGACGGCCGGTTCGGCGGCGATCATGGCCGTCGTCGCCGCCCAACACGAGACCTGGTTGTCGAGTCGGCCCGCCGCCAGCAGCGACCGGTCGGCACCGAGGACGGCCGCCGGGGTCAGGTCGAACAGTTGGAGATCCCAAGCCGCCAACGAGGTTGGATCCATCCCAGCCTCGCCGCTGATGAACGACGCAAAGTCGCCTCGGGTGACTGGGCCGACACCCCAGACCGGGGTGATGTGCTGCTGTTTGTCGAGCAGGAGGCCCCGCTCGTTGACCTCCCGGTCGAGATGAATGGCGAGTTGGGGGACGCGGGCGATGGGGTCGCGCACGTCCACGAGGACGACGTCGCCGTCGATACTCACGAGTCGCCCGGCCACCCCGAGGTCCCGGTCGAGCCAGGAGTTGAGGAGGGCGCCGCCGTAGACCTCGACGCCGAGTTGGCGCCATCCCAGCCCACCGATGTCGGGACTCGGCTTCACCCTCAGCCCGGGCGAGTCCGTGTGGGCGCCGACGATCCGGAACGCCATCGCCGAAGGGGCGGGGGTCGTGGCGGGCGCCGACCACGCCACCAGCGCACCACCACGCGTGAGGTAGGCGCGCCCCGCACCGACCAACGGGTCCGCCTCATCGACCCGCTGGAACCCGGCGGCGTCCAGGAGTGCGCCGGCGCTCGCCACGGCGTGGTACGGCGACGGCGAGGCGTCGAGGAAGGCGATGAGATCGTTCATGCGTCGATCAGCCCTTGAACAGCCCGATGTGGAGTCCGGTACCGCGCAGGTGAGCGGTCTCGTTGATGGTGAGAATGCTGCGTTCCCCGGAGCGGGCGGCCGCGACCCGGTGGATGGAGGTGTAGTTCGGGTAGAAAAAGCTCTGACTGTCCGGCACTCGCAGCACGTGGCCGAGGTAGGCGGACAGCACTCCGCCGTGGCATACGACGGCGATTCGCTCCGACGAATGGCTGTCGATCAAACCCTCTACGGTTGCTACCACGTTCGCTTCCCACTCGGGTCGGGGAACGTCGGGGTTCTGCCATTCTCCGGCGAGCATGGCCTGCCAGCGGGGATCGTTGGTGGCCTTCAACTCCTCCATCGGCACGTACTCGTTGGAGTCCCGGTCGTACTCGGCGACGCCGTCAGCGGTGACGATCGGCAACTTCTGCGAGGCCGCGATGGGAGCGGCCGTCTGCTGGGCGCGCTGCAGAGGGCTGGCGTAGATGGCGTGCAACTTCTCGTGCGCGAGGTAGTCGGCGAGGTGCTCGGCTTGTCGATGGCCGGCCTCGGACAGTTCGGGGTCGGCTCGTCCTGCCTCGACTTCGCGGCGAACCGGAAGGGCGTGTCGTATCAGTAACAGCTCCATAACCGACTAGATAAGCAGCCGTGACAAGACGTACCAAGATCGTGGCCACCATCGGCCCGTCCAGCGAGTCCGCCCAGACCCTCGAGGAACTGATCCTCGCCGGTGTGGACGTGTTCCGTTTGAACCTGAGCCACGGCACCCTCCAGGGGCACCTTCAGCGGCTCGCCGACGTGCGCGCCGCCAGCGACCGGGTCGGCCGGCCCATCGGCGTACTCGCCGATCTACCAGGCCCGAAGGTGCGCTGCGCCCCGTTTCCGGAAGGCGGGTCACTGTTGGAGGATGGCTCGATGCTCCAACTTGCGTCAGGGAATGCGGGCTCGTCGGCTGAGCGGATCGAAATCGATTACCCCACACTGCTGGCCGATGTGAAGCCCGACGATCGCATCGTGCTCGGTGACGGAGGGATCTGCTTACGGGTGCACGCCGTCGGCGAGACGATCACCGCGATGGTCGAAGCTGGTGGCCGGGCGCAGGGCCGGCCGGGTGCCCACCTGCCGTCCGAGCGCATCCGGCTGCACGCACCCACGCCAGATGATCTCGTGTTCGCTGCGGCGATGGCGGCGGCAGGAGTCGACTTCCTCGCCGTGTCGTTCGTACGGCGGGCGGCGGACATCGAGAAGGTGCGCGAGGCGATCGGCTCGACGCCCGTGCGCCTCATCGCCAAGATCGAGACCGCGATGGCGGTGGAACACCTCAACGAGATCACTGCCGCCTCGGATGCGGTGATGGTGGCGAGGGGGGACCTCGGCATCGAGTGCCCCATGGAGGACGTGCCGCATCTCCAGAAGAAAATCGTGCGCCATTGCGTCGAAGTCGGTGTTCCGGTCATCACCGCGACCCAGATGCTGGAGAGCATGATTCAGTCGCCCGCCCCGACGCGCGCTGAGGTCAGCGACGTGGCTAACGCCGTGTTCGACGGAACCGATGCCGTAATGCTGTCGGGCGAGACGGCGATCGGTGCCGAGCCGGCGCTCGTCGTTCGCACGATGGCCCGTATCGCCGAGCGGGCCGAGGCCGAGGCCTCCTACCGGCAGTGGGCGGGGAGGCTCGGACGGCTGCAACGGTCGGAGCTCGCGAGTACGGACGACTCGACACGTATCACATGGGCGCTCACACACGCCGCCCAGCAGGCGGCCGCCGACATCGGCGCCACCGCTATCTTGTGCTGCACTCGCAGCGGGCGCACGGCCAGAGCCATGGCCCGATTCCGTCCCGGAGCGAAGCTCATCGGGTTGTCGCCGGACGTTGCCACCGTGCGATCGATGACTCTCTCGTGGGGCGTGGACCCCCTCGTGGTGGAGAAGTACTCCACCACGGACGAGCTCGTCTGGTGTGCCGTC
>JBKJJS010000026.1:0-3790 GCA_046597895.1 Ilumatobacteraceae bacterium
CAGCCCATCTCGACGGCGAGCCGCACGCCGGGCCCGAACCCGAGCTGGTTGGCGTGCAACCGCAGGCCGAGACCAGCGGCCCGGCCCGCCTGCAGCACCGCCCGACACTGGTCGGCGTCGAACGCGCCTGTCTCGCAGAACGCGTCGATCCACCGGGCGTGGGGCGCGCACACCGGCACCATCACCGAGCAGACGTGCGACACGTAGTCGTCGGATTGGCCGTCGAATTCGGGCGGCAACACGTGGGCGCCGAGGAACGTCGTCTCAGTGGTGAGCTCGCTTGCCAACCGCAGGCACCTGGCCTCGTCGGGTGCGGTGAGCCCGTAGCCGGACTTGATCTCCAAGGTGGTGATACCGGCCCGTCGGGCCTCGTCGCGCCGGGCCACCGCCAGCTGGCGTAACTCTTCGTCGGAGGCGGCCCTCGTCGCCGCCACCGTGGTGCGGATGCCACCGGCTTCGTACGGCTGCCCCGCCATGCGGGCCACGAACTCGGCCGAGCGGTCGCCGGCGAACACGAGATGGGTGTGGCTGTCGACGAAGCCGGGGATGACGCACCGGCCGCCGGCATCGATGTGCCGATCGGCGCTGGGTGCGGCGCCGGTGCCAACCGCAATCACGCCGGCACGGTCGAACACGACGTAGGCGTCTCGCACGGGACCGAGCCGGCCCTCGCCGAGCGCAGGGTCATTCGTGACGAGGAGCCCGATGTCGCTCACGATCGTCGTCGTCACACTGACCCCAGGACGGCACGAAGTTCGGCGGCCACGTCGATGCGGACATGTCGGCCGTCGCGCACGAGAACCTCGCCGCCCACCATCACGTGGTGGACGTCCGTCGCACCCGCGGCGAACACGACGGTCTCGAGCGCGTGCTCCTGCCGGGCCCCCGCGGTACGTACCGAGTCCAGCCGCACCGTGGTGAGGTCGGCGGGGGCTCCCACCTCGATACGCCCGCACTCCGGCCAGCCGAGGGCGGCGTGCCCGGACGCTGTGGCGGCACGCAGAAGGGAGACGGCCGAGTGGGTACCTCGAACGAGAGTGGCCAGCCGCTCGTGGAGTTCGGTCGCCCGGGCCTCCTCGAAGAGGTCGATCACGGCGTGTGAGTCGCTCCCGAGCGCCAGGTGACACTCGGCGTCTCGCAACGCCGCGCTGGGGCCGATGCCGTCGGCCAGGTCGCGTTCGGTCGTCGGGCACAAGCACACCGTGACCCGGTTCGCCCCGAGCCTCGCGACGTCCATCGGTGTCACGTGAGTGGCGTGCACGACGCACGTGCTTGCGCCGAGCGCACCGCGTTCGCTCAGCAGTTCGGTCGGCGTGCACCCGTACGCCTCGAGGCACTGCTGGTTCTCGGCGGGTTGCTCGGAGAGGTGGACGTGCAATGGTGCGTTGCGCCCGAGGGCCCAGGCCGCCACGACTTGCATCGACGACGGCTCGACCGCTCGAACCGAATGAATGGCCGCGCCGTGGCGCACCAACGGCCCTGTCAACGCGTCGGCGGCGGCCGAGGCACGGGTCGCCCACGACAACACGTCACCGTCGCTGAAGCGGCGCTGCGTCTCGTTCGGTTCCACCCCGATTCCACCGGTCAGGTAGCACGTGTCGAGCAGCGAGATCCGCAGTCCAACCTCACCGGCCGCCGCTACCAGGGCCAGGCCCATGGCGTTGGGATCGGCATAGGGGATGCCGCCCGGGCCGTGGTGCACGTAGTGGAACTCCCCGACCGCGGTAATCCCCGCGAGCACCATTTCACCGAACACGGCGCGGGCGAGGGCGTGGTACGAGTCGGGATCGAGTCGGGCGGCGGCGGCGTACATCTCGTCCCGCCACGTCCAGAACGAACCGGCGCCTGACTGTGTTCGCCCGCGCAGCGCGCGGTGGAAGCCGTGGCTGTGGGTGTTGGCGAGACCGGGCAAGGTCAGGCCGGGCAGGCGGGTGGCGCCGGGCGGTGGGACCGCGGCGCCCTCGCTGATGGCGACGATCTGGCCGTCACTGATCTCCAGTACCACGCCGGAGTTCGCCTGCTCGCCACCCAGCCAGGCGAGTTCACACCAGTACTGCGTCACGACCCGACTCGTTGCACGAACTCGGTGATCCGCTCCACGAACGCGGCGCGGTGGAATCGCTCGAACTGCTCCCACGTCGTGAGCGACCGGGTGTCGTGGACCCGGTCGAGGAAGAGCACGCCGTCGAGATGGTCGCACTCGTGCTGGAACGTGCCGGCCGTGAGGCCCCGCTTGATCTCGTCGTGCTCGTTGCCGTGCCGATCGAGAAAGCGCACTCGCACGTTCACCGAGCGCAGCACGTTCCCGCGCAGGTTCGGCACGGACAGGCAGCCCTCGTTGATGTCGACGAGTTCGTCGTCGAGCACCTCGATGATCGGGTTCACGACGACGGTCAGTGGGATCGGCGGCTTGTAGGGGTAGCGGGGATTGTGATCCACATGGATCGTGGCGATCCGCAGCAGCGCACCGATCTGCGGTGCGGCGATTCCCGCCCCGTTGGCGTGATGCATGGTGTCGACGAGGTCGTCGATGAGCGCCTGCACGTCAACGGAGACGAGCTCGTCGGCGGACACTTCACGAGAGCGCTCCCGCAACAGCGGGTGCCCAACGGTGAGGATCTCGCGGACGGCCACCCGAGTTACTGCTCCCGCATCGGCAGGCGCACGCCGCGCTCATCGGCGATGTCGATGGCCCGCTCGTAGCCGGCATCGGCGTGGCGGATCACGCCCATGCCCGGGTCGGCCACGAGCACACGGGACAGTTTCTCATCGGCGAGCGCGGTGCCGTCGGCCACGCACACCATCTCGGCGTGGATCGAGCGCCCGATGCCCACCCCACCGCCATGATGGATGCTCACCCACGTCGCCCCGCACGACGTGTTCACGAGCGCGTTGAGCAGTGGCCAGTCGGCAATGGCGTCCGAGCCGTCCATCATCGCCTCGGTCTCCCGGTAGGGCGAGGCGACGGAACCGGAGTCCAGGTGATCCCGACCGATCACGATCGGCGCCTTCAACTCGCCGCGTCGCACCATCTCGTTGAACCGCAGCCCCAACCGGTGACGCTCCCCGTAACCGAGCCAGCAGATGCGGGCGGGCAGGCCCTGGAATGCCACCCGTTCTTGGGCGAGGCGGATCCACCGGGCCAGGCCCTCGTCGTCCGGGAACTCCTCGAGCACGGCCCGGTCGGTGGCCGCGATATCGGCCGGATCGCCGGACAACGCCACCCACCGGAATGGACCCTTGCCCTCGCAGAAGAGCGGGCGAATGTACGCGGGAAGGAAGCCCGGGTAGTCGAACGCCCTGTCGAAACCGCCGAGGCGGGCCTCGGTGCGAAGGCTGTTGCCATAGTCGAACACCTCGCTCCCGCGGTCCATGAAGCCGACCATGGCCCGGCAGTGCTCGGCCATGCTCTCCCTGGCGCGCCGGATGAGCTCTTCGGGATTCGTTCGGGCCAACTCCGCGGTGGCCTCGGGCGTGAGGTCCACCGGCACGTATGAGAGAGGGTCATGGGCACTTGTCTGATCCGTCACGATGTCGGCTGCAAAGTCGAGCTCGAGCAAGCGCGGGAGGACCGAGGCAGCGTTACCGAGCAGGCCGACCGAGAGGGCGCGCCGCTCCCGGCGGGCGGCCTCGCAGCGGCGGATGGCGTCGTCCAGTGAACCGGCCACCTCGTCCAGGTACCGCGTCTCAAGGCGGCGTTGCATGCGATGCGCGTCGACCTCGACGCACAACGCCACGCCGCCGTTCATCGTGACGGCGAGGGGCTGGGCACCGCCCATCCCGCCGAGCC
>JBKJJS010000064.1:0-4167 GCA_046597895.1 Ilumatobacteraceae bacterium
CCGTCACAGCCGTGATGGCTCACGGTTGTTCGGGTTCGTCGACGCCGAGCCCGCCAGCCACGACGGCCGCTCCGGCCGCTCCGCTCCAGCTGCGTTGGTCGGTGACCTCAGTAGCGAATGACGAGGCTGCCGTCACGATCTACGGCTTCAACTCGTCGACGACGGAGACAGTGACTCTTGACACAGAGGTCTCGCTCCAGAGGCAAAGTGACGACGGAACATGGCAGCGAGTGGTTCGAATCCCGCTGGGCACCGCCCAGAGTCCCGGAACGCCGTGCCTCAGCGACGACACTTGCGCCGTCCTGCTCGTGTTCGTTCAGGTAGCGCCTGGCGAGGAGTCACCACACTTCTTCATCCTCATTCCGTTCTCCCCGCCAGGTATCTACCGCTTTGCTACACCGCAAGGGGCTGCGTCGGCCACGATGGACGGGCAATACGTCGCGTCCTAGGTCCCAGTCGAGCGGGGGCGGGCTGACTGCCCAACAGACGCAGGCAGCCCTGGATGGCCTCGATGCCGTAGGCGACGAAGTTCGCGATCGGATCGAGAGGGCCATCAGGAAGGGGGACGCTGATGCCTCAGGTCCGACGACTCCTAGATGATTAGCGGCTCTACGCGTGTGTGTGGGGACGGCTGGTTCTGAGGATTGGTGGCTCCAAGGGTTGCGCGCGCTCCGCGAGAATATCCACCACTGAGAGTGCGAGAACGTCCAAGATCGGCGGTGACACACGCCTGCTCTTGGAGGAAACGGCATGAACGCTGACCTGGACGCTCTCGCGACACGATTATACGTCACGATCGACGACTTGTTGAAGGCCCATCCGCACTGGCAACCCGAACGCCCCGCAGTCGGCATCGCCCCACAACTCACCGATTGGATATCACGCCCGTCGGGAGCCGGTGTTCCGTTGGTGGGTGAGCCACTGTTCCGTTGAGCGCTGAGCCGCCGTGACTGGGCTGGGTGAGCCGGGGCGCCGCTGGGGGCGGGTTGCCCCGGCCCCCTGCCTGACGGCGCAGCCGGTGCAGTTTGCTGTCGCGGCGTGTCTCGTGCTCCCAGTCGACGGCCTGCTTGACCATCTCGGGGCCGGTCAGGGTTCGCGTTGCTGTCATCTGGGCGAGGTTCTCGAAGTACTCGGCCATTCCCGATAACCGCATTTCCTTGAGACGGGCGAGGGTTTCGATGTCGATAATGCCCGGCCCCCGTCCGTGCTGTAGTAGCCGGAGCCGCGCACGAAACCGGCTTCGCCCAGCGACGGCGCTGGTTCCGGGGTTGCGGGTTCCCACCCGGCCCACAGCTTCTTGATCAGCGTGTATGACGGCGACGGCGTCGCCGCCAACGCCCGAGAGCAGCTGTCCTCCAGCCGAGTCATGCCGCCTTGCTTCTTCGCCAACGACATCACGCCCAGGCACGACCGGTAGGACTGCTCGACGACCTTGCGGGACGACAGGATCGCCGCGATCGCGGTGACCGTGTTCGGGCCGACGGTGCCAGCCCACTGCCCGAATCGTTCCGGTGACCAGTCGACCAGCCTGTTGCGGTGTGCCTCGGGCATGTGCATGGGCACGGTCGCGTATCGGTTTGTGACGCCGACGAACCTGGCGTGCGAGGCGACCCTGTCAGTGCTGTCGAAGACCTCCACGGTGTGAGAGGTGATCCGCACGTCCACCGACCGGCCGATCAGCTGCGAGGGAACAGAGTAGAAGTTTTTCTCGACCTGAACGTGATAGTTCGGCCCCACCTTTGCCTTGCGTAGATCTGCCAACTCGAACCGGACCTGCGGCAGCAGGACCAGAAGCGGTTTCTCGTCCCGGTAGAACACGATCCGCCGCGAGTCTTCCCGTTTCTGGAACGGCCTCGCGTTGATCCGGTCGACCTCGGCGAAGATCGCCTCGTTCAACTCCGCCAACCCAACGAACCGCCGGTCGCGCAACACCGCGGTCACCTGCCCGGCGACGAAACGGACACTGCCTTCCACGACAGGTTTGTCTCGGGGCTTCCTAACTCGGGCCGGCACGATCGCAGTGCCGTAATGCTCTGCCAGACGCGCGTACACCGGATTCAACACCGGCTCATACCGGTCAGCCTTCGATACCCCGGTGCGGAGATTGTCGGGCACCAGCAGACGACCTGCCCCACCGAAGTACTCGAACGCGTGCACGTGCGCATCGATCCACGACCCCAACGTCATATCGCTGAACGCCTCCACATACGAGTACGCGCTGAAAGACCAGGCAGCCACGAACAGCCACACGTTCACCGGCTGGCCAGTGACCGGGTCGGCGTAGACCATCCGGTCCCCAGCCCAGTCGACCTCGACCGACTCGCCGGGGTTACGCAAGATGCGCATCGACGCGCCCGTCGCTTTCGCCCACCGCCGATACTGCTCATTGAAGAACGAGTACTGGTACGGCACCTCACCGCTGTGACGGCACCTCGCGACGTACTCGTTCCACAACAACAGCAGCGTCACCGACGGGCGTCCCAGCTCGCGGTGTACGTACTCAAAATCCGGTACCGCACGATCCGAAACCGACGCTGACGGATCCGGCAACAGCAACTTGCGGACCTCATCAGCGCCGAGCTCGGCAACCTCACCGAACCCCACCCCAGCGGTGTTCGCCGAAGCGAACACCGCCGCGACCGTGTTCCGCGAGTACCCCAAAGCGTCAGCAATACCACGCTGGCTCACACCCTCAGCACGAAGCCGAAGGATCTGTTTGTAGTCGACCATCGAAGACGACCCCTTTCGTCACGTCCGCGCCCCAACGGCACGAACCCAACGAAGGTTCACCCACCTGACTCCCTGCCGTCGCGGCGGCTCACTCCGCCCCGTCGTTGTGGCTCACCCCCGCCCGGAACAGTGGCTCACCCACCAACGGAACAATGGCTCTCCACGAGCGCAATATGCACCTGTGCGGTTTGGCGCGGCCTACACCGTCGTATGGAAGGCGAAGCATTTCCCGTACAGCAGGGCTGTGGAGATTGCCCGCCAGCAATTCGAGTTGCCGATCTCGGGACGGAGGCTGACAGGCGACGGTGACTTCCGACCACCTCCGCTCCCGGGTGGGAACGAAGGGCCACGCTGACTCTCGACGCTATGCCAGCACGAGTTGCCTTGGCCGGACAATCCAGCTGAGCCGACGACGTCCAATTCGCCGGCTACGCAGCGCAGCGAGTGGCCCGGACAACGGGTTCGATCTGCTCGATCCGGTGAGCGGAGGGATCACGTTGCCGTACCCGGACTGCCTGTAGCTACACCTCAGAATGCCGACGGGTAAAGTCGTGCGCTCGAAGCGCGCCGCCCCGATCTGCGCCGATAAGGGGGTCCCTATGTCGCACTGGACTTTGAGACTGAGGCCGTGCTGGGTGACGCGGCGAGGCCGCTCGAACTCGTCGAAGTCATCCGTGCCCACGACCTCGGGACCTCGATCGTCCGGGCGCCCCGCGACGACGCACCCGTTTCGTCGGTCTCGGATTGTGTTGCGGCTGAGTTCATCAACACGCTTCGAGGCGGCGGCGACAACCCCGCACATTCCAAGGACGCAGTGTTGATCGCGACCGCACGGTACGAGAACGCCGTGTTCGTGACTTGTGATCGACGCGCCCGAAACGCTGCTGAACGAAATGGCGTGCGCGCGGTGTCGCCGGCGGAACTCATTCAACTCTTGCGCACTTGAGCACCGGAAGCTGCCCCCTATCGCAGGTCCGGCTCTACCCTGTCGTCCTCGTTGTAGTGTCCCGGTAGGCCGTGCAGGCCCGGGACGGGAGTGATCGGGATGCGTCGATCAATGATCGAGGACTCGGTCGTTGCATCAACGAACGTTCCGTCGTTGAGAACCTCTTTGGGGGGCCACCGGCCGGGAGTTGTCGGCGGGAACAGCTGCAGTCTCCTGCCTGTCATCGACCCGATGCTCTCCAGACCGGCGCCGGTCGCGATGGCCAAGTCTGCTCCGCCGATCTGCAGGACGAGGCACCCAACCTGAATCGTGGCGAGGTAGGCGCGGCCCACAGGCGGGTCGCCGTGCTCGCTGACCTCGACGACGAGAAGCGTCGCTCGGAGCGGCCCGATCGGCCCCTGATAGGCCAGCGCCCAGACTCGCGCCCGGCTGGGTGGACGGCGTTCGTTCATCACAATCGCTCTCTCGTCCGCCGTTGCGAGTAACTCCTT
>JBKJJS010000140.1:0-3785 GCA_046597895.1 Ilumatobacteraceae bacterium
ATGGACAACGAGAACAACATGTCGGCCAACGGGGCGGCCAAGACGACCATGTTGCTCGTCATCTCGGCCACGGCCGACGGGCAACCCGGTGCAGCACTGGAAGGAGTCGGAGGCAGCGATGGCCGGGCTGCGGATGGCCAAGCAGCTGCCCGGCGTTGCAGCCAAGGCGGGCAGGGGCCTGCTGCGGGACTGGCGCGACGCTGTCAAGGGTTTGAAGGGCGACCTGAAGGCGGAATCGGACGCTGCCAAGACCGGCACTCGCCCTCCGCTCAAGGGGCGGCGTGGAACGACAAAGAGGTCGAGCAGGCTCGGCGCACCGCGGTGACGCAGCGCTACTACCTCGAGAACGAGGTTGCCAACCTCCGCCAGCAGGCGGTCTCTCCACCGGAGCAGTAGCCCCGGCCAGGCACGCCTTCGCGAGGGAGATCGGTGCTATGAGCGACGGGGTAGCCGGACGGACGCGGTACCGGGCATGAGGACCGCGCCGTCCGTGTCCTGTTCCCACACCCCGCCGAACATCGAGCGCGACACCTCGTCGTCGGTGGCGCGACGAGCGTCCGGTAGCCAGCGGCGTGTGCCGAATTCTCATCAAAGTAGATGGGATCGAGATCGCCAACGGCACGTGCAAAGCGCTCCGACCCACGCGCGGTGATCACTGCCGACACGGGAGGGCCGAACGGCTCGCCGACCAGCGCATACGTTTCCGCGGGCACGAGCGGCACCGAACGGCCTGGTCAATAGGAGATTTTGGGCTCAAGCCTCACAGTTCAGGGTCGTGTCGCCGCCGACGCAGGTATCCCGACCTGACGCGCCGTTGAGCGTCGAGATGCTCGTCAAGTCCTGCGAGGTCAACGTGTCGCTGCCGCGCCCGCCCAGGAGTGTGACGGTCTCGTTGCCGCCGAGGAGGCCATCGTCCCAGTCGATCAAGCTGTCAGCGCCGTTGCCGCCGTCAAGGACAGCATCCCCGGTGAATTGCCGCAGAAGGTCGTTGCCGTTCCCGCCGAACGCCGAGCCGCCCGACCACAGGAACAGCTGATCGTTGCCTTGGTCGCCGTGCAGGGTGCTTCCCGTGATCGGGAAGTCCGAGCTGTTGAGCGTGTCCGAACCCGGGCCGCCGGACAAGAAGTCGTCGCCGGTGTTGGCCGCCACGTTGAGAAAGCCGCCCTCGCCACCGTCCAGCGCGTCCTTCCCCGGTCCCCCGAACAGGCGATCGTCATCGTCTTGGCCGTTGATGACATCGTTACCCGGTCCGCCGCAGATCACGTCGTCACCGAACCCACCGTTGATGGTGTCGTTCCCAGGTCCAGCGAGAATCACGTCGTCGCCCGGGGTGCCGACGATCACGTCGTCGCCATTCGTGCCGACCATGGTGACGGTGAGATCGTCGCACTTCGGCGGCTTCGGCTTGGCTGACGCCCCCTCTGCAGGGACGGCCAAGGCGCCAGCGAATGCAAGGCCGAGGACCGTGGCACATCGAACCGCGACGCGTCCGCGGTGCGGGTTTCGGTTGACGTCAGTCATAGCTACCTCCAGCTCGAGGACGGTGAATTTACGTTCGCGAATATTAACGCTCGACGGCCTCAACGATGACGGTCCGGGCGCCCAATTTGGGACCGCCGCGCTGCGGACCACCCTGTAGCGGCCGGGAAGGTTGCGTCACCTGGCCTCCTCGTACAGCCGGGCCTTCGTGCGTCCACCGGCACCACGGTGCGAACGCAGGCCGCCCCGGCGCCCGGACGAGATGTCCTCCATCGAGAGCCGGTTGGCCGTCTCCGCCTCACGGCGCGGGCCCGCTCCTTGTTCACGGTACGGGCCGCGATCTCCTCGGCCGTGTCCTCGTCCTCGCCCCGTTTCGAGCAGTCCCTCCTTGATGTGGTCGTACCGGCGTTCCGTTTCGGAGTCCATCCGGGTTGTGGCACTTCAGGCTCCTTTCCGGCGGGTGACCGGTCGAGGCCCGGGTCGGGCCTGATGAGCAGCGGTTGCCGTGGGGGATGCCCGCATCAGCACCCCGCCAGACAATCGCCAGACATCGGGCAGTCCGGCGGCGTGGCGCATCGTGGTTGGGGCGACCGCGTTTGGGGCGGCGGGCGGTCGGGTATTCCCCACTGGGTCAGCGGCGCTACTGACCCACACCCAGCTATCGAAGGAGTGCCCACATGAACGGCAAGATCGAAGAGACCAAGGGCCGCGTCAAGGAAGCCATCGGCGACCTCACTGACAACGAGCGACTCGAGCGCGAGGGCCGGCGCGACAAGGCCGCCGGCAAGGTCAAGCAGGCCGCCGACAAGGTCAACGACAAGGTCGACGACTTCGTGGACGCGGCCAAGCGCCGTCTCGACGACTGAACGGGACGTCCCGAGACGACGACGGCGCCTCCCGCCCGGGGGGCGCCGTCGCGTTCGGTTTCAGAGGGGGCGGACGCGGGTATCTGTCAGGCCGACCAACGAACGCTCCGTGGAGGTGCCTGTCATGTCGCTCTGGATGACCCCGAGGACCGCTACTACTCGCGGGTTGACACGGTGAGCGAGACTGCCCAGGAGCGGCTTGACCGCGAACACGAACAGCTCTTCCACGAGTTGCGGGCGGTGATCCCAGGCGCCGAGGTGCTGTTCGCGTTCCTGCTCTCGGTGTCCTTCACGGAGCGCTTCGAGCAGCTGACCACGTTCGATCGCCGGGTCTACCTCACCGTGTTCCTGCTGTCCGCGACCGCGCTCGTGTTGCTCCTGGCGCCGGCCGCGTTCCACCGCCGTGCGGTTCCGCCAACGGGACAAGGAGGCAATGCTGCGAATCGCCAACCGCGAAGCCATCGTGGCGATGGTGCTGATCTCGCTCTCCGTCGCTGGAGCGGTCTACCTGGTGAGCAAGATGGTTTCCGGTCCGGGTCCGGCCACGGCGATTGCCCTCGGCCTGTGGGCCTTCTCGGTCGCCATGTGGTGGGTGGTGCCGCTCAGCCGCCGTCTCCGCTCGGGACCTGATGGAGTTCCCCAGGATGCCACCGGTGCGGACGGGGAGCCCAACGCCTGAGCATTCAGACCGCCAGCGCGGCCAGGCCTGGTCAAACGCGGATCGTCGACCGGCACCGCCGTTGGCACGTTCCGAACACCTGACCACCGCCCTCGGTCCGGGCAGGGTCTCGTCAATTCGACGCCCCGATTGGTGAGATGGCTCGGTGACCACACCTCCACCGCACCGCCCACATCGCTCAGTTCCGATCCGAGCCGCGGGTGTGGTGTACCCCGAAAAGGTCGCTGAACTGGTCTTTTCCTTGAGCGGACGACGGGATTCGAACCCGCGACCCTCACCTTGGCACACGCGCGGGGCCTGTCGACCAACGCCTGACCGGCGCAGCGCGGGCGGTCATCACCCGCGTCGTAGAGGTCAACCGCGACGACGGGCCATGCCGCCTCGGGCTCGTCGCCGAACACGAACAAGTCAGGCGGCGGTACGCGCAGCACGACGTTGACCCGACCAGCGCGGTGAAGTCCGTAGTCCTGCACGATCGCGTCGAACGCGTCCGATCCGACGTAGCCCTCGACCAACCCCGGCGCGTGCACATCGATCGGCACGAGACGAGCGCTCACACCGCTGCGCACCACTCGGTCGTCCTCACCGAGACGGCGCAGCACGGACGGATGGGCGTAGAGCCGGTACACCGCCGCCCGGCCCTGGCAGGCCCAGGCCCATTGGGCGAGCGGCCGACTGGCGGCGCGCTTACGAACCATTGTGGACTGACGACCACCGGACGTGGAAGTACGTCGGCGGCGAGTCCGTACGAGGAGTTGAGG
>JBKJJS010000283.1:0-20403 GCA_046597895.1 Ilumatobacteraceae bacterium
CTGGGCCACGTGGCTGAAGACGCCGGCCACGACCGGCACCACGGCGGCGGGATCTCCGATCGGGGCCAGTTCCACCAGCCACACGCCGTCGGGGTAATCGCCGCGGACCGCATCGGCCACGGCGAGGGCCAGCGACGTCTTGCCGACTCCGCCCACCCCCACCAGGCTCACCAGCCGCCCCGCCTTCAGCTGCCGGGCAACATCGGCGATGGCCTCCTCCCGGCCGAACAGCTCGGGTGGTTCGGGCGGGAGGTTCCCCGGCGTGGCGTCGAGCACCCGCAGCGGCGGATACGCGGCCGTGCCGACCTGCCAGATCTGTTCGAGGCGGACGAGGTCCTTGAGCCGGTGCGAGCCGAGGTCGACGAGCTCGACCCCTTCGACGCCCGCCAACAAGGGCGCCGTGCTCGACGAGACGAGGATCTGGTGGCCGTGCCCGGCGCCCATGATGCGGGCGGCCCGGTTGAGCGTGGGCCCGAAGTAGTCGCCGTCGCGCAGCTGCGCCTCGCCCGTGTGGATGCCCATGCGCACGGGCAGCTCGAGCCGGGCCTGGGCCCCGGTCGCCGCCGCCACGGCATCGCCGACGGAGGTGAACACGGCCATGATCCCGTCGCCGGTGTGCTTGACGACCTGACCTTCGTGGCCCTCGACGCAGGTTCGCAGCACCTCGTCGTGGGCGGCCAGCGCTACCTCCATGGCCGAGCGATCGGCCTGCCAGCGACCGGTGGAACCTTCGATGTCCGTGAACAAGAACGTCACGGTGCCCGTCGGTCGATCCCCCATCCCCCAGCATGACACGGCGACCGCACGGTCGTCCCGAGGTCTGGCGCGCTATCTCACGGAGGGCGACCAAGGACCGCAGCGAAGAGTCGAAGGAGTCACGTCGCCGTCGGCAGCGTCGCCTTCCGCAACGCGCTTGGCTGTCCCAGGGTGGCGCACCCGCCTAGGTTGGCCTTCATGCCTGACTCGGTGCTCGCCGCCACACTCGTCGCCCCGGGCGAGTTGACGATCCAGCGGTTCCCGTACCCATCGACGCTCGAACCAGGAGCGGTGCTCGTGCGGATGCTCGCATCGGGCATCTGCGGGACGGACAAGCACACGTTCCGGGGCGAGACGCAGCAGTACGCCGGGACGGACCACGAACGCTCGACACCATTCCCCATCATCCAGGGCCACGAGAACGTGGCCGTCGTCGCGGAGATCGGGGCGGGCGGCGCGGCGGCATTCGATGGCACGCTGTTGCGGGTGGGCGACCGGGTCGTGCCGGCGCCGAACCGGGCATGCGGCGTGTGCAGTTTTTGCCGACGGGACTTCCCGTACTACTTCTGCCGATCGATCGAGAACTACGGCAACTCGCTCACGTGCGCCGAGGCCCCCCACCTGTTCGGGGGCTGGGCCGAGTACCTGTACCTGCGTCCGGGCACTCCGGTGTTCAAGGTCCCCGACGGTCTGCCCGACGACGTCGCGGTCCTCACGGAGTTGTTCGCGGTGACGCACAGCTTGGACCTCGTCGCCCGCATGCCGCGCCCCGGCGGGTTCTCGCCCGGCGACACGGTGGCCGTCATCGGCGTCGGTCCGGTCGGAGTCGTACACGTGGCCAAGGCGTCGCTCCTCGGCGCGTCGCGGGTGATCGCCGTTGACCCGTTCGCGGCGCGGGTCTCGCTCGCATCCGAGCTCGGGGCGACGGACGGCATCGTCGGCCGCGATGCGACGGCGGAGATCCTCGAGTTGACGGGCGGGGCCGGTGTGGACGTGGCCGTCGATGCCACGGGCCACCCCTCGAGCTTCGAGGTCGCGCTCGCCGTACTCAGAGACGGTGGGACCCTCGTCGAGGTCGGCGCGTTCGTTGATCTGGGCCCCGTCGCGCTCAACCCGGCCGACGTGCTCGGCCGCAACCTGACCATCGTCGGCGTAGCCGGCGAGGACGCCCGTGCCTACGACTCGACTCTGGCGATGCTCGCCAAGAACTACGAGCGGGTGCCGTTCCACCGCGCGGTCACGCACCACTTTCCCTTGGCGCGAGCGGCCGAGGCGATGCAGACCGCGCTGGCCGGAGGCGAAGCGATGAAGGTCGTCATCACTCCGTCGTAGGCCGCCGTAGGCGCGGATCATCGAGCAGATTTCGATCTGAACGTTGCGGCATCGCGGCCAGAGGGTCACCACGCAGCTGGGACATAGACCCCGAGCCAGATCCCCGGGGCCCGAGCCTGAGTCTGTCCCCGGGACAACCAAAGTGCGAGCCGAACGCGGCCGGCGCTTCGGTGCGTCTCATCGCTCTACGCGATCCGAGAAGGGCAAGACTGTCCTCATGCCGCGCCCACCGAGCACCAGCAGAAAGCCATCGCTATCGCTGCCGACAGGCTGGTTGCTGGCGGCCGTCGTCGCGCCGTGGGTACGTCCGCCGTACCCGGGCCGAGAGCCTCGAGATCGTGCGGCGCCATCCCTACGGTGGCGAGCTGATGGCCCGAGGCGCTGCCATGAGCCGCTACAAGATCGTCGCCCTCCTGCTCGGTCGGCTGCCAGCCGAGGCGTGAGCCCGGGCGAGGTCGGAGGTTGGAGTACTACTGGTATGATTCCTACCGTGCGAGTCACCGAGAAGGGCCAAGTCACCATTCCCAAGGAGTTGCGTGACGCGCTCGGCATCGGCGCCGGGAGCGAGGTGCGGTTCGAGCGGGCCGACGACACGATCGTCATCAGCAAGACCGGCGACGGGCCGTCCCGAGGCCGACGGCTGGCGGAACGGCTGCGCGGTCGCGGCGATGTGGCGATGACGACCGACGAGATCATGGCGCTCACTCGCAAGGGCTGATGCGTGATGAACGGCACTCTGGTCGACTCGAACGTCTTGCTCGATGTCGTCACAGAAGACCGGAACTGGCTGGCCTGGTCCCTGAATGCGCTGGCCGACGCCGCCGAGTCGGGACCGTTGTGGATCAACCCGATCATCTACGCCGAGGTGTCGGTGCGCTTCTCGCGGATCGAGGATCTCGAAGAGGCGCTCCCGCCAGAGGACTATCGGCGTGCTCCACTCCCCTGGGAGGCGGCCTTCCTCGCCGGCAAGGCCTTCGTCCAGTACCGCCGCAGTGGGGGCACCAAGACATCGACCCTGCCCGACTTCTTCGTCGGCGCCCACGCCGCCGTGGAGGACATGGCCTTGTTGACCCGTGACGACGGCCGCTATCGCACGTACTACCCGACCGTGCGGCTCATCACTCCCTGAGGTGGGCGCAGGCGTCACGGGCGTACACCAGCACGTTCGTGTCTCATCGCCTCTCAGCGCCGTGGCGGCCCATCCCGGCATCGGGAAGACTGCCGCCATGCCCACACCCGCCGAGCATCAGCAGATCGTCATCGCCTTCCTGCCGACAGGTCGGTTGCAGGCGTCCGACTTCGCCGTGCAGACCGCTCCGGTGCCCGAGCCCACCGCCGGTCAGGTGCTCTGCCGCACCGTCGCCATCACCATCGGCGCCGGGCAGCGGGCCGGGCTGCAGGGCAGCGCCAGCTACGCAGGGGCCCCCGAGGCCGGGCGGGTGATGGGCGGCACCGGTGTCGCTCGGGTCGTGCGGTCGGCCGACCCCCGGGTGCACGAAGGCGAGTTCGTGTGGGCGCCGACCGGCTGGCAG
Source organism: Ilumatobacteraceae bacterium (assembly GCA_046597895.1). Lineage (GTDB taxonomy): Bacteria > Actinomycetota > Acidimicrobiia > Acidimicrobiales > Ilumatobacteraceae > WLJO01. The sequence continues at coordinate 3,621 of JBKJJS010000283.1, forward strand.
GAGTACTCGGTGCACAAAGCCGGATCGGTCACCGTGCTCGACCCCGCCATCGATGCCGCCGTGCATCTCGGGGTGCTCGGCACGAACGGCCTCACCGCCTACTTCGGCGTGCTCGACATCGGCCAGGTGAAGGCCGGCGAGACGTTCGTCGTGTCGGCGGCGGCGGGCTCCGTCGGGCACTTGGCCGGCCAGATCGCCAAGGTGCTCGGGGCCCGCGTAGTCGGCGTGGCCGGCTCCGACGAGAAGGGCCGGATGCTCGTCGACGACCTGGGCTTCGACGTCGTGGTGAACCGGCGGGCCGACGATTTCCGGGCCGCCTTCAAGGTCGCCACCCCCGATCGCATCGACGTGTACTTCGACAACACCGGGGGCGACATCCTGGAGAGCGCCCTGTTCCGGATGAACCGGGGCGGGCGCATCGCCTGCTGCGGGGTGGCCAGCCAGTACGACACCACCACACCGGCCGGCGGACCTCGCGGCGTGCCCGGCCTGCTCATCAACAACCGGGTGCGCATGGAGGGGTTCTTGCTGTTCGACTACGAGGACCGCTACGACGAGGCCCGCCGCCAGTTGTCGGCCTGGGTGTCGGCCGACGCCATCAAGCCCTTGGTCACCGAGTACCAGGGCCTGGCCTCAGCCCCGCAGGCCTTCGTCGACCTGCTCGCCGGGGCCACGGTCGGTACCACGATCGTGCGGGTCGGGTGAGGTGGCGCCACGACGTACGCCGGTGAGCGCCGGGTGAGGTCCAGGCGCTGGTGGCGCTCGGCGGCCCTCGATCTCCTAGGCTTCGAACGCCAGGTCGTGTATTCGTCGCTGTGCGCCTTCCTGTTCACGCCGCCCGATCCCGAGATCCGCTATGGCGGCTACGCGGCACACAACCGCTCGATGGCGTCGTTCTGCGCCGCCGACCGGCGGCTGGCTGGCGTGGCGCTGTGCCACCTCGACTCGCAGGCGGCCGCCGAGCCCACACTGGACGAAGCGATCGACCTCGGCTGCCGGGTCGTCTGGATCCCGGCCCGGACCCCTGGCGGGCGTTCGCCCGGCCATCCCGATCTCCACTGGTTCTGGTCGCGTCTGGCCGAACGGGGTGTGCCGTTCGTGCTGCACGTGGGCAGCGGGCCAGTACCCATCGGCGACGCCTGGACGAATGACGGCCGCCCACCCGCCGACCAGTTCACCGGCGTGGAGATCATCGGCTCCAAGGACATGGCGGTGATCCACCGCCCGATCATGCGGTTCCTCTCCGTGCTCGTGCTCGACGGCGTGCTCGAGCGCCACCGCGGGTTGCGGGGCGGGGCCATCGAGATGGGCGCCGGGTGGGTGCCGGGTGGGTGCCGGACATGCTGCGCCGGCTCGACCACGCCGCGGACATCTGGCGCCGTTCCGAGTCCCGCCTGGCGACGTTCGAGCGGCCGCCCTCGGAGCAGGCCGGCGATCAATTGCGGTTCACGCCCTACCCGTTCGAGGCCATCGGGCAGTTGATCGCCGAGTCGGACCCTCGGCTCTACTTGTTCTCGTCCGACTACCCCTACGCCGAAGGCGGGCACGACGCCGCGGCTTGGCTTGGCTGAACCGTCGAGGGCCTGCGACGGTAGGACAGGAGTCCGATGGCGGCGACGGTCATCACGACCACGCCGATGAAGGGCACGACCCACACCACCGCCACGATCGGGATGGAGGTGAGCGTGCGCAACAACGGGGCGCCCGTGGCGCGGATCTGGACTCTGGCGTCGTAGCGGTCGAGAACGGCTGGCATCGACGCAAGGTCGGCGGTGGCGCCGGGGAACTCTGCCTCGATGAGGTTGTCGAGTTCGCCCCCGGTCAGCCCGAGGGTGCTTGCCACCTCCGGCAACAAACGGTTCGTGAACTCGTCGACAGCACCCCGAACTGTCTGTCGGGCCGCCTCTGTCTGATCGACCACACCCTGGCTCGGATCGAGCGACGACAGCACGGCGTCGGCGGCCGCGGCCTTGCCGGGCACCTGCAAGGCAAACGGGGCCAGCACGAGCACCGCTCCGGCAATCGCTGCGACGATGAGGCTGGCCCGCACCTTCCGTCGACGGCGACCGAGGAGGACGGCGCACCCGCAGCCAGCAATCACCGTGCCGAGGGCGACGCCCACCCACGGTCCGATGCTGATGGCGAGGCCCGCCGTTGGCAGCGCGTCAGCTCGCTCGAACTGGTCCTGGCGACGCTCGAGATTCAGCAGGCTCTTCTCGGCGAGAGCGAGGATTCGTTCCTCCTCGTCCAGCAGGCGGCCGACTGCCGGGTAGTCGCCGGCGATCTGGGCGGCGAACTCATCCGTCGTCGTTCCCAACGCCACCGCAAGGGCCGGGAGCACCCGGTCCCGCAGCCCGACGACCAGATCGCGTGCCGTCTCAAAGTCGGCCCGATGGGCGGCCAGGCCGGCATCGGTGAGTTCGGGGCGCACGAGATCGGTGACGTCCTCGGCCTTCGACGCCCACGACATCGCTACCACGCTGACCACGGCGAGCAGGACGCCGATCACCGCCAACGCCCACCCCACCAGTCGGATGGCCGGTCGACTCCGCACTTCCGCCTGCGGCGAAGGAGGATCCGGGGCGGTCGGTCCTCGAGAATCGGCGAAATCGTTCACAGACCCTCCTGGTCGTCAGCCGCGTGAACATAGCTGAACGCACGGAATCCGTGCGCTGGGGCCGAACGTGGCTCTACGTGGCAGAGTCGCGGCACCAACCGATAGAGGAGCCCGATGACACCACTGATCAAGTACCCGATCCTGCAGCACGCCTGGTTCGTGTCCGACATCGACGCAGCGTGCGAGCGCTGGCACCGCACGACCGGTGCCGGGCCGTTCTTCGTCTCCCGCGGCCATTGGGGCGACCGCCACATGTACCGCGGCCAGGAGATGACCGTGCCGCTCGACTACGCGTTCGGCTACCACGGTGACACCCACGTACAGTTCATCCAGCAGAGCGCCGAGGGACCCTCGATCTACCGCGACATGTTCAAGGCCGGGGAAGAGGGCTTCCACCACATCGCGATGTTGGTCCCCGACGACGACATCGCCAAGGTCGGGGCCGAGTTCGAGGCCGCCGGCTTCCCGGTGGCCTCGTCGCTGTGGGCCGTGGCCAACGTGATCTATATCGACACCCGCGAGGCCATCGGCTGCTTCCTCGAGTGCCATGGCGACAACCCCGAGATCCGCGCCGTGTTCGACGGCTGGAAGCAGGCCCATGACGAGTGGGACGGCCACACCGACCTCATCCGCGGGAACCGCGGCCAGCCCCTCGAATAGCCCTCTCGTCCACCGCCGCTACGCCGCGGCGAGCGTCATGCGGTCGTAGGCATCGGCCAGGTCGTACAGCACCCGCTTGCCGTCGCCGCGGTACGACGAGCCGTGCATGATTGCCAACGTCGAGGGGTTCAGGTCCCCCAGCGCCCGCAGCGTGGCGCCGGTGTGTGGGGCGAGGCAGGTCGCGTGGAACATCCCCTCGGTAGCGATGGCCGCCTCGACGATGTCGTCCGTGGTGACGGCCTGGCGGCCACCGACCTGGCTGGCCAGGTCACCGCACAGCAGGGTGCCGGTCGTCTCCTCGAACAGCACGATCGCCTCCCAGCCGTGCGGCACGTGCGGCGTCTCGATCAGGCGAACCCGCTTGCCGCCCAGATCGAGCGTCTCGCCTCCGCCCAACACCACCGGCGGCCGATCACACAGGTCGTTCAGCGAGATGTCGCAGCCAAGGCCGCCGTGGACCACCTGAGCCTGGGGGGCCGAGGCCAGCCACATGTTCATCGAGCCGCACTCGTCGGACTCGACGTGACCGAAGCTGATCCAGCGCAACCGCTCGACGGGCACCACGGTCTCGACCTGCTCGGCGATCAGCGGGAACATTCCCCGTGGCCCGGTGTGGAACAGCAGCGGCTCGTCGGCCATGACGAGGAACTGGTTGAAGCAGAACCCCACGTCCGGGATCATGTCCGGCAGGAACGTGGAGATGCGGTGGATGTTGTCGGCAATCTCGGTGATGGTGGTTTCCATACCCTGAAGGCGTTCAGTCCGAGCGGGTTTCGTTCAATCGCTACTGAACGATCCAAGGAATCTCGTCATCACCGCCGGGCGGGTCGTAGACGCAGTAAAGACCGGTACGGATATGCCGATCCAGCGCCGCGCCGGCCCCGGGAAGGGCATCGACCAGGCGGAGCGTGGCGGCCCTGATGGCCCTGGTGACATTGAGCCGGGCCCGTTCCGACCCGGAGGAGGCCTTGCGCACCCGCCCGCCGAGCCCGAACGCCTGGCTCAACTGGGCGACGAATTGGTCGAGTTCGCCCTGCAGGGCCTCGGCGCGGTCAAGATCGTCGAGGGCCAACGCGTCGTCGACCTCGCCGCGGAGTTCCTCGATCCGGCGGCGGTACGTAGCGCGGGCGCGGCTGTCGATCAGCTCCCCGGCGTCGCCGAGTTGTCGTCGATCAAGACCTTCGCCGGCCGGGGCCACCCCCTCCACCCGATCGACCAGATCGAGGGCGTGACGTTCGACCCCCGGGCGAGCTACGAGTTCAGCCACATAACGCAGGCCCTTCGAGTCCGCCAGGCGTACCTGGGTGGCACCGTGCTCCGCCACCCACCAACGATCCTCCCGGGTCAATGATGCCTGCGCCACGGCGGGCGACGGTCGAGCGCGTCGGCCGGACGACTCGCCGAGCCGTGTGAGGATGTCGAGGTGGTGGGGTAGCAGGACCACGTCGAGCGCGGCAAGGACGCGGGCCGCGGCCCGGGCCTCGACGGTGGCCCCGGACCGGTCCCCCGCCTCCTCCAGTCGGAGCGCCAACTCCAGCAGCAGCGTGGCCCGGAACCACGGCATGTCCGCCGTGTCCAGTTCCTCCACCCCGGCGCGGAGTGAAGCGACCGCGCCATCGAGGTCGCCGCGGGCGGCGGTGAGCCGGGCCCGAACCGCGTGATTCCTGGCGTGGAGGGCAGCGAGATCGAGCCCGGCGGCGCGGCGATCCATCTCGTCGGCCGCCTCAGCGGCGGCGTCGACGTCACCGAGGGCCAGCCGGGCGTCCACGATGAGCGCCAGCAGCGTGGCGGCGCGCATCCGGTCCGGGCCAACGGCTCGCAGCCCTCGGTTGGCGGCTGCCAAAGCCAACTCGTACTCCCCGCGGGCCAGGTGAAGGCGCGTCGCCGGCAGCAGCCCCTCGAGCCAAGCGTCCTTGCCAAGGATCAGTACTTCGGCCTCAGCATGGCGGCCCTGATGAATCCGCAAGTCCGCCAACGCCAACGCCGGATGCCAACTCGGCGACTGGTTGAGGGTCTCGAAGTCGGCGATCGCTCTCGTCAGCACCTCCTCGGCCTCCCCCCAGCGACCCAGCTCGAACAGCAGCGTCGCGTGCACGCTGTCGCAGTGGCTGCGCAGGAAGATCGGGGCCCCGCGGACCTCTCCCATGAGCCCGTACTGGCGCAAGAGACTATTCCACGAACCGGCCCGCTCGAACTCCCCGGTGGCGTAGCAGGCCGTGAAGAACGCGCATACGGACTTGCTCGCCGTCTCGATGTCGTCGGCCGGACCGCACACCAGTGCCATCGCCTCGTCGAGCCACGCCATCCCCTCGGCGACGTGACCGAGCCGAACATGGGCGAGGCCCCCATCGGCCAACGCCTTGGCCTCCAGGTTGAGGTTGCCGAAGCGGCGGGCCCGGTCGAGGGCGAGCTCAGCCCGCGACAACAGGGTGGCAGGGTCGTCGACATCACAGCCCATGGCCGCCACCGCCACCCAGCCCTGCTCGATGCATGGAGGCTCGTTCTCGACGAGTCGGGTCGCCCGCGTGAACCAGGCGCGGCTCGCCGTAAGGTTGCCCAGGTAATTGGCGAAGACGTTGCCGAGCTGCACGCAGGCCATCGCCGCCGGCCGGTTGTCGCCGCAGGCTGAGAATCCCCGGATGGCCGCCGAGAGGTGAGCGACGAGTCCGTCCAGGTCGGCCGCCGCCCACGCCTCGTTCGCGAACTCGAGTTCCCGGTCGGGATCGGTGGCGGCGGCCATCATGTTGACTCGGCGACGGCGACGGCCACGGCCACGGCCCGGGACCGGACATCGGGATCGACAGGATCGTTCATCGGACCTCCACGGACCTCTCGGCGCGAACGTACCCGGAATCCGGGTAGATCCGCGCCGAGAACGCCCCCCGCCCCCGTACCCCGCCACGCCCCCGCCCTCCCGGTTCTGGCGCGCAATCCACAAGGGGGGCCCTGTGGATTGCGCGCCAGATCAGCGGCGCAGACTCGCGACCACTTCGCCGCTGAACTCCAGCGTCTCCTTGAGTCCCTCGTAGAGCGAGGCGCGCATGGGGCCGCGAGGTTGAAACTGGCTGATGTGAAGCCGAGATCGAGTGTCTGGCGGGCCAGGTCGACGCACTCGTCGGGCGTGCTGGCCACGGCGCAGTGGCGCACGAGTTCGTCGTCGATACCGATCCCGAGGAAGGCCCGCCACTCGCTGGCGTCCTGCAGCGTGGCCATGATCCCGGCGATCACCGCGGGGTGGCGGGAGTACGGGTTCGTCACCATCGGCCCGAGCTGGATGCGGGTCGTCTCGCGAGCGACGAGGCCGAGCAGCACAAAGCAGTCCGGCCAGAACACCACATCGCTGATCCCGAGCCGGTCGAAGCCCGCCTCCTCGGCGAGGCGAGCGAGGTCGACAACCTGGCGGCTCGTCATCCCCGGTGAGATCTCGGCTCGAACGTCAGAAGAAGCATTGATGTCAGATTGGTCGTAATGTCCGCCGCCATGAAGCTTTCCAAGGGGCAGACGGCAGTTGTCACGGGTGCCGCCAGCGGTATTGGGCTCGCCATGGCCGAGGCATTCGCCAAGCGGGGCGTGAACATCGTGCTCGCCGACGTGCAAGACGACGCGCTTGCGACAGCCGAAGAGCGGATTCGGGCGCATGGTGTCGAGACGCTCGCCGTGAAGACCGACGTGAGCAAGGAAGCATCCGTGCAGGCTCTCGCGGCGGCCACGATCGAGCGCTTCGGGTCAGTGCAACTCGTGTGCAACAACGCTGGCGTCGGCGGCGTGGCAGGCGACCCGTGGACCGGGCCGCTCGCCACCTGGGAGTGGGTCGTCGGTGTGAACTTCTGGGGTGTCGTCCACGGTGTGCGAGCGTTCCTCCCCCACCTCGTGATGGGCGGAGGCGGCCACATCGTGAACACTGCCTCCATCGCCGGGCTGATGACGGGCTTCTCGGCACCGTACGACGCCACCAAGCACGCGGTCGTCGCCATCACCGACAACCTGTTCACGGCGATGCAGGACGCTGGGCTGCCAGTGGGGGTCAGCGTGCTGTGCCCTGGCTGGGTCCGCACGGGCATCATCGAGTCCGACCGCAACTGGCCGGCGGAACTCGGCGAGCGGCCGGTGGCCGACCCGATCGCCAGCGTGATGCGCGATCACGCCGTGCGGGCGATCAACGAAGGCATGACGCCGGCCGCCGTGGCGGACAACGTCGTCGACGCCATCGAGACTCCGCGCTTTTGGATCTTCCCTCACGACGACTTCCTCGAGATGGCCGTCAAGCGCTGGGAACGGATTGCCGAGAAACTCGACCCCGAGCCGCCGGCCCAGATGCCCGGCATGCCGGCCCGGGCCGAGATGTTGGCGCAACTCCAGAAGCTGATGGAAGGCGTCGCCCCCGGCTGACGCCTCCTATAACACCGGGTACTTGGCTTTGTCCGGCAGACCGGACCGAGCCGTGATTGATTCTCCAGCGGACTGGCACTCAGCCCACAGCCGATCCTCGTCGAGCATCGTCATTCGGCCCGCTTCGACCACTTTGCGACCGTCCACGAACACGGTGTGCACGCCCCGCCCGTCGGCCGACCACACGAGCTGGTTCATGACGTTCAGCAACGGCCGCCACTCGGGTCGGTCGGTGTCGTGCAGCACCACATCGGCCCGCTTGCCCGGCTCCAAGGACCCGATCTCGGCCGAGGCGCCCATGGCCGCGGCGCCACCGAGCGTCGCCATCTCGTACGCCTTTTCGGCTGGGAACATCTGGGGGTCCTGGCGGGCGTCCTTGAACAGCCCGGCGACGAGATACGTGGCCCGGTGCAGGTCTGAGTAGTTCGAGGCGTTGTTTCCGTCCGTGCCGATGGCCACGTTGATGCCCGCCTGCACCATCTCGGGCATCTTGCCGACCTGCGTGACGCCGTAGCTCACCTTGAGCGCGGTGGTCGGGCAGTGCGCCACCGACACCCCAGCCTCCGCCATCACGGCGAGCTCCTGGTTGTCGATCTGCACGCAGTGCGTCATCGTCACGTCGGGGCGCAGGATCCCCAGTGAAGCGAGGTGGACCATCGGGCGTTGGCCGAACTCGGCGAGGAACCCTTCGGGGTCCAACTTCGCTGGCGACATGTGGAAGCTCATGCCCACGCCGTACTCGTCGGCAAGCGCACGGCCGGCCTTCCACAGCGGGTCGCTCGCCGTGGTGTGGCCCACGAGGATGCTCCACGCCTGGATGCGGCCGTCGGCGTGCGAGCGGTGTACGTCGAGCTGGTGTTGGAGGTGGCGAATGGCCTCGTCGGTGGTCTGCTTGTAGACATCGGGCGAGGGCGGCAGGTCCCACACCCAGCGGCCCACCCGACCGCGGATGCCGACGTCGACAAGACCCTCGATGACTTCGTCGAGGAAGCGGATCGTGCCCGCTTCGAGGAACGACGTCGTGCCGGACTTCAGCATCTCCACCGACGCCAACTGGGCACTCAGCTTCTCCTCCCGCGCGTTGTGCGTGGCGTAGAGCGGGCACAGCCACGCAAACACGTTCTCCTCGAACGGCGTGTCGTCGGGGACGTAGCCACGCGTGAGCGGCTCGCCCGTGATGTGGATGTGGCTGTTGACCATCCCAGGCGTGACGACGAAACGGTCGCCGCCAACCGTCTCGGTCGCCGCGAACCGGGCCTCGATGTCCGATGCCTTTCCGACAGCCACGATGTCGCGACCTCGCAACGCGACAGCGCCGTGACGGATCACATCGCGTGTGGCGTTCATCGTCACGACGTACCAGCCCTTGACGATCGTGTCGACCTGCTCAATCATCCTGATGACCTCCTCGGCTTTGATGCCACGAATACCTGCTGGAACCCGATCGGCTCAACGAGACGAATCGCTTCGAACTCTGCCTCCCCGAGCCACGCCACGATCTGCTCATGGGTGAATGTGAGACCCCGGGCGGTGGCCGCCATCATCGTGACGCCCATCAACACCCCGAACGGGTTGAACGTGCGGGTGTTGTCGGGAAAGTAGTCCGACAGCAGCAAACGGCCCTCGGGCTTCAGCGCCGCGAAGGCCCGACCGATCAGATGTTGCGCGCCTTCGAAACCTTCGGCCCGACACACGTGGCCGAGCACGACGTAGTCGTAGTGGCCGGCCTCCAGGTCGATGGCGTGGAAGTCGCCGGGACGGAACTCGACGCGGTCGGCCACGCCGTGCTCCGCGACCTTGACACGCGCGAACTCGATGACGCCCGGCAGGTCGTTGACCGTCGCGGTGGCACCAGGGCAGGCCTTCAGCATGGCGATGGCCCACGGTGCCCCGCCAGCACCGAGGTCGAGCACCCGCGTCGCGTCGACCGACCGGCCGTAGCCGATCTTGAGGTCGGCCCGCGTGGCGGACCGCAGGATGGTGGCGAACGTGGCCTCCACGAGCGGCCGGTAGAACGAGACCGGGTCGTCCTCGATGGGGTGGGCCGGAGCGCCACGCCGAATCGTGTCGGCCAACTCCTCCCAGTTCGCCAACGGTCCGGGCGCCACCCGCACGAGCGCCGCCATCGAGGCCGGTCCGTCCGTCGCCAGGTATCGCTCCCCCAACTCCCCCAGCTCGTACACGTCCCGGTGCTGCTCGATCATCCCGATCGCCACCAGGCCGTCGAGCAGGAAGCGGGTGTGGGTGACGGGCGCCCCAATGAGCTCGGCGACCGGTTCCACCGTGGTCTTGCCGAGACGGCCCAGCGTGTCGAACACGCCGAGATCGATGGCCGCCACCAACAACCAGTAGTTGCCGAAACCCTGGATGACGTTCCACACCGGGCCGGACGCGGGCGGTTTGTAGTCGCGCCACGGCGTGCCCCGATGGGCGGCCGTGTGGGTCTTCTTGAGCTCCGGGTACGGAGCGTCGCGGTCGAGAGACGAGGAGCTGATGGGCGGACGGTAGCCCGGCGGCGGGCGCGGTACAGTCCCGCAGGCACTTGATGTTCCGGGGGGATTTCTGCCATGGGTGATGGACCACTTGCTGGCCTTCGTGTCGTCGACCTGACCAACGACACGGGCCGCTTCGCCACCAAGGTGCTGGCCGAGACCGGCGCCTCCGTAGCCCGAATCGGACACGCCACGACCGGGCCCCCGATGGCCGACCCCGCTGCCGCCGAGCGGGGCGGGCTGCTCGACTGGTGGTACGACGGCGGCAAGGCCCGGTCGACCGTCGATCTGTCCACGGCCGAAGGGCAGGCCGCTTACCGTCGGCTCGCGGCGAGTGCCGACCTCATCATCGAGACCGAGCCACCAGGCCGGCTCGCCGCGCTCGGCGTAGACCACGCCGACCTCGTCGGCGTCAACCCCTCACTCGTTCAGGTTTCGCTCACCCCGTTCGGGCGCACTGGCCCGCGGGCCCACTGGCAGACGAGCGATCTCGTCGCTGGCGCCCTTGGTGGTGTGCTCAGTGTGAGCGGCACCGCGGACAAGGCCGTCGGCGCGTGGGGCCGACAGAACCTCCACTTCGGGTCGCTCATGGCAGCCATCTGCGGGCTGGCCGGCGTGCGTTCGGCGCGGGAGACCGGGCACGGTCAACACGTCGACCTGTCGCTCCACGAGGTAGTGACGTCGTCGCTGGAGCAGATGTTCTTCCAGTACTGGTTCGACGATGTACTCGGGCCGATGTTCGGCCTCCCGAAGCGGGCGCTCCGGCAGGGTTCGCTGCACTGGCTCGGCGCCTACGTGGTCACCCCGGCCAAGACCGGTGCGTGCATGGTGTGCCCCACACCGTCGCCGACCCCTCTGTTCGAGTGGATGGCTGAGGAGGGCGACGCCGAGGGTGCGGCGCTCAGCACGATCACCCTGGAAGAGGCGCTCGCGCAGATGCCGAGGGTGATGGCGGCCATCAAGCGCTTCGCCAAGACCAAGGACTCGGGTGAACTCTTTCAGGAGGCACAACGGCGGCACGTGAGCTTCGGCGAGGTGCAGACGGTCGCCCAGGTGGCCGTGAACCCGCAGTACGAGTTCCGCGGCACGTTCCGACCAGTCGACGGATTCGCCGGTGTCCGGATGCCGGGTCCGTACGCCCAGTTCCACGACACGCCCGCCCGCCCGGCGCAGGCACCCGCGGCCGGTACGACTCCGATCGACGAGATCGTCGCCCGCTGGGGCGAAGCCTCCGCGACCACGCACGGCGCTCCATCCGGCCGCCACGGTCCCTCGACCTCGGCGGGCAAGCCGCTCGACGGCCTCCGCGTCATCGACTTCACCTGGGTGTTGGCGGGGCCGTACTGCTGCCGCATCCTTGGAGACCTCGGCGCCGACATCCTGAAGTTCCAGACACAAGAGCGGGCCACGCTCGTGAACTCGCCGGACTTCCCGTATTTCTACGTGTGGAACCGATCGAAGCGCTCGGCCACCATCAACATGAAGCACGAGCAGGCCATCGCTGTCCTGCGACGGGTCATCGAGCAAGCCGACGTACTCATCGAGAACTTCTCGGCCGGGGTGCTCGACCGCTGGGGCATCGGATACGAGACCGTGAAAGCCTGGAACCCCGACCTCGTCTACGTGACGATGAGCGGATGCGGCCATGAGGGCCCATGGTCGAAAATGATCACGTACGCCCCCACCATCCATGCACTGTGCGGGTTGACCCACCTCTCCAACCCGGCCGATCGGCGCGACATCGGCGCCGGGTTCTCGCTCAACGACCACGCCGCCGGGTTGTCGGCCGCAGTGGCCGTCCTGTCGGCTATCGAGGCGCGACGCCGAACTGGCGAGGGCCAACACGTCGACATCGCCCAGATCGAGACCGGCACCTACATGGTCGGCGCCGCGCTGACCGACTACCTCAGCAACGGGCGAGAAGCGATGCCGAACGGCAACGTCGACCCGTTCGGTCACGCGGTGCCGAACGAGGTCTACCGATCGGGCGATCAGCGTGAGGTCGCCATCACGTGCCGGGACGACGACGACTGGCGCCGCTTGTGCGAGGTGCTCGGCCCGTGGATCTCCCACCTCGCCGATGACCCGCAGTGCGCCACTGCGGCGGGGCGCAGAGAGCGACGGGTCGACATCGACATGGCCATACGGGACTGGGTCACGTCACGACCGGCCGCGGTCGCGGCGGAACTGCTCCAGGCACGCGGCGTGCCGGCGGGCCTCGTGCAGAACGGCGACGATCTCACGGCCGATCCACAGTTGGCGGCCCGGGGCTTCTGGGGCGCTTTCGATCACCAGGTGTTCGGGCTGCGCCCGTTCGACCACTTCCCGGCGATCTGGAGCGGCACGGATCTCGAGCCGTACCTCCCGTCACCCGGCTATCTGGGCGAGCACAACTTCGAGGTGTTTGCGGAACTCGCCGGGATGACCGAGGAGGACATCGCCATCGGCATGGGCGACGGCCTCTTCGGCTGACGTACCGTCGCAGCGTGACCACCGCTTCGCCCCCCGCTTCGTACCCCTCGTCGTTTCGGCCGATCCAGGTCGGCACCATGTCCCTCGACCACCGGCTCGTCATCCCTCCCCACGGTGCGGTCGGCACGGCCCTGGGCTCTGACCGCGAGTTCGAGGCGTACTGCGCCTACTGGGTCGAGCGGATCAAGGGCGGCGTCCAGTGGGTCGGCGGCGGGCCGACGTTCGTGGCCAACCCCATCGTGCCGGGCTTCGAGCCGACCGGGGTGGGCGCCCACGCGACCGGCCTGTTCCGGCACCGCCTCTTCGTCCCGCGGACCGGCGAACTCATGGACCGCATCCACGCGGCAGGCGGGTTCGGCAGCATCCAGTTCGTCCAACAAGGCGCCATGCCGTCGGCCCCCTCACCGACGCTGTCCGGATACTCGGACCACAAGATTCCCCACCCGCTCAACCTCGACGAGGTGAGGTGGCTGGTGAAGGAGTACGGGGAGAGTGGTGCCATTGCGGCCGAGACCGGCGCCGACGCCATCGAGCTTCACGCCAACCACGACGACGTGCTGCAGTGGTTCCTCTCGCCGCTGACGAACCGCCGGACGGACGGCTACGGCGGATCCTTCGAGAACCGGCGCCGCTACCTGCGGGAGTGCGTCGAGTCCATCCGCGACCACGTGAAGCGACCGATCACCCTGGGTCTGCGCCTCTGCCTCGACGAGTTGATCGATGGTGGGTACACCATCGACGAGTGCCAACAACTCGTGGCGGCCTTCACCGCTGACGGCACGGTCGACTACTTCAGCCTTGACATCGGCGGCAACTGGGCGGCGGTCAGCTACATCCCGGCGGGCGCATACGCCGAGGGCGAGTGGGCACCCCTGTGCGGCCTGGTGAAGGAGGCGACGGACCTTCCGGTCGTGTACGTCGGCCGGGTCGCCCACCCGGACACGGCAGAGCGCATCATCGCCGACGGCCACGCCGATCTGGTCGGATTCGTGCGGGCGACCATGGCTGATCCAGAGTTCGTGGCGAAGGCGGTGTCGGGGCGAGCGGTCGACATCCGGCCATGCATCGGGCTGATGGAGTGCATCGACCGACGCGTCGTGGAGGGGTTGCCGTTCGCCTGCGGCGTCAACCCTCGAGCAGGCCGCGAGTCGGAGCTCACGCGGATGGCGGCCACCCCGCGGTCCGTGCTCGTGATCGGCGGCGGGCCCGCTGGATCCGAGTTGGCCGCCCTCGCCGCCGAACGAGGCCACCACGTTCGGCTGTGGGAACGCGACGCGACCCTCGGCGGGCAGTTGTCCGTCGCCGCGCTCGCCCGGATGAACGCTCGGTACACCGATTGGATCCGCTGGCAGGAAGTCCGCCTCGCCCGCGCGGGGGTCGACGTGCAGCTCGGCCACGAGGCCACCACGGCCGAGATCATGGCGGCGGGAGCCGACATCATCGCCATCGCCACCGGGGCCACGCCGAGGCCGGTCGAGGTACCGGGCGCCGATCTGCCCTTCGTCGTGACAGCCGCGCAGGCGCTCATGGGCGCCGCAACGCTCGGGAAGCGGATCGTGCTGATCTCCGAGGACGATCGCGGCGCTCCCCTCGTGGTCGCCGAGCACCTCGCCGGTCTCGGGCACGACGTCACCGTGGTCTACCGGACTACTGCGCCCTCGCCGCTGGTCGGCAAGTACACCATCGGGGCGATCCTCGGCCGCCTCGACGCCAACGGCGCCACACTGCTGCCGGTGACCCGGCTCGTCGGCGTGGAGCCCGGTCGGGTCCATCTCGCCAACGTCTACAGCAACCGCCGTTTCACGCTCGACGGTGTCGACACCGTGGTCCTGGCGTGTGGCGCCATCCCCCACGACTCCTTGTTCCACGAGGTGCGAGCGGTCCACCCCGGCGCCCACCCGGCGGTCCACCTCCTTGGCGACGCCTTCGCCCCTCGCCGGATGGTGTCAGCCACCCGCCAGGCCTGGGAACTCGCTCAGCTGCTCGACTGACCCGACTCGACCCCGACATCGACGACCGCGACGGGGATGGAGATGAACGTCGCCGTGGCCGTGGCAACCCGGAGTTCGCCGTCCCACATCTCGGCCGTGATATGGATCTTGCGCCCCGAGCGGTTGGCCAGTCGGGTGCGTACGACGAGCTCCCGGTGCAGCGGCACTCCACTCTCGTACCGAACGGACAACGTCCCTGTGAACGCCGGTACTTCGATGAGCTGGATCACGAAACCCATCACGTCGTCGAAAATTGCGGCGACGATGCCCCCGTGGCTACGCCCTGGTGCCCCTTCGTGCGCCGACCGCAACGTCACCCGGGCGACGGCCTCCTCCCCCTCCCGATAGCTCGTGATGTCGAGCCCCCACGGGCTGGCGGCCCCGGACACCGGCCGGTCCTCGAACGTCGTGATGGCCTCACCGTCGGCCGGCGCCTCCATCCACGTGGCGAACGACTCGACCGGGCGGCTCCGGGGCCCACCCTCGATCAATTGCGCCGAGAACCGGTCGAGCGTGGCGGCCAGTTCGTCGATGAGTTCGATGGGCGCCTGATGACCGACCATGGCGTGCCCGACGTCGCGGATGGCCCGCCCGACCCGGTTGCGGGCGGCGAGGTCAGCGGCCAGGTCGGCAGCCAGGTCCTCGAGGGGGGATGCGGGATCAGGATCCGCTGGCGTCACGATCCGGCACCGTACTGCGGACACGTACTGGGTTACCTTGCCACGATGAACGACGACGTCGAAGTGTTGCTCGCCGAGCGGGCCATTGAACGGGTGCTGCGTACGTACGCCCGCGGCATCGACCGGCTCGACCTCGAGTTGGTACGGATGTGCTACTGGCCTGACGGCACCGACGACCACGGAGGGTATGCGGGCGATGTCGACGGGTTCATCGAGTTCGTCGGCCGCGCCCTCGCCAACTTCGAGCGGACGAACCACTTTCTCGGCAACATCCTGATCGATGTCGATCTCGTCACCGGCGTGGCGCGGGCCGAGACCTATTGCGTGGCGTACCACCGTTACTGTGACGCCGAGGATCGGGAGACGGACATGACTGCTGGTCTGCGGTACGTCGACCGGTTCGAGTGGCGCAAGGGTGAGTGGCGCATCGCACGGCGGGTGTGCGCGTACGACTGGCGGCGTGTCGACCTCGTGGACGGTGAGGGTGGATTCGGCGACCGCTACGTCCGGGGCCTCCCGGCACCCGACGACATCGTGTTCCACATCCTCGACTGACGACCTACGGAGCGGGTTCGTACGGGCGGTCGCCGACGAGGTAGCGAGCGCCGGGACCGAGTTCGGCCGCCCGATCCTGCGGGTTGTAGAGCCCACACGCCTTCAGCGACAGGCAGCCGCACCCGATGCAGTCGGTGAGTTGATCCCGCAACCGGATCAGCGCTTCGATCCGATCGTCGAGCAGTGGCCGCCAGCGACGCGAGATGCGCTCCCAGTCCGCTTTGTTGGGAGTCCGACCGCTCGGCAACGAGTCGAGCGACGCCCTGATCTCCTCCAACTCCAGCCCGACGGTTTGCGCCACCTTGATGAACGCCACCCGCCGCAACACTTCGCGTGGAAACTGCCGCTGCCCGCCCGGCGAGCGAGCGGCGGTGATGAGACCGACCGACTCGTAGAACCGCAAGGCCGAGGTGGCCACGCCCGTGCGCGTGGCCACCTCGCCAATGGTGAGCACGTCGTCCAACACTTCTCCACTGTACCTCTTGACTTCAAGTTCACTTTAACTTGTATCTTGCTCACTGTGCCGAGCTTGACCACCGCCGCTACCTCCGACGCCGACCTCATCCACCAGGTGAGCGAGAGCGTGGGCCGTCCGCGCCGCCGCCCAGCCGACTCCTTCGTCCTCCACGCCCCGCTGGAACTGGCGGCACGGGCTGCTCTGCTGGCGTACTGCGACCCTCGATACCGCGATGTCGCCCGGGAGCGAATTGCCGAGATCGGCGCGCGCTACGACGCGTTCGACGAGCCGATCGGCGAACCGCCCAACGGTCATTTCGATTCGCCGATCGCGGCAGCAGCGTCACTGCGACAAGGAATCACCGGTGGTGATCTCGAGCGTGTCGACGGAGCAGCGGCGTGGCTCGGACGTCGTGTCCTCAATACGGACCTGCCGGCGCTCGTCGCCGACGCCATCGTGCCCTCGCTGTC
>JBKJJS010000234.1:0-4746 GCA_046597895.1 Ilumatobacteraceae bacterium
TGCCGGGCTTCTGCTCGACGTCGAACTCGATCCACTCACCCCGGTAGGGGTGGACGGTGCCCTTGACGAGCTGGTGCTTGGTCAGGTTGCGGAGGCGGTACCGCTCACCGGGCTCGAAGATGACCCCGGGGGACCGCACGAGCTGCGACACCACGACGCGCTCGGTGCCGTTGATCACGAAGGTGCCCTTGTCGGTCATCATCGGGAAGTCCCCCATGAAGACCGTCTGCTCCTTGATCTCGCCAGTGTTCCGGTTGATGAACCGGGCCCTGACGAAGATGGGGGCAGAGTACGTCATGTCCTTCTCCTTGCACTCCTCCACCGAGAACTTCAGTGGTGGGCGCAGGTCCTCATCCTCAGGATCGAACTCCAACTCCAGCTGGAGCATTTCGGAGAAGTCCTTGATGGGTGAGATGTCGCGGAACGTTTCCGCCAGACCGTCGTTCAGGAACCAGTCGAAACTGGCACGCTGGATGGCGATCAGGTCAGGAAGCTCCAACACCTCATTGAGGTTGGCGAAGGAGTAGCGCTCGCGAACAGAGGTACGGGCAGCCAAGGTCACTCCTCGATATCAAGCGGCGGGATCGTCGTTGCCGGGGCGCGCGTCGTCAGAACGGATGGAGATGTGCAGACGACGAGACGCACGGCAATCAGTGATACTACCGCCTCGGGACGCACAGCGTCAACCACTCCGGCGGACCCGCCGGGAGGCGTGCTACAAGTGGGGAACGCTAAATCAGCCGGGCCGTCGCGTCAAGCATCTCCGGCACCACGACGCGGCGAAGGAGGGCTCACGCCCTCCCCCGCCATGCGTGTTGAGTTCGACGGGCGGGCTCGAGGCCCGCCCGAGGTCACTTGACCTCGACGTCCGCTCCGGCCTCGACCAGCTTGGCCTTGGCCTTCTCGGCGTCGTCCTTGTTGACCTTCTCCAAGACGGCCTTCGGGGCGGCATCGACCAGGTCCTTGGCCTCTTTGAGGCCAAGGCTGGTGAGTTCGCGCACCACCTTGATGACCTGAATTTTCTGGGCGCCGGCCGCCTTCAGGATGACGTCGAACTCATCCTGCTCTTCCTCGACCGGGGCGGCAGCAGCCGCCGGACCGGCAGCCGCGGCGGCCGGAGCCGACGCGGTGACGCCGAACTTCTCCTCGAACGCGTCGAGAAGTTCCTTCAGGTCGATGACGGACATGTTGGCAATGGCGTCGAGGATCTCGTCCTTGCTGAGAGCCATGGTGATTTTCTCCTTGATTCGAAATGGGTTGATTGATCTCGCAGCCGATCAGGCGGCGGACTTCTGGTCGATGAGGGCCTTGAGGCCGTAGGCGAAGTTGCGGGGCAGTGCCTGCAACAGGCTGGCCGTCTTGACGAGCGGGGCTTGGAATGCGCCGGCCAACTGGGCCAGCAGCGTGTCGCGCGACGGCAGATCGGCGAGGATCTCCACGTCCTTGGCGGACAGGGCCTTGCCGCCCATCACACCACCCTTGACAATGAGTGCCGGGGTGGTCTTCGCATACTCGCGAAGCGCCTTGGCCACCGCGGCGACATCGCCGGTGACGAAGGCAATGGCCGTGGGACCGGCGAGTTGATCCACGAGGTCCTCCGCGCCAACGTCGCGGGCAGCGAGTCGGGCGAGGGTGTTCTTGTAGACCTTCCAATCGCCACCGCTCTTGCGCAATTGACGGCGCAGGGTGGCCATTGCCGCCACGGACATACCGCGATACTCAGTGAGGATCACGGCGTCGGCACCACGGAACTTCTCCGTGATCTCAGCGACGGTGGCAGCCTTTTCGGGCCTGGGGTTCTCCATGTGTTCACCTCCTCTCGCTCTACTCGGGTTGGCGCTCGCATGACACGAACGCCCCGAGGAGCAGAGAGATCTGCCCGGTGAGGAGTTCGCCTCGTTCGGCGGGCCGCTCCATGCTGGCGTCCCATTGCCCGTCCGCAGCGGGCGGACGGACCGAATGTCTTCGGCGAGCAACCTTGTGTGGTTGTCTGATGATCTTACCGGCGGATCGTCCGGCCGCGATTACACCTCGGGGCGGAGGCGGCCGACGTCGACCTTGATGCCGGGACCCATCGTCGACGACACCACGATCTTCCTCAGGTACTTGCCCTTGGCGGCGGCAGGCTTGGCGCGCTGCAATTCGTCGAGGACGGCCCGGAAGTTCAGTTCCAACGCCTCGGGTTCGAAGCTCGCCTTGCCGACGGGCACGTGCACATTGCCGTACCGATCAGTGCGGTACTCGACCTTGCCACCCTTGAATTCGCTGACGGCGCGGCCGACATCTTGGGTGACGGTGCCGGTCTTCGGGTTTGGCATCAAGCCACGTGGTCCAAGAACCCGGCCGAGGCGGCCAACCATGGGCATCAGGTCCGGCGTGGCGATGGCCACATCGAAGTTGAGGTTGCCCTTCTCGATCTCGGCGAAGAGATCGTCGGAGCCCACCATGTCGGCGCCGGCGTCGCGAGCGGCCTGAGCCGCCTCACCGTTGGCGAACACTGCGATGCGCACGTTCTTGCCGGAGCCAGCCGGCAGGGCGACGGTGCCGCGCACCATCTGGTCCGCCTTGCGGGGGTCGACACCCAAGCGAACCACTACCTCGACGGACTCATCGAAACCCGCCGGGGCCAGGCTCTTGGCCAGCACGAGCGCCTCCGTCGGCGTGAACTGGGCATTGCGGTCGAAGCGCTTCAGCGCGTCGGTGTACTTCTTTCCCTTCGGCATTGCTGCCTCCCTCGTGATGAGGCCGCCGGGCGAGGTGATCCCGGTCGGCGATAGGTGGATTGGTGACGATTACCCGACGACTTTGAGGCCCATGGAACGGGCGGTACCCCGCACCTGCTCCTTGGCGGCTTCCATGTCGTAGGCATTGAGATCCGGCATCTTGATCTTGGCAACTTCCTCGACGTCGGCCTCGGTGACCGAGCCGGCGACGGTCTTACCCGGCTCCTTCGAGCCCTTGGCGAGGCCGGCCTTCTGGCGCAGCAACACCGGAGTGGGCGGCGTTTTCAGGACGAACGTGAACGTGCGGTCCTCGTACACCGTGATCTCGACCGGGATGATCGTGCCGACCTGTGACTCCGTGGCGGCGTTGTACTGCTTCACGAACTCCATAATCGGCACGCCGTGCGGACCGAGCGCGGTACCGACCGGCGGAGCAGGCGTCGCCTTGCCAGCCGGGATCTGGATCTTGACGATCGCCGCGACCCTCTTCTTGGCCATGGCACTTTCCCTTCGATAGTGACTTGCGTCAGAGCTTGGACACTTGGCTGAAGTCGAGCTCGACCGGGGTCTCGCGTCCGAAGATGTTGACAAGCACCTTCAACTTCATGTGATCAGCGTTGATGTCGACGACCTGGCCCGAGAAGTCCGCGAAGGGGCCTTCCTTGACCCGCACGCTCTCGCCAACCTGATATTCGAGCTTCGGCTTGCGCCGGGGGGCGGCATCCTGGCCCCCCTTGACGGACAGGAACGTCTCCACCTCACGACGAGACAGCGGCGTCGGCTTCTGGCCGAACCGACTCTGACCCACGAACCCGGTGACACCCGGCGTATTGCGCACGCAGTACCAGGACGAGTCGTCCATCTCGCAGCGCACCAGCAGGTACCCGGGGAAGACCTTCTTCTGGACGACCTGTTTACGGCCACCCTTGAACTCGACCACTTCCTCCATGGGGATGACGATCTCGAAGATCCGCTCCTCCATGTTCATGGACTGAATGCGAGCATTCAGGTTGGCCATCACCTTCTTTTCGTACCCGGACTGCGAGTGCACGACGTACCAGGCGCCAGGGCGCAGCCACGGATTGTCGTACACGTCGCCCGTGGCCTCGTCGTCCCCGGACTCCTCATGGAGGTCAAAGGTGACATCGGGAACAGCATCCGCCACGGCATCGGGTTCGGCAGCCAACTCGATGACCGGGTCGGGAGTGTCGGCTACGTCGAGGTCGTTCATCACGTCGTCACTCATCATCGATCACCCGTACAGCCAAGAAGAGAACACACCGAGTAGGGCGTCGAGACCGCCGATGTACGCCGTGAAGATGACAACCGTGATGAGCACGACGATGGAGTACTTGCGCACCTCGGGCCAGGTTGGCCACGCCACCTTGCGCATCTCGGCGCGAACTTCGCGTACGTACGTGGGCAGGCTCGTCTTTTCCCCATCGTGACCCTTCTTGGCAGCCCGCGGCGGCGTCCGGGTAGGCGCGCCCTGATCGTTGACGGCTCCCGACTTCTTCATCTGCCGCTTCTGTTCGCGGTTCAGGTCCATCGACATGGTTGGGCTCGATTCGAAACTCTCGTACGGGGTGACAATCGTGGTTGCAGGGCAGGAGGGACTTGAACCCCCAACCTGCGGTTTTGGAGACCGCTGCTCTGCCAGTTGAGCTACTGCCCTCGGTTGGGTGGAGTCGTCAGGCTACCAGCCCGCGGTGCTCCGCAGACCCCGGGTGAGTCCTTGCGGGGCTTACCTGGTCTCCTTGTGAGTGGTGTGCCTGCGCTCGTGGGCGCAGTACTTCTTCATCTCGAGCCGCTCACGATCGTTGATCTTGCTCTTCATCGTGATGTAGTTACGGCGCTTGCACTCGGTGCACTCGAGGGTGATCTTCACCCGCTTGTCGTTCTTCGGCATGGTCGGTTCGCCTTACTTGAGGATCTTGGTGACGCGGCCGGCGCCCACGGTACGACCACCCTCACGGATCGCGAACCGAAGGCCCTCGTCCATAGCGATCGGCTTACCCAACTC
>JBKJJS010000383.1:0-10083 GCA_046597895.1 Ilumatobacteraceae bacterium
GCCGCCCGCGACCTGCTCCGCCGCGAGCTGTCGCTGCTCGACGGAGCGGGCATGCTGACGACGTCCCACCCGTCGGTGGAGCCAGAGCGTGAGCGTGACGTCTTCCCCGCACCGCCAAACCCTTGAGTGGTGAAAGACGACGGTTCCGTGCGAGCCGACGCGGTCGACCTCGACATCGCAGGCACGTTGGTGCGCGTCGTGTGCGAAGACCCCGCGGGAGTCGCGGTGCTTCGCACCGCCCTGGCCGACCACCTGGTCGACGAGCCGGCGCCCCTTGGCTTTTCCCTGCGTGTTCCGGCCGGGATGACGAAGTTCCATCTGCTCGTCGATCGTTCCGGCTTCATCCTCGCCCGGGTCGGGACCATCCAGGAAGGGCTGGCGGTCCTCGGGAGTCACCTCGCGTCCTTGATCCCGCCGCCGCCGGGCACGGTGCGTATCCGAGCGCGGGTGTTCCTCCGCGACGATGCGACGGCCGCGCTGGCCGCGTTCCCACTCGTGGTCAGCCAGCCCGTCATCGAGCGACGGCTCCAGCACGCGTCGCTGCGCATCGTGGACCGTCTCGTCGTCGACCTACGACTCGACACGCACCTCGTGATGTCGGCCGCACCGTGGCCAGCACTCCGCGACTTGCCCATCGCCCCCGGCCATGCACGTGCCCCCGCCGAACCGACCCCGATCGATACCGTGCTCATCCCGCGGCTGAGTCGCGACGCGCCATCGCAGGCAGACCTCGTGGCGTTCCTGGCGGCCGTCACCTGCTCCGGGGCGTCCCGTGCGGACCGCCTGGCCCTGGCCGAAAGCCTCACGGCAAAGCGCGTCGCCGTCGTCCCCGTCGATGATCCGAGCGTGATGTACGCACCATTGAGGTGGCGACCACCTCACATCTAGCGGCCTCAGTTAAGGCCCCCTCAAGATTACTTCATGGGCCTACCGGACGCGCGACCGCGTAGAGTACCGTGGAACGAGAGAACCGGACGCCTGTCGTTCGATTCTCGAGGTGCGGGAGGTTCGCGGACATGGACGAACAAGTTGAGCAGGGGCAGCCACAAGATGCTGCGGTCGCGCGGCGCAAGCTGCTCAAGGCTGCGATCGGCACCGGCGTGGCCGTCGCCGCCTACTCCGCGCCCAAGATCAGCGTCGTGCCGGCGTACGGCCTGACGTCGAGCAACCGGTCCAACGGACTGTGCTACGGGCTCGGCTGGAGTTCGAACAACCCGACCGGCAAGGGCTGGATGGGCCTGGCTGGACAAAATGGACTCTTCTCCGGCAGCGTTGTCGATCTGACCACGGGACCCAGCGCCGACCAAGGAAGCGGCACGGCCACCTACACGTGGAACATCCCTACCTTCCAAGGGATCCCGGCCTTCACGCTGACGATCGTGGCCACCGGGTGCGTCAACAACGGTGGCGGGTCGTGGGTGGTGAGCGGCATGCCGGCTGGCTATTGCCTGAAGTTCTACAACTCAGGACGGCCCACCGTTGGAAACGTCAGCACGTGTAATTCGAGTTCGAACCTCCTGGCTCTTGGGATCGCGCAAGCGAGCCCGGCATCCGTCGTGAATGGCGGCACCGTCACCATCACGAGCACGGGTGCGGGCACCTGTGCTACCGCCCCGAATTTTGGTAAAATCGTGTGGGTGTTCGACATAGCTCCGTGCTAGGTCACACACCGCACGGGGCTTGAGTGGTCGTCAGCGTTCGTCCTGCTCTCCGTCGGTAGCATCCGCCCATGTCGTCGGCAGCTTGGATGCTCCACGCGGGCCGCTACCAGGCCACGCTCGCCGCCGTAGGTGACATCGGGGACCGGCTTCGCTCGCTGCTGGTCGACCTCGGCACGTGTCGCCCCCGCGGTCCACTTGGAGCCATCGAGGTGTTCGCCGACGCCGCGGGGGGCTTTGTTATACGGTCCGATGGCCGTGTGTGGAACGACGAGGTTCCCGACGCCGATGTGGCCGACCAGGTCGTGCGCATGTTGCTCCAGGCCGCGCTCGACGCCGAGTCGGAGTTCGTGCACATCCATGCTGGCGCCGTGGCGTTGGGCGACCGCACCGCGATCCTCGCCGGTTGGCCGGCGTCCGGGAAGTCGACGGCCATCACGGCGCTCGTGAGCGCAGGGTTCAGCTATGTGACCGACGAGCGCCTCGTCCTGACGGGAGATGGGCGCGGCGTAGCCGGGTTCCCGAAGCCCATCTCGCTGATCGCGGGATCGTTCGGCGCATTGGCACATCTCGATCCTCAACGCACCGGCCGCGGTGCCAGCAGCGGGACCACCTGGCAGATCCCGGCCTCGGCTGTCGGGCCGGTGGCGTCGCAGGAGTCCCGTGCGCCTTCGCTGCTCGTGTTCATCACTTACCGGCCGGACGTCGCGCTTCGGGTCGTCGATGTCGCACCGCACAAGTCGGCAGCCCGGCTGCTCGGCGACAGTCCTGACGTGATCATTCGTGGTCACTCGGGCGCACACGCGATCGTGTCCCTCGTGTCATCCATCCGATGTGTCGAGCTCGAGTACAGCGCGACCGACGAAATGGTGACAGCAATGCGTGACCTTCTCGACCGAAGCCACGAGTTCGAGCCCCGCGAGGTGACCGTGTTGAAGGGCGCCGCGGCCCCGGATCAACCGGCGCCGCTTGCGCCGAGCGGCGTCGACACGACCAGTCCGTACGCGATCGTCCATGGCGTTTCGGCATGGATCATCAACGACGATGCCGTTGCCTACGTCCATCGAACCGGCCGCGTCATCGAACTCGACGCGGCTGGCGCGGCGTGGCTCCAACTGCTCGACGAGCACAACAGCGTCGACGAACTGATCAACGAGGTCGCGGATGCCACCGCGACCGATCGCGACACCGTCGGCTCGGCGGCCTGCGACGCGGTTCATGGACTGTGGAGCGCAGGCGTCGTCGGGCCAATGGATGGCACGCCACGTGGGCGATGACGCCCACGTGGCGCAGGTGTCACAGTTCCGCTGCCACGACTACGTGTTCCAACTGACTGGTGATCCACAACTCGTCAAGGATCTCGAAGCGCTGTTCGTCGACATCGCCACCAGCCCGATCGCTGCCCCGCACACCTGGGACATCGAATCATTCCAGGCTCACGCGCGTGTCATCGTCGATGGCAAGACTGTCGGGGAGTGGGTTGTTCGCGATCTCCTCGCGGCGGAGGTGATCTCCAGACTGACGATGACGGTGATTGCCGCCCATTCGGGCGAACTTCACCTGCACGCCGGTGGTGTCGTGGTGGACGACAAGACGGTTCTGCTCGTTGCTCCGTCTGGTTCTGGGAAGTCGACGTTGACCTGCGCGCTCGTTGCCGCCGGTGCCCGCTATCGGACCGACGAAGTCGTGGCCGTTGGTCGCGATGGCGGCGGCATCACCACGTACCCCAAGCCGATCAGTGTGAAGGCACCTGGTATCGATGAAGTGGAGCGGCTGACCGGACTCACCTGTACGCCCGGGGCCAAGACCTGGGAGCTTCCAGCCAGCTCCTTCGGCTCGGTCGCGTCCGGCGACGACCATCCCGTGACCACGATCGTGTTCAACTCGTACGTACCTTCACAACTGGCTCTCATCGAACCGCTCCCTCGTGCGACTGCGGTGCGTCTCATCCTGTCCGACAGCCAGGACGCCGCGCTGATCGGACCCGCGTCACTCGTGACGGCGGCGCACCTCGCTCGGTCGGCGCATTGCCTACGGGTGACGGGCGGCGATGCCACCGAGGTCGGCCAGGCCATCTTGGAAGCCCATCGGGTTCCGGTGGAGCCCGGGGAGGTCGCAACCGTCCGAGCTCCATCAACGGGTGACTCGCCGGCGCGGGCCGACGATGTCTGCTCGGTCGTCATCGACGGGAGGGCAGTCCTGTACACACCCGAGCCTCATCGACTCATCGAACTCGACGAGAGCCAGACCCTGTGGTGGGTGCTGCTCGACGGCACCCCGTTCGACCAGATCGTCGATGAGGTCGTACGAGAGACCGCCTCACCGAGTGAGCACGTGGTTGCGGCGGGGAACACGTTCGTCGAGGGCTTTCGGTCGCTCGGTGTGCTGCGCGGTTCATGACGACCGCGTCACCGAGACGACTCCCAGCTGGACGAGCTGATCGACCAATCGGGCGATGTCCCCAACGAGCACTTCCGGCCGCAGGTCGTATGCGTCGGTAAGGCCCGCGATCAACTCGGTCATCGTCATCGGCTCGGACAGCAGGTCCCAGGCGAGGGCGCCCGAGCCGCCGATGTGGACCGGAGCGTCGGCCTTCGCGGCGAGCACGAGCACCCCGTCGAGCGTTCGGCGCCAGGTGCATTCGGCACGACGGGCATAGAGCACCTCATCCACCGCGGGTGCTCTTGCCGGCGAACTGGCGGAGGGCGCGACGCACGTGACCGTGCTGGGTCCATCCGCGGGACGAGAGGTACTCGGCGCTGGGGCGTGTGATCGCCCGCACGTATCGGAACCGCCGGCGAACGCCCCGCATGACCGCGATCGCCACGAGGTGCGTTCCGTAGGGGCCCGGCCGTCCGCCGTAGCTGCGCAACAGCCATCGTTGTCGCCGAGTGCTGCCGAGAGTTGCGTAGGCCTGGAGCCCGTGGTCGGGGGGGAGCGCGAGTGTGTCGACCGCCAAGTGAGCTGCCTGCTCGACGACCGCCTCGCCGTGCCAACGCTGTGCCATCTCGGCGACAGCGTCGAAGTCGACCCCTTGAGCGTGCAGCAACAGCAGGTCGCGGAGCGCCGACAGGCGGACCGGATGGTCACCGAGCGCGGCGTCGTAGCAGGCGTGCAGGAAGGCGGCCGTACCACCGAGCGCCGGAAACCTACGTCCGGCCACATCGAACCAAGTGGGCTCGGCGAAGAGATCGTCGAGATCTAAAGTGAAGCCGAATGCACCGTCGACGAGTGTCCGGTGGAGGTCGATCTCGCGACCGCCTACTCGAATGGTGGCCTCCCGTCCGAACTCGCGATCGAAGCCGGGACGTAGCTCGGGCACGAGGCGATGGCCCCCAAGATCCTGGCAGAGAGCAGCGATGGCGCTTACGAAGTCGGCCGACCTGACGAGGATGTCGAGGTCGCTGTAGACGCGCCAGGAGGGATCGTCGTAGGCGACGTGGCTCAGGGCGACGCCCTTCAGCACCCGGTAGTCGATGTGGTGCTCAGAGAAACACTCGTCGACAAGAAGCAGCATCGCTTCGGTGAGTAGGGCGTTCGACAGCCACCGGTTGTGGTACTCGATGACCAACCCGAGCTGATCGGGCGACACCGTCAGGGCGCCCGTGGCAACCGCTTCGGCGAGCGCGCCCAGAAGTCGGTGGCTTTCCGCGAGATGCATCAGGGTTGCGAAGTCGTCATCGCCAAGCCTGGCGGCCGCGAGGGTGCCGTCGTCGTGGAGTCCGACTGACGCCACGGCGGCGAGGACACGCTCGGACGGAAGGGCGATGGCCCGACCGCCAGCGGCCCGGGCGGTCCCCACGGAGCAGAGTCTACGTGACGGGCAGGGGATGCCCGTGAGCTCCCAGCCTCCTGACAGACTCGTGGTCATGTCTGACCGCGTCACCATCTCCATCGCCGACGGCGTCGCCGACGTGCGCCTCAACCGTGCCGACAAGCGCAATGCGCTGGACGGCGAGATGTTCTCGGCCATCGCTGCCGCTGGCGAGCGCCTGAAGACCGAGCCGGGCCTGCGGGCTGTCGTGCTTTCGGGCGAGGGCTCGTCGTTCTGCGCAGGGCTGGACTTTGCGTCCTTCCAGGCCATGGCCGGAGGCGCCGACGGGGGTGAACCGCCCCAGGGGCGCACGAACGCCGGCGACCTGAGCGCCGGCCGCATCACCCACCTCGGCCAGCAGACGGCGTGGGTGTGGCAGGAGGTGCCGGTGCCGGTTATCGCCGCCGTCCACGGCCACGCGCTCGGCGGTGGTATCCAGATCGCCCTCGGTGCCGACATCCGCATCGTCCACCCGGACACGCAGATGTCCGTGCGCGAGATCCATTGGGGCCTCGTACCGGACATGACGGGCACGCTCACGTTGAGCCGCTTGACCCGCCCGGACATCGCCAAGGAACTCACGTTCACGGCCCGCATCTTCAGTGGCCGTGAGGCGTTCGACCTCGGCATTGCCACCCGGCTCTCGGAGACGCCCTACGACGATGCCATGGCCATGGCCCAGTCAATCGCCGCCCGCAACCCGGATGCGGTCCGTGGTGCCAAGCGGCTGTTCCACGAACTCGCCAACGGGGGAGCGGCCGAGCAGTTCGCCATGGAACGCAAGGAGATCGGCGCCCTCGTGGGTACCCCGAACCAGATGGAAGCGGTGATGGCCAGCTTCGAGAAGCGCACCCCCAACTTCACCGACTGATGTCGCAGCCAGCCTGACCGCCGACCGCTACCTCGCGTCGGCAATCTTCATCGATGTCATGGGAAACGGACCCGATCACCCCACTTTGGCATGACATCAACGACGCCGATGCGAGCGCCGTGGTCGGTTTCGAAGCGCACCCCGGGGTTCACGGACCGACGTCGTCGTGTCCGTCGTCGCGCACGCGATCGAGACCGAGCGCACGAAGCAACTCCGGAACGTCGTTGGCCAGGGCGCCCCACACGATGTCGCGGTCGATGATCTCGTAGTGGTGCATGAGGAGGTTCCGCATCTCGCGGATCTCGCGCCACGGCACCTCTGGGTAGTCGGCCTTCAGCCCGTCCGGCAGACGGCGGATGCCTTCACCGAACCGCCCGATCAGGGCTTCCGCGGCGAGCGGCAGCGCTTCGTCGGCTTCGAACGCCTCTCGTCCCCGAACCACCAATCGACGAGCGATGTCGCCGAACGCCTTCAGGTCTTCCAGTGTCTGGCGAACCGGCGGAACCCGCCACCACCGTGCCAACTGCTCGGCTGCATCGGTCACAAGAGCACCGCTTCGTCGATGATGGCCCGGTGCCGGACCTGGTGGAGACCGCCCTCCGACACGACATCGACATCGAAGCCGAACAGGTCGCTCAGGTCCACTACGAGCCCTGCTTGGTCGAGCAAGGATGCGCCGCGGTCGAACGTGACCAGGAAGTCGAGGTCGCTGTCCTCGTTGTCCTCCCCGCGCGCCGCCGACCCGAACAGGCGCACGTTGTGGGCCTTGTGTCGCCGCGCGATCTCGACCACTTGATCGCGCCGTGCCGCCAGTAGCAACGATGGCCGGTATCCGCATGCTCCGAGGATGCGGCGCAGCGTCTCGGGTTTCGGCACTCTCGCGGTGCTCTCGTACGCGGCGATCGCCGACTGCGTCGTGCCGCTGAGCCGCGCCATCTCGGTCTGCGTGAGCCCGAGCACCTCCCGGGCCTGGCGGAGTAGGGCGCCAGCATCCACGCCGTAAGTATAGCTCTCACGTAGATATCACGCCGATGAATTGGTTCGTCGCGCCCGTGCCTACGGCGCCTAGACTCCACATCGCTTCGGGCCAGCGTCGTCCCGGGTGCCCAGATGATCCGCCGGTTTTCGGCCATACATCCAGGACAGGACGATGCACACTGATCTCCCCGCGCCGAGGGGTCTGTACGACCCCCGTTTCGAGCATGACGCCTGCGGCGTCTCTTTCGTCGCCAACATCAAGGGCGTCCGCAGCCGCGACATCGTGACGATGGGGCTCGGGGCGCTGTGCAACCTCGAGCACCGCGGCGCGACTGGGGCCGAGGTCGAGACGGGCGACGGCGCCGGCATCCTGATGCAGATCCCCGACCGCTTCCTGCGGGCCGTGCTGCCGTTCGCGCTCCCCGCCGAGGGGGCATACGCCATCGGAATGGCCTTCCTCCCGGCCGACCCGACCAACGCCGAAAAGGCGGAAGCGGCCATCGAGGCGATCGCCGCTGACGAGGGCCTCGCCGTACTGGGTTGGCGGGACATCCCGACGAACCCTGACGTGCTGGGCGCCACGGCTCGCGCCGTGATGCCGAGCTTCAAGCATGTCGTCATGACGGATCCGGCGGGCGCCACCGGCATCGCCCTCGATCGCAAGGCGTACATCGTGCGCAAGCGCGTCGAGCACGAACTGACCGACGAACGGCGCACCTACTTCCCGTCACTGTCGTCTCGCACGCTGATCTACAAAGGGATGTTCACTGCTCCGCAACTCGGCCCGTTCTTCCCTGACCTACAGGACGAACGGGTGGAGTCAGCGCTCGCCCTCGTGCACAGCCGCTTTTCCACCAACACGTTCCCATCATGGCCGCTGGCCCATCCGTACCGGTTCGTGGCCCACAACGGCGAGATCAACACCGTGCAGGGCAACGAGAACTGGATGCGCACCCGGGAGGCGCTCCTTACCACGCCCCTCATCCCCAACCTGGAGCGCGCCTTTCCCATCTGCACTCCCGGCAGTTCGGACACGGCCCGGCTCGATGAGGCGCTCGAACTGCTGCATCTCGGCGGCCGTTCGCTTCCCCACGCCGTGCTGATGCTCATCCCGGAGGCGTGGGAGAACCACACCACCATGGACCCGGCCAAGCGGGCGTTCTACCGCTTCCACTCCTCGTTGATGGAGCCGTGGGACGGTCCGGCCAGCGTGGCGTTCACCGACGGCACCGTGATCGGCGCCGTGCTCGACCGCAACGGCCTGCGCCCCAGCCGCTATTGGGTCACCGACGACGACCTCGTGATCATGGCCAGCGAGGTCGGTGTCATCGACATCGACCAAGCGAAGATCGTGAAGAAGGGGCGGTTGCAGCCCGGGCGCATGTTCCTTGTGGACACTGCGCAAGGCCGCATCATCAGCGACGATGAATTGAAAACGCAACTTGCGGCCGAGCACCCCTACGGTGACTGGCTCGACACCGGCATGGTGGACCTTCCCGACCTTCCTGCCCGTGAGCATGTCGTGTTCAGCCACGAGAGCGTGCTGCGCCGCCAGCAGGTGTTCGGCTACACCCACGAGGAACTGAAGATCATCGTGTCACCCATGGCCAGGGCCGGCTACGAACCCATCGGTTCCATGGGCACGGACACGCCCCTCGCCGTGCTGTCGGATCGCCCACGCCTGCTGTTCGACTACTTCCAGCAACTGTTCGCCCAGGTGACGAACCCGCCGCTCGACGCCATCCGTGAGGAGGTCGTCACGTCCGTGTCGTCCACACTCGGGCCGGAGGCGAACCTGCTCGACCCAGGGCCTGGGAGCTGCCGGCAACTCGTGCTGCCCTTCCCGATCATCGACAACGACGATCTGGCCAGGATCGTCCACGCCGCCGATGACCCCCGCTATGCGCACCTGAAAGCCGTGACGGTGAGCGGGTTGTATCTCGTCGCCGGCGGTGGCGCGGCGTTGGGGGCCGCTCTCCAGGCGATCCGCCTCGACGTCTCAGCGGCCATCGAAGCCGGGGCCCGAGTCATCGTGCTGAGCGACCGCAACAGCGACGCCGTCCTGGCCCCCATCCCGTCGCTTCTTCTCACGAGCGCGGTGCACCACCACCTCATCCGCGAGAAGAAGCGGACGATGGCCGGGCTCGTAGTGGAGTGCGGTGACGCCCGCGAGGTGCACCACATGGCGCTGCTCATCGGGTACGGAGCGGGTGCCATCAACCCGTACCTGGCCTTTGAATCGGTGGAGGACATGATCGCCCAGGATCTGAACGGTCTTGGTGGGAGCGACCCGAAGAAGGTCGTCAAGAGTTACATCAAGGCCTGCGGCAAGGGCGTGCTCAAGGTGATGTCGAAGATGGGCGTTTCGACGGTGGCGTCGTACACCGGGGCGCAGATCTTCGAGGCGATCGGGCTCGGCCGTGACCTCGTCGACGAGTACTTCACGGGCACGGTCTCGCGCCTCGGTGGCATCGGTCTCGACGAGGTGGCGGCCGACGTCGCGACCCGCCACGGCTCCGCCCATCCGTCACGGCCGGAGCTACGGGCCCACCGTCAACTCGAGCTCGGCGGCGAGTATCAGTGGCGGCGCGAGGGCGAGGTACATCTCTTCAACCCCGAGACGGTGTTCAAGCTGCAGCACGCCACTCGGGCTAAGCGCTACGACGTGTTCAAGGAGTACACCAGGCTGGTCGACGACCAGTCCAAACACCTGGCAACGCTTCGCGGGCTGTTCGACTTCAAGTTGGGCCAGCGGCCGGCCG
>JBKJJS010000068.1:0-4105 GCA_046597895.1 Ilumatobacteraceae bacterium
GACGAGGAGTTCCCAGCGTTCGACGCAGCGGAGCAGGTCGGGGTGGGAGAGCGCCATGGCGCTGTCTCGCAGGACGTCGAAGAACATCGCGAAGTGTTCACCGGCCCGGGGGTGGGCCATGGCCCTGGCGAGGGTACGGGCGTTGGCGGTGCTGTAGCGACCGGCGAGCAGGTCTTCGGTGACTTGGGGGTGCGCGGCAACCAGGGCGGCGAGCTGGGTTTTTGCGGTGATCTCCGCTGGTGTGTCGTCGGTGATGACGCGCAGCAGACCGCGGATCGAGCGGTGACCATCGCGTCGCCACAGCTTGCGGTCGTCGATCTGGGCGACAGTTTCGGCTTCGAGCCCGGCCAGCATCCGGTGGGCTCGTTCGATCGACCGGAGGCGGGCGTCGAGATCAGCCGCGAGCATCGGCCCGACGCTCCGGTCCCCTGGCTCGACTGTGACGGTGACCTCCGCTCCCATACGAACAACTGTACGCCAGGGGTGTCACGGGGTTTCCCGGACGGGCCCGTTTTGTTGGTCGACGACGTCGTTGACTCGACTTGGACCCTGACCGAAATCGGTCGCGTGCTCAGGCGAGCGGGCGCCAGCCTCGTCTACCCTGTGGCTCTGGCCTCGTCGGCAGGACGCGAATGATGCAGTACTCACCGGACAGCGCTCGTGCAGCACTTCTGCTCACGAATCGGCTTGTTCCTCTCAACGCCAAGCCCCTCACGGCTCGGGAGTTCTGGCAACTCGTGGAGCGGATCGACCCGGCCGACCTGGTCCACCGCGACCCTGTGGGAATCGCTGACTCGGTTGGAGTCAGCATCGACGAAGCCGCCCGACTCCGGACGCTGCTCGACGCCGCGACCTCGTTGAGTTTCGAACAGGAGCGCCTTCGCGACGGCGGCATTCTCCTGGTCTCGGCGCTCGACGACCAGTTCCCCTTGGCGGCGCGCGAGCGGCTCGGCACCGCGTGCCCTCCTTTCCTGCTCGTCGCTGGCCCCATTGAGTGGCTGAACCGACTTGGGCTGGGCGTCGTCGGCTCCCGTGACGCGAGCGACGAGGCATTGGCCACGGCGCGTGAGTCTGCCCAACTCGCCGTGAAGGAAGGTTGGCCAGTGGTCAGTGGCCTGGCCCGAGGTATCGACCAAGTTGCGATGGCCGGAGCGCTCGACGTCGATGGCGTCGTCATCGGTGTGCCAGCCGAAGGGATTCTGAAGGCGTCTCGCGACTCCGAGATTCGCCGGCGGGTTCACGCAGGGGAGCTCTGTATCGCCAGCCCCTACGCGCCGGGCACACCGTTCCAGGCGGGCAACGCCATGGGGCGCAACAAGATCATCTACGCCCTGTCCCACGTGACGTTCGTAGTTTCATCTGACAAGGAAACAGGCGGCACGTGGGCAGGCGCCAAGGAGGCCCTCGACCGGCACTACGCGCCCGTCGCGGTGTGGGCGGGTGCCGGTGCCAAGGACGGCAACCATGCCCTCATCCAACGAGGTGCCAGAGCAATCACCGACCTTCGGGAGCTCTTTGAAACGGGCCCAGGCGTCGATCAGTCACCGCTCCAACGGCCACCGATCCAACAGCCACCACTCCAGCAGCCTCTGTTCTGAGCGCCGGAACGCGACGTCACGCCACCGGGGATCGGGCTATCGACTTTTTGGCCGCTTGACCGGTGAACCGGCCTGCCAGGCCGCGGTCGAACGGTAGATCTCCGGTGGCCGGCCGCCCTCTGGTCCCGGTTCGGCCCGAATTCCGGTCGGGCGCACAAATTCGGCGTCAGCCGAGGTGAGCGAGCGTCGGAAATTCGCCGGGTCCAAGGGGGTTTGCCAGACGGATTCGTACACGGTTCGGAGTTGGCTGAGCGTGAAGGTGGGACCGACGAACGCGGTCGCGAGGCTGGTGTGTTCGAGCTCCTGGCCGACCCGTTGCACCGCATCGGTGACGATTTGGCGATGGTCGAAGGCGAGTGAGAGCCCTTCGCGGATCACGTCGGCCACCGGCCACAGCGCCGCGTCGGCGGCGTCCCCGCCGGCAAGAAGATCGCCGAGTGTGCGCACGACGGCGAGGTAGGCGACCGTGACGACGTTCGTGCGGGGGTAGCGACCCGGGTCCCCGTAGGTGCGTAGCTGGACGAGCCGATCCGGAACCTGAACGCCGGTCTCCTCGTGCAGCTCCCGCACCGCGGCTTGGTCAAGCGTCTCGTCCGGATGCTTGAAGCCCCCGGGAAGAGCCAAGGCTCCTGCGTACGGATCGGCGCGACGCCGAACGAGGAGTACGGACAGCTGGTCGCCGACGAGTGTGAGGATCACCACGTCGACGGTGACTGCGAACGAGGGATAGCGGCTGGGGTCGTATCCGGGGGGAGTGCGCGCACCGGGGTTGCCGCCAGGGGTCCGGGCGCGGTTCCGGGCGGTGGCCATGAACGGACTCTAGCAAGTAAAGGTTGAAATGACCTGTACCGGTCGCTACAGTCCTCATCGCAACGAGTCATGCTGACTCTAACTGGGGAGACAAGCTGATGGAGACTGACCTACTGGTGGAAATGGAGCGGGCACTCGGAGCGGTGGCCGTCATGAGTCTCGAGGGTCGCGGCTTGCTGGCACGGAACCCGCTAGCGGACGTCGAAAGTGACCCGTCGCGGGACCGTGTCGGAGGAGCGCTGATCGGGATCGCGGTAGGGCGGTCGCTGTCGAGCGCGGTGTCCCGCATGCGCCGGGAAGGGGCGGTCACTGGCGAGACGCTGCGTCATCTGGCGCTCACGGCCCGGACTGCTCGGTCCGGTGCCGAGGCTCAGACTGCCGAGCTCGCGGCGCGGTGCTGGGTGGGTCGGGACTGGGCGGCGGCAGTCAGGGTGAGCGACGGAATCATGGCTGCGGTGGAGCGCTTGCACCGTCCCGGGCGGGCCATCGTCGCCATGGCAGATCGACGTCGGCACGGCATCGACTGGTTCGAAGCCGGCGTGCCATCGCTTGGGAACGCCGCCCTGCCCCGGGCCGTCGTCGTCGGGGCGGCGCTGGCCCATCAGCCGGCACGGGCCTCGCTCGCGGCGCAACTCGACACGGCGGTCACTCACGCCCACCGCAGCACCACCGCAGCCGCGGCGATCGCCGCGCTGATCACCGGTGTGCTGATCACCCGCACGGACCCGCAGCAACCAGCCGACGCAGTCCTCACCACCCTCACGCAACTCGCCGAGCAGGCCACTCCGATCGGGACGCTGGCTGACTGGCTGCTGACACGGGCTGTGGGCCCGCCGCACGTCTCGTTCGCCGATAAGGCGGCTGCGATCGGCTCGGAGCCCACTGCCGCGGTGACGCTGGCGTTGGCGGTTTACTCGCTGGCTTCGGGCACTGACCCCGTGGCGGCGCTGGCCGAGATGGCGACCGTCCCTGGGGCCGGGCGCACGATTGTCGCCGTCACGGGCGGGCTGCTCGGGGCGGCGTACGGAGCGAGCGCCTTTCCTCAGCAGTGGACGCAATTGGTCGATCGGGGCGAACTGTTGCGCCAGGCCGCGTCGGAACTCCACCCCTCGGTGAGCGGCGAACGGCCGCACGACGGCTCGTCGATCTGGTTCCTTCTCGACCGTTCAGGGTCGATGTCATCGATCGCGTCCGACGTGGAGGGTGGCTTCGACCAGTTCTTCGCTGATCAGGCCGCCGTCCCTGGCGATGTGCGGGTGACCGTGGTGCAGTTCGACAGCAACGACCCCCATGAGGTTCTCGTCGACGCGCTGGCACCGGCGGCGGTGCCGACGATGCGCGGACGGTTCTCGCCTCGCGGGTCGACCCCGCTCTTCGACGCCGTAGGCCTCTTGCTGGACAAGGCAGAAGCGGCCGGCGGCAATGATGTCGATCAGCTCGTGGTCGTCTTCACTGACGGCCACGAGAACGCCAGCCGCTGCTGGGATCGCGACCGCCTGTTCGCCCGCATCGGTGCGCTGAAAGACCGGGGCTGGACATTCGTCTTCCTCGGGGCCAACCAGGACAGCTACGCCACTGGGCACCACATTGGTCTGGCCGACGGCAATGTCTCCGATTTCGCCGCCGACTCTGCCGGTGTCAATGCCGCCTACGCCGGGCTGAGCCGGGCGACCCGCGAGTGGCGAGCCAAGGACCGG
>JBKJJS010000159.1:0-3245 GCA_046597895.1 Ilumatobacteraceae bacterium
GGTGGTGATCCAGCGCCCCGACCTCGGGGAGGTGCACGGCGCTGGGTGGGTGTGGGTGCTGCTGATGGCGCTCGGGCCGAGCATCGGTGGTCACGGCCTGGCGGCATGGGCGCATCAACGCGTCGATGCCTCGGTCTCGACCGTGCTCATGCAGGCGGAACCGGTCGGTGCATCGATCTTCGCCTATCTCATCCTCGACGAACGCGTCACGGGGGTGCAGGCCATGGCCATGGGCGTGGTGATTCTTGCCCTGTGCGTACTCGTGTACCGCGAGTCAGGGGAGATGCACGAGGTGCTGACCACCCCGACGTCCTGAGCCGGGCCGGCCGCCTCGTCGCCTTGGTTCTGAGCAGCAAAGTCCCAGCTCGAGCTGGGCGATCACTGAAATAGACGTTGGAACCCGGTCGAGCAGGTACGGCTTCTCCCGAGTTCATCCCGACTCATCGGGGCCGGCGCGGATGTCCTTTCTGGCGTCGATACAACGGCTGGGGCTGATCAGGGGCCACGACAGGTCGGGTCGGCGCTGTTTCGTCGTAGACGATGGCCGCTCCTTGCCGACAGTCACGGGAACACTCGGATGCGACGGCGGTAGCGTCACTCTTGCATCGCAGACGTGTCTGCCGTCTCGGCCCAACTGCGGCCCCTCCACAAGACGCAGGCGGAGGTGCCGCGATGTCGAAGGTTGTCTTTCCCGACGAGGACGCTTCGGGTTGTAGTTGGTGGTGCGGGCCCATGCATCAGGTGGAACGCGCCGTGGCCAGCGAGGTGTTTGCCCGGTTCTTCTCCATCGATCACTTCATGTTCATGGGCAAACTCGTGCGCCGAGGGCGGCCGGACCTCTACCTGAACAAGCACTCCTTCACGCGCCGTTATCTCAACCTCGATGACGAGGGCCACGCCTACCGGTACCTCCCGCCGAAGTACCCGGACTCACGGTCGCATGGCCAGTACCGCGCCCATCGCGATCTGGTGGCCGCGATCGACAACCTCGAACTTCACCTGATGCCGTGGATGATGGGTGCCGATCTGGAACACGAGCAGCGGGGCTTGTCGTACGACGAGCGATGGGAGCATCCAGATGTCATCGCCTGGTACGAGCGCCGGTCGGCGCGCTCGGTAGCGGCCTACCGAAGCGAACGGGCGAAGGGTAGAGTGGTATGATTGTTGGTATGACCACTGTCAAGATCGCCGTCAGCCTGCCGGGCGAACTGGTCGACGCCGCCCGGCGCGCCGTGGAGAGCGGTCGGGCGGCCAGCGTCAGCGGTTACGTGGCGGCCGCATTGCGCGCACAGGCGCAACTGGACGACCTCGATGCGTTGCTGGAGACGATGTTGGAGGCGACGGGAGGTCCCCTGACCGGCGACGAGGAGGCGGCCGCCGACCGGGCACTCGGCCGATGAGCGGTGTCGTACTCGACGCCGGGGCGCTCATCGCGTTCGAACGCAACGACCGTCGGGTCGTGGCGTTGGTGAAGCGGGCACGTCAGCGTGGCGATGTATTGGTGATCCCGGCCGGGGTCGTGGGTCAGGTGTGGCGCGACGGGCGTCGGCAGGCGCGCCTCGCCGTGCTCCTCGCCTCGACCTCATGCCGAGTGGACGTGCTCGACGACGCCACCGCCCGCCGCGCTGGCCAGCTCCTGGGGGTGTCTGCGACGAGCGATGTCATCGACGCTTCGGTGGTGCTCAGTGCCCGCTTCCACCGGGTGGGCGTGGTCACGTCGGATCCCGAGGATCTCCATCGTCTCGATCCTCGGCTTGATCTCACGATCGTGTAGTGGTCACCGGCGGCGGCGAATCTCGGCCGCGATGGCAGGGACCACTTCGTGGAGATCGCCGATCACGGCGTAGTCGGCCTTGGCGACCATGTTCGCCTCGCGGTCGGTGTTGATGGCGAGGATCTTCTTGGACGCCATGGCGCCGACCCAGTGCTGGATGGCCCGGGAGATCCCGCAGGCGATGTAGATGTCCGGGGCGATGCGGGTGCCCGTCTGGCCGACCTGATCGGTGTGGTTGCGCCAGCCGTTGTTGGTGACGGCGCGGGAGCAGCCGACAACGCCGCCGAGCAACGCCGCCAGGTCCTCCAATGGAGCGAATCCCTCCGCCGAACCGACTCCCCGCCCTCCACTGACCACGACCCGCGCCGTGCCGAGCGTGACGCCCGCTTCGCGCACGACGCGGTCGCGCACGATGGTCCGAGCGAGCGACGCGTCGAGCGCTGGAACGAAGTCGAGGGTGTGCATGGGCTCCGGAGCCTCGGGCGTTCGCGCCTCGACTGCGTGATGAGCGATGGTGAGGAGCTTCACCGGTGCCGACAGCATGGCCTCCTCCAGTAGCGACCCGCCCCAGCGGGTGCGGACGATCCGCCACGGCTCGTCGGCCGCCCCGCCGGGCTCGATCTCCACGCAGTTGGCCACCATCGGCAGATCGCGGCGGGCGGCCACCTGGGCCAGGACCTCGTTGCCGCGGTCGGTGCCGATGGCCAACACGACTGCAGCCCCTGCCGACTCGATGAGTTGGGCCAGCGACTCGCCCCATGCCTCGGGGCCATAGTCGGCCAGGAGTTCGTGGCGGACGAGGTGGGTCGTGGTGATGCCGTGGTCGGCCATGAGACGAGCCAACGGGCCGGCATCGTGATCGGCACCGAGGACAGCGGCGTGCACGAGGAGCCCCAACCCGTCGGCGAGCGCCCGTGCCACCGTGATGGCCTCCAGCGACGCCTCCGCCAACGTGCCGCGATCGTGTTCGATGAGTACGAGCAGCATCACAGCACCCCCAGTTCGACGAGCATGTCGACCACGGCTATGGCGGCGTCCGGCCCGGTGCCGAGGATGACGGTCTCGCTCGCCTGCTCGACCGGGCGGCGCAGCGTGACGAGGCTCTGGCCGCCGACGGGAGCGGCGTCGGGAGCTACCGAGGCCACGGCCACCTTCTTCGAATCCAGCCGTCCCTTGAGCGTGGGGTAGCGGGGCAGGTTGAGGCCCTCCTTCACCCCGAGCACGGCGGGCAGTGGCAGCTCGTACACCTCGTAGCCGGCGTCGATCGGCCGGCGCGCCGACACGGATGTGCCATCGGCGGACACATCGATGCCCTTGATGCCGTTGACCATCGGGCGCCCGAGCGCGTGGGCCACCCGCACGCCGACCTGGAACCCGCCGGAGTCGGCCGATTCGTTGCCGAACAGGATCAGGTCGAAGGGTGCTCCGGCTTCGGCCTCGAGTAGCGCGACGGCCGCGGCGATGGCGGAGG
>JBKJJS010000418.1:0-4203 GCA_046597895.1 Ilumatobacteraceae bacterium
GGGTGCCACCGGGCCCCCCGTATGTCATGCCGAAGGGCGACCCCATGACGTTGCCGGCGGCGTAGAGGCCGCTGATCGGCTCGGCATCGAGGCCGAGTACACGGGCGTCGGGATCGACGCGCGGGCCACCCTTCGTGCCGAGCGCGCCACTGTGGATTTCGAACGCGTAGTACGGCCCGCGCTCGAGCGGGCCGAGCGTGGCGTCGCGCCGGCCCTTGCGATACGGGTCGCCCCACCAGCAATCGAACGCGCTGTCGCCTCGACCGAAGTCCGGGTCGCTTCCTGCTGCACACAGTCCGTTCCATCGCTCGATGGTCCGTTCGAGTTCGTTGCCGTCGATGTCGAGCGCGGCTGCCAGTTCGGCCGGTGTGTCGCCCCGCGGGATCCACTCGGGCACCTCGCGCCCATTGCCCCCGGCGCTCACCCGGAACCCGTATGTGTCGACGTACGTCTGGTCGAAGATCAACCAGCACGGCAGGTTGGCGTACTCGAAGCGGGCGACATCTTCGACGTGGAACGCCGCCCCGAACGCGTTGTAGTTCGCCGCCTCATTCGTGAAGCGACGACCGCGGCGGTTCACCATGATGGAGTGGGGCAAGGTGCGCTGGCCGTTGACCAGTACCCGGCCCATCGGGTTCGACTCGACGGGCACGGCGCCGACTGGTATCCACCAGGCCTCGCGCATGTTGGAGAGCATCGCCCCGGCCTTCATCGCCATCAGGAGGCCGTCGCCCGTGCTGGTCTCGATGGAGACGGGGTGCGACATGGGGCCGCGCAGAAAGGCCCGGCGCAGGTCCTCGTTCCACTCGAACCCGCCCGAGGCGAGGATCACGCCCTTCGTGGCGTACACGTCGACGGGTCCGTCGGGGGTGTCGACTACGACACCGACCACGGCCCCATCCTCGATCAACAAATCACGACCGGCGCATGACGTCCTTGGCTCGATGCCCCTGTCCAGGCAGGCGCGCAGCAACCGGCCCGCCAGCGCCTGCCCACAACCACGTTCGTTGCGGATCTTGCGGCGTTCGAGTTCTTCACGCGACGGTGGCTCGGGCACGGCCTTACCAAGTGGCGTCTCGCTCATCGTGATGTGCGGATCGGCGAAATATGGCGATGGCGTCACCCGGCCCGCCCAGTCGCCGAGTTCGTCGAACGGGAAGATCGGGCACTCGAGCGTGCGTCCGCCACCGGGGCTGCCGCCGGGGAACTCCGGGTGGTAGTCGGGCATCCCGGCCACCGAGTAGAACTCGACCGGCGTCTTCGCCTCGAGCAGATCGACCATCTCGGGGCCGGCGTCGACGAACGCTTCGACGAGGCGGCGCTCGAGCATGTCGCGCGACAGCGACATGATGTATGTCAGCGCCTTCTCCCGACTGTCCTCGACACCGACGTCGGCCATGTGGGGGTTGTTCGGGATCCAGACCTGGCCACCGGACCACGCAGTGGTGCCGCCGACCAGGTCGGCCTTTTCGAATACCGCCACACTCGCTCCACCTTCGTGAGCGGCGATCGCAGCCGTGAACCCTGCTGCGCCCGTTCCGAGCACCACGACGTCATAGCGTTCCATTGTCCCGACCCCTTCTCGCGGGCCCCGACCTGGGCGGGTCCGGGGCGCTTCCGATCGTACAACGGGTGCGTGATCAGGCGAGAGGTCGACGCGAGGAACGATGCCGACCTCCCTGGCCGCATGCCCCGCGAGATGACGCGTGTCGTCGTCGGACTGCCGTCCACACGCGTCATCTCTCTCCGGGGTAGGGACAGGGGTCGGCGTTGTCGATTCGCTCTATTGTCATTCGTCATCATGGTGGGGCCGGTCGATGGGACTGGTGCCGAGACTGAATGGAGACGACGATGGCGAAGTTCGTGTTGGCGTACAAGGGTGGCGCTCCGCCAGCGACCGAGGCCGAAGGGGCGCAGGTCATGGAGGCATGGATGGGTTGGTTCGTCACCTTGGGCGCGGCCGTGGTCGACGATGGTAACCCGTTCGGGGCGTCGTCGGCTGTGGCCTCCGACGGGTCGACCACGGAGGCGACAGCCGGGTTGTCGGGGTACTCGATCCTGTCTGCCGACAGTCTGTCGGCCGCCACTGCCTTGGCCGGCGGGTGTCCGATCCTGGCGGCAGGCGGCTCGGTGGAGGTGTACGAAGTCCACGAAATGTGAGCGCGTTCGATCGGCGCAAGATGGCCCGGCGGCGGCCACACTGGACAGCCCATGGCTTCTCTCGCCGATCGACTCCCGCCTCGCGGCTCCGATCCCTCCGACGTGCTCGAGGCGTTCACGTCGTGGGCCGCCGATGGGGGTCGAGCGCTGTACCCGCACCAGGAGGAGGCGGCGCTCGCGCTCGCCACCGGAGATCATGTGGTGTTGGCGACCCCGACCGGTTCGGGTAAGAGCCTGGTGGCAGTGGCGGGAGTCGTGCTGGCGCTCAACCAGGGCCGGCGGGCGGTGTGGACAGCGCCGATCAAGGCCCTCGTCGCCGAGAAGTTCTTCGACCTCGTCGACCTGCTGGGTGCGCAGCAGGTGGGCCTGGCCACGGGCGACGCATCCATCAACACCGACGCCCCTGTACTCGTGTGCACAGCCGAAGTTCTGGCCAACAACGCGCTCGCTGTTGGCTCGTCGAGCGACTTCGGGTTCGCCTGTCTGGACGAGTTCCACTACTACGCCGACCGCGATCGTGGCTGGGCCTGGCAGGTGCCGTTGCTCGAACTCACGAACTGCCAGATGCTGTTGGCGTCGGCAACGCTCGGCGACATGTCGGCGATCGTGACGGATCTGGCGGAACGGTCAGATCGACCCGTCACCGAGGTCACGTCCGTGGATCGGCCGACGCCGCTCTACCACCAATGGCGGCTCACTCCCGTGTCGGAGAGTGTGCTCGACGCGGTGCGTGAGGGCCTCAGCCCGGTGTACGTCGTGCACGCCACCCAGGCCGCCGCCATCGAGCGGGCGCAGGGTCTCGTGAGCCTCACCGTGACCACGCGGCCGCAGCGCGAGGCAATCGCCGCAGCGATGGCCGACGTGAAGATGGCGCGCGGCTTCGGCGACACGCTCGGGCGGCTCATCCGCAATGGGGTTGGCGTGCACCACGCCGGCCTGCTCCCTCGCTACCGGCGACTCGTCGAACGCCTCGCCGGTGAGGGACTGCTGCCCGTCATCTGTGGCACCGACACACTCGGAGTGGGGGTCAACATCCCGATTCGAACGGTGCTGATGACGGCGCTCACGAAGTTCGACGGGTCACGCGTCCGCATCTTCAGCGCCCGGGAGTTCCACCAACTCGCGGGGCGGGCAGGGCGTCCCGGCTTCGATCCGGACGGGCACGTGTGGGTGCAGGCGCCGGATCACGTGATCGACAACACCCGTGCACTGTCCCGAGCCGGCGATGATCCGAAGGCCCGCCGAAAGGCGAGCAAGGCCAAGGCGCCCGAGGGCTTCGTCCACTACGACGAGACGGGCATGAATCGTCTCGTGGCCGCCAGCCCGGAACCGCTCACGTCCCGGTTCCGCGTGACAGCGGACATGGTGGCGCTCGTCCTGTCCCGGCCCGACGGCCCGACTGCGTTGAAGCACTTGTTGCGCACGAACCACGAGAC
This sequence comes from Ilumatobacteraceae bacterium, assembly GCA_046597895.1. Taxonomy (GTDB): domain Bacteria; phylum Actinomycetota; class Acidimicrobiia; order Acidimicrobiales; family Ilumatobacteraceae; genus WLJO01. Next base: position 3,597 of record JBKJJS010000418.1, read on the forward strand.
CGTCGCCCGTCGTCGCCTTCACAAGCGCCGGGCCATCGCGGTGTACCGCAGCCTGGAGGCGGCTGGCGTGGCCGAACGTCTCCGTGACTCCGCTGGGCGTTGTGTCGGCGTGCGGGTGGGTTCGCTCGTGGAGGGCCAGGACGAGCGGAGCGCGCTGCGGTTCTCGGCGCCGTTGATGCCGTTCGCCATCGAGGTGGTGGCGACGCTCGACCGCGAGGATCTCGCGTATGTCGTCGACGTTGTGAGCGTGATCGAATCCGTGCTGGACGATCCCCGCCAGGTGCTCTACGCCCAGCAGAACGCCGCCAAGGGTGCCGAGGTCGCCAGGCTCAAAGCCGAGGGCGTCCCCTACGAGGAACGTATGGAGCGGCTCGAGGGTCTGACGTGGCCGCAACCGCTGGCCGAACTGCTGGAGGCCTGCTTCTCGACGTATCGGCAGAACCATCCATGGGTGGCCGAAGGCCCGTCGCCGAAGTCGATCCTTCGGGAGATGTTGGAGGGCGGCGACAGCTTCGCCACGTTCGTCCGCCGCTACCGGTTGGAGCGCAGCGAAGGCCTGGTGTTGCGCTACCTCACCGACGCGTGGCGCACGCTCGATCGTTCACTC
>JBKJJS010000058.1:0-11513 GCA_046597895.1 Ilumatobacteraceae bacterium
ATTGCAGGAGAGCCAGCTGAACGCGCTTGCCTTCGGTGTTCTCGTGCCCATGTTCGGCATTGGCATGAACGGTGCATGGGCCGCGCGGTACGGTTCCTACGGGCCGCGGGTGAATCCGGCGGTAAAACCCTCCAACCGCAAGATCGGGTAGAACAACTCCATGGCTGAATCGGCGTCCCAAACCATCACCATTGCCGCTGCGCCCGAGCGCGTGTGGACCATTGCCACAGATTTCGAGCAGTACCCCGAGTGGGCCAAGGACGTCAAAGATGTGATCGTGCGCGGTCGCGATGACGATGGCCGCCCTACGGAGGTCGAATATCGTGCATCGGCCCTCGGGCGCAGCACGCACTACACACTTTCCTACGACTACTCGCAGGCGCCACAGGTGCTCACCTGGCAGTTGTTGCGGGGCGACATCATGCGCACGATCGACGGCGCATACAACTTCTCGTCCACACCCGATGGGGGCACCGAGGTTCGCTACGACCTCGCAATTGAGCTGGTGGTGCCGTTGCCCGGCTTCGTCAAGCGTCGAGCCGAGGTACGCATCCTCAACACAGTCCGCGAGTTGAAGACCCGCGCCGAGGTATGACAACGACCCGACGGCTGGGCATCGACGTCGGGGGCACCAAGTGTCTCGGGGTCATCCTCGACGAAACGGGTGTGGTCATCGAAGAGCAGCGGCGACCGACGCCGAAGGGCCCTGAAGCCATCATCGACACCTTGGCCGAACTTGCACTCGCGATGGGTCCGTGGGAGTCGATCGGGATCGGTGTACCCGGCCTGGTCACGCGCACGGGCGTGCTGCGCGCGGCCCCCAACCTTGTCGACATCCACAACTTCCAGGTCGGCGAGCTGCTCAGCGCGCGGTTGGGCACCACTGTGCATGTGGACAACGACGGCACGTGCGCGGCGGCCGCCGAATGGAAGACGGGCGCCGCGCGCGGCATCAGCGACTTCGTGATGGTCACGCTCGGCACCGGCATCGGCGGTGGCGTCATCGCAGGGGGCGCGTTGATCCGTGGCGCCAACGGCTTCACCGGTGAGATCGGCCACATGGTGGTCGACCCCGACGGCCCGTGGTGCCCGTGTGGCCGGCGAGGCTGCTGGGAGCGCTACGCGTCGGGTTCCGGTCTCGCCCGTCTGGCTCGCGAAGCGGCCATCGGCAAGCGCTTGGGTCGTGTGCTGGCCCTTGCGGGCGGCGACTCCGAGCGAGTGCGTGGTGAAGACGTGCAGGCCGCGGCCCGCGAGGGCGACGACGACGCCCTGCAGGTCGTCGACCTCTTCGGACGCTGGGTTGCCCTGGGCCTGGTGAACCTCGCCAACATCCTCGACCCCGCCTCGTTTGTTCTGGGCGGCGGTCTTGCGGCCAGCGCCGACCTGTACCTGGGGCCCATTCAGAGTTGGTTCACCCAACTGCTCTACGCGCCCGATCTGCGCCCGCACCCCACACTGGTTTTCGCGGAGTTGGGCGAACGCGCCGGCGCTGTCGGCGCTGCGCTGCTCACCGAAGTGCACTAGTGCCAATACCGTTCAATTGGAGATGCGGATGGTGGTCATGGGTGGCCCGGTGGCCGGTGGGTCGGGGCCAGTGGCGGTGCAGTGATCGTTTGACGTGCCATCGGGTGTACTTGCGTTTGATGACACGGGGGTTGGCCCCAACCGGTCCACTAGGTCCCGAGGGCGGCAGGCGGAATCCGGTCGCGAAGGCCACCGTCGTTCTTCGCCAACCCCCGGGACGACCACGGTGTGACACTGACCGGGCGTCAGCCAAGGTAGCCGCACAGCGCCGCGACATCTTCGTCAGTGAGATCGCGATCCCGTGGGCCGCCTTCGTGGAATACCTCTTCAGTGACGATGAAGTCCTGGGTGGTTTCGTCCCAAACAAAGGTCAGCTGGTAATGGAAACTACCGCTAACCAATTCGACCGGGCCGTATCCGGGCACCACCCAGGAGTGATTGAAGCGGCCGGCACTGTGAACGGTTTCGATGAAGCCGTCCTGGGTGACTTCCGTCCAGATCTTGTCCACTCCGGCCTCCCGAAGGCTGAGGGAGCCGCCCGCACCGTTGAGGGTGCGGGTCCACTGAGGGTAGCGAATGATCATGAGATCGTTGTTGTGGAACGAAAACTTGATCGTTGCCTGGAGGGTGTACCACGTAGGGAAACCGCAGGTTTCCGTGAAAAGTTTGGAAGGGAACTGGGTGTCGATCACCTCGGTGAAGAACTTGTCCTCGGGCGGAGCGGCGAGCGCGCTGCTCGCAGCTCCGATGGCGGGAAGCAGGACTGCGGCTGAAAGGCAGGCCGCCAACGCGAGTCGGCGGGTGGTGGTGGCACTTTTTAGAGGCATCATGTGAAACTCCGTTCGGGGATTGGTTCACGTGATCGTGCGTCGCAGCTCTCAAGAACCGCTCAAGAACTGCCGAGGCGGCCGCAAGCAGGCGCGAACTTGAGCAGTGCTTGAGAGGCGCGATCTATGCTCGCGACGATGACTGATGTCGACGGGGTCATCGAGGCCCGCAGCAGCGTTCGGACGCTGGACTACAGCGTCCTGGGGCTGCTCGATGTCCGCGTCGGCGGGGCCCCCGCCGCGCTCGGTGGCCGCAAACAGCGCGGTGTTCTCGCGGTCTTGATCGCCGCTGCCGGTCGCCCGGTATCGGTCGACTCGTTGCTGATCGCGACCTACGGCGAGGACGCCAGTCCGGGCGCCAAGGCGACGCTCCACACGTACGTCTCGAACCTCCGCAAGGTACTCGGCGACGTCATCGTGCGCCAGGGAGACGCCTACCTGCTCGACTGCACGGAGGCGACGATCGACGCCGCGGTGTTCGAGGACCTGTGTAAGCGGGCAGCCGCGATCGAGGATCCGGAGCGGGCGTCCGGCGCGCTCCGACAGGCGTTGTCGCTGTGGCGGGGCCATGCCTACGCTGACATCGAAGGAAACGGGCATCTCGACGGGGAGATCACACGTCTGAGCGAGATGCGTGTGGCGGCGCTCGAATCGCGCGTAGACGCCGACATGCGGGCTGGGCGTCATCGTGAGGTCGTCGGTGAGCTCGATGCGCTCACGGCCGAGTACCCCTACCGTGAGAGCCTGCGAGCGCTCCAGATGATCGCCCTGTACCGGTGCGGCCGGCAGGCAGAGGCGTTGCGCGCCTACACGCGCACGCGTGAGTTGCTGGTCGAGAATCTCGGCATCGACCCTTCCCCCGAGCTGAAGGATCTGGAGAGCCGCGTTCTCGCCCAGGACCGTAACTTGCTGATCAGCGTCGGGCCAACCGTTCAGCGCAGAGCGGTCCTGGTTGTCGACCTCGAAGATGTCGGATGGCGCGATCCGTGGGAGCGCGAAACCGCGTACGGTCGCCGGGACGACGACCTCGAGGAGGTCGCCGCGGCGGAGGGCGGGACCAGGCTGAGCCCCAAGGGAACCGCGGGCTACGTCGTCCTCGCCGATCCGATCAGCGCCGTTCGAGCAGCGCGCTCGATCGTGAACGAACGCACACGAATCGCGATCGACGTCGGCGATCTGGAGATGCATGACGACGAACCGGTCGGTCCGCCGCTCGCCCGTGCTGCCCGACTCGTTGCCACCGCCCATCCCGGACAGGTCCTCCTGTCGTCGGCCGCCCACGACGCGCTCGCCGATGGCGCGCAGACGGGGTGGGCCGCCGAATCACTCGGGAGGTTCGACATCGTCGGGCTCGACCCGGCCGTCCACATCTACCAACTCGTCGGCCACGGCTTTGGCTCGGGGTTCCCGGCGCTGCGTACCGAGCGGCTTCCACCACCGGTCCCGGGTGACGTCCAACGCTCGGTACCGGGCTACGAGCCGCGTCAGCTGATCGGCATCGGAGAGCTCGGCGAGGTGCATCGGGCCTACCAGCCGTCGGTCGGCCGCGAGGTCGCGCTGCGCATCTTCGGCCGGGCGACGGTGTGCCATCCGCAGTTCGTGCGCCGCTTCGAGACAGCGTCGCGGCGGATCACCCGCGTCGAGCATCCTCATGTCGTTGCACTCCTCGATTACTGGCGCGAGCCGCACCGGGCAGTGATGGTGAGCCGCTTGATGACCGGCGGCAACCTGCGCGAACGGATACCGCCGGACGGTTTCGGCCCGATACGGACGCTTGCGATCGTGGAGACGGTCGCGTCCGCGCTGGCCTCCGCCCACCGCCACGGCGTGGTCCACGGGCGTATCCGGCCGGAGAACGTGCTGTTCGACGGCGAGGACAACGCTTTCATCGCCGACCTGGGCATCGACGAGATCTGCTCCGGAGAGATCACCTTCGCGAGCAGCGCGTACGACGCGCCGGAGCGACTCGGCGGCGCGTTAGCGACACCGGCGTCCGACATCTACTCCCTCGGCGTCCTCGTGGAGCACCTGCTGGGCGGTTCACCACCGCCCCAGGACAGGTCGCTCGATGTCACCGAGGGTCCGGCGTCCGTTGTCGTCCGCCGCGCCACCGATCCGGATCCGCACCGACGGCACCAGTCGATCGATGAACTGATGGGCGAGCTTCGAGACTCGTTCTCGGTCCCGGACTCTTCGGCGTCGACCTTCGTAGCGACGCGCAACCCGTACCGCGGCCTCGAGGCGTTCGAACAGGCGGACTCCGGCGACTTCTACGGCCGCGACCGACCGGTGGCGGAGATGGTCGCCGTTCTCCAACACAAGTCGCTGCTGATCGTCGTCGGCCCATCGGGAATCGGCAAATCGTCCGCCGTCAAGGCCGGCCTGCTGCCGGCGCTGGCGGCCGGGGCGGTTCTGGGGTCCGAGAGCTGGCTCGTCACCGAACTCGTTCCCGGACGCGAGCCCTTGCAGAATCTGGCAGCAGCGCTGGGCCGCGTCGCCAGTGCCGACCTTCCAGACGTCGTTGGTGTGCTCCTCTCGGGGTCGCGCTCGCTCGGAGCGGTCGTCAAGGAGTTGGCGCCCGGTAGCCCCGGCGTGCTCATCGTGATCGACCAGCTGGAGGAACTGTTCACGCAAACGATCGATGAAGCCGAGCGGCGCAGGTTCGTCGGGATGTTGGTCGACGTTGCCCAAACGCCCGATTCGACTGTTCGCCTCGTCGCCACGCTGCGGGCCGATTACTTCGACCGGCCGCTCGCCTACCCGGGCTTCGACGCCGCGATCCACGGTCGGACCGTCGCACTCGGGACGATGTCGGCGGACGAGCTGGCGGACGCGGTGCGGCTCCCGGCCTCTACGGTCGGTGTGCACGTCGAGCCCGGGGTCGTGGACCGGATCGTCGCCGAAGCCGAACTGCAGCCCGGTGCGTTGCCCCTCGTGCAGCACACCCTGTCGGAGCTGTTCCGCACTCGAACGACGAACGCAATCACGAGTGCCGAACTGGACGAGGTCGGTGGCGTGTCTGGCGCGATCGGCCGCCGCGCCGAGCAGATCTACCGGTCGCTCGACGATCACTGCCGAACCGCCGCAGAGCTGCTGTTCCTCCGGCTCGTCAGCGTCACCGAGGAGCACGGCGACACACGCAGGCGTGTCCGCCGAACTGAGCTCGACCAGTCGGGCATTGCGATGGACGACCTCGACACAGTCCTCGCCGAGTACGGCCGCCACCGGCTGCTGACCTTCGACCGCGACCCGGCAACCCGGACTCCGACGGTCGAGCTGGCCCACGAGGTGCTGCTCACCGACTGGGAGCGGTTCGCCGGCTGGGTCGACGAGTCGCGCGAAGACCTGCTCGCCCGCCGACGGGTCGAGTCGGCCACACGCGACTGGATAAAGGCCGGCTCGGACGCCAGCTTCCTGTACGGCGGAGGCCGACTCGAGCTCGCCGAGGCGTGGGCCGCCGAATCCTGCTTCCAGCCGGGCGACGACGAACGCCGGTTCCTGGCCGCGAGCCGCGAGAAAATGGATCACGATCGCGCCCGGCGATCCCGGCGGCGGCGTGGTCTCATCGCCGTGCTCGCCACAGCTGCGGTCGCGGCGACGGTGATGGCGGTGATCGCCGTGGTGCAGCAACGCAACGCCGATCGCCAGGCCGGGATCGCCGAAGAGCAACGCGAGAACGCCGAAGAGCAACGCGAGAACGCCGAGCGCCAGGCGAACGAAACGCGTGCAGGCGAGCTCGCCGGGCTTGCCAGCCTGGCCATCGACGAAGACCCGGACAGAGCCATCCTCCTCGGACTTGCCGCCCAAGCGCGCACGAGTGAGCCTTCCTCCGTGTTGCTCTCCGCGCTCCATCGCGCAGCTCAGACGGCACGTCTGACGTTGTCGATCCCCGGAGTGATGAGCTCCTCCATGGACCAGAGCCCGGACGGTTCGTTGCTCGTCGCCGATCGCCTGGACAGGAGCGGCTTCGTGGTCATCGACACGGCGAGCGGCATCACGGTCCTCGACGTGACGACGAAGCACCCGATCAGTGACTTCGGGTTGGCGTTCGACCCGAGCGGGTCGACCGTGGCCGTAGCCTATGCCAACTCGCCGGACGCATCAGTGCCCCCCGTCGAGCTCTTCGACGTCGCTTCCGGTCAATCCGTCGGTTCACTTGCCGGTCCGCAGGGGGACTACTGCTGCACGCTCCAGTACGACCCGTCCGGTCGCTGGCTAGGCGACTTGGGGCCGGACGGCGCCATCGTCTGGGACGTCACCTCAGGTGGATCTTCGAGGTCGTTCGGCCCTGCCTTCGACCTTGAGTTCCTGGCGGATGGCCCGTCGGTCGTCGTCGGCGGTTTTGACGCGAACTTGACGGTTTTCGACCTCGCCACTGGGAGGCAGATTCGCCAGATCGCGATTCCCGCAGTTGAGTTCAACGACCTCGAGATCGACCCAACGGGAAAGCTCGCCGCGCTCGTTTCGGGTTTGGCGCGACGTGTCTACGTGATCGACATGGAGACCGGCGAGCTTCGGTCGACGTTGGAACTGCGCGGCCCGGTCTTTGCCGACTTTGGTCCCGACGGGAGTGTCCTGGCCGTGTCGGGCGAGGATGGCCTGATCCGTCTCCACGACACCGATGAGTTCGTCGAGCGTTCGCGTCTCGTCGGGAGTTTCGGCGTGCCCTCCTTCATCTTCTTCGCTCCCGACCGCTCCCGCCTGGTCTCGGCCGTCACCGGCGAGATCCGCACCTGGGATATCTCGGCAGTCGGTCCGGAAGTGCTCGGCAACTTCGGGGTCACCGGTGACTTGATCGATCGTCTCGTGGTGACGGCAGACGAATCTGCCGCCTATGCGACGTCCTACACGAATGATGGATTCCTCAGCTCGGTTCATCGCGTCGACCTGCGTAGTGGTGCCTCCGACACTGTGCTCGTCGACGTCCCGTGGTACTTCTCGACCCGACCCCTCGTGAGTCCGGATCTCTCGCTCGTCGCGACCATGGCCGAGGATGACCCGTTCGTGAGCGAACTCATCCAGCTTTCCGGCGGGGCTCCGACCCGACTCGAGCGCTGCGATTCAGTGCGCGCCTTCGACGCCACCGGTCGAGTCGCTGCGGTGGACGCCGTGCTCCTGTGCTTTGAGCAAGGACAGGGGTTCGGCGCCAACAGCCGCATCGTCGACCTCGAAACGGATGAGACGCTCCTCGCTCTCGAAGGGATCCCGATCTACGCCGCTGCCTTCGGTCCGCCTGCTGATGACGGCCTCCCACGTGCCGTGGTCGTCATCGATCGCCTGGAGTTCGCCGTAACGGTCTACGACCTCGACAGGGGCAAAGCAGTCGCCACCTACCGTGAGGAAGCGGAGTTCCCCATCAGCGTGGCGGTGTCGCCTGACGGCACTCGGCTGGCGCTGCTGATGGAAAGTGGCCGGCTCATCGTCATGGACGTCGAGCGGATCATGGCCGGCGACGATCCAGCGGACACGATCGTGGTGGACAGCCCCGCCCACGTTGCGGGCAGCAAGGCCGTCGCCTTCTCTGATAGCGGAATGATCGCCACGGGATCGTCCGCCGACGGCATTCGCATCTGGTCTCCCGACGGGAAGCTGGTCGCCAGCGTGCCGACGCACCAGGCCGACGATCCGAGCCTCGTCTTCGCCCCTGGCACCGACACGCTCTACTACGAGGACGGCGGCGGGGTCGTCCGGCGCTTCCCCCTCGACGTGGACGAAGTCACGCGAATCGCCCGGTCAGTGCTCACCCGCGGCTTCACCCAGCAAGAGTGCGAGCGGTACTTCGCCGGCGAAGAGTGCCCGACGTTCGACGGCTGAGAAGTGATCGCGCGGGATGGTCACCGACGGCAACCGGTGAGACGTCCTCGACACACAATTGGCCGACGTCATGACTCTACGCGACGACGCCCCAACAGCGCGGCTGGACCGAAGCTGCGTGTCCCAGAACGTACGAACAATCGATGCTCGGCCTCGCCCCGATGATTCGGTAGGTGACGGGGCAGCCGTTGTCTAACACAGCACTAACTACACGCACTCGCCCACATCGACGGAGCTGTCGCCGGCGCCGGCCAGCAACGTGTCGGCCTCGCTGATGTCAACGGCATAGGCCATTCCGCCGGCAGCGGTGCTGCGCGCGAACACAACTCCAGTTGCCACCCCATCGGTGACCAACACCGAGCCGGAATCGCCCTTCTCCACGACTGCGTGCAGTTGGTAGCCGCGGCGCAGCGATGCTTCGCCGTGGTCGATATCGGGGGCTTTGATGTCTACGAACGAGATCGCCTCGAAGGGCATCGAGACCGGTTGACGGTCGCGATACACCACGAAGGTGCCGCGGGCGGTGGGTCGCATCGACCCGCGTGGGAGGGGAGCGGTCGGCGCGTCGACGTCGAGCACGGCGAGGTCCTTGCGGCGATCGATCGCCACCACCTTTGCATCCACTCGGCTGCCGTCGGGCAGGATCACGCGCACCTGGTCCGAACCTGCCACCACGTGCGCAACGGTGATCACCTTTTCGTCGGCGACGAAGGATCCCGCCCCGAGGGAGGCTTTCGTGAGACAGCCCGCCGCCTCCACGCGCACGGCGGCGGCGAGTGCGACATCTGTGGACCGTTCGGTCGAGTCCGGTCGCTCGCGAGATGCGCAGCCCGTCGACGTGGCGGCGAGCGCGGCGACCAGGCAACAGGCGCGCATCTCAGCTCGACGCACTGCACGGCCCGGTGGTCGAACGCACCACCAACTGAGGGCGCATCAGCACATGGGCGAGGTCGCCCGCCCCGGCGAGTGCGTCGAGCAGCATCGTGGCCGCGACCTGGCCCATGCGATTGCGCGGTTGATCGATTGTGGTGAGGCCGATGTGGTTGAGAGCGGCGAAGGCGGTGTTGTCGTACCCCACCACCGACACGACACCCGGCACGGCCAGGCCGGCGTCATCAAGTGCGTCGATGATGCCCACCGCCGAGAGATCGTTGGCCGTGAAGAATGCCGTCGGCAGATCGCCGTCGCGTAACAGCCGTTGGCCGGCGCGGTTGCCCGCCTCCTCGGTGAAGTCGCCGGTGATCACCCTCACGTGTTCGCCGAGGCCGATGGCTTGCATCGCCGAGATGTAGCCCGCACGACGCGTTGCCGAACCGGCACCACGACCCCCATCGACGTGTGCGATGCGGCGATGCCCGAGCGTGTGGAGGTGTTGCACCGCGAGGCGCGCGCCCTGCGAATCGTCGGCGCTGACGGAGCCGACCGTGGCACCGGTGAGCGACCGACCGGCAGAAACGACGGGTACCTCCTTGGCGACCGCCGTCAGACGCGCGAGCGGCAGCCGGCAACCGGCCACGACGATGCCATCGACTCGGGAGGAGAGAAAGGTGTCGATGGCCCGTGACTCTGCCGCCGCCGACCGCCGGCCATTGGCAAGGATCACTTGATAGCCGCTTCGTTCGGCGACGGCGTGCAGGCCGTCGGCGACCTCTGCGAACCACGGGTTGTGCAGGTCGTCGAGTAGTACCCCGATCGTCATCGTGCGGCGGGCGGCCAGGTTGCTGGCTGCGAGATTGCGTCGATACCCGAGCCGAACGGCGGCCGCGTGCACTGCGGTGCGCGCCTTAGCGCTGGCTCGCGGCGAATCGCGCATCACCAACGACACGAGAGCGCGCGACACTCCCGCCGCGACGGCGACGTCGTCCATGGTTGGCTGCTGGATCCGACGGCCGGTGGGGCTCGGCATGCTCATCGGACCTCACGGTAGTCACGTAGCGAGGCCGCACCTCGCTACAGTCCGCGCCGTGAGCAGTGCCGCGCCCCCCGCCGATGCCCCAGTCGAGCATCTGCACGTGCGCCGTCACAACCTGTCGCTGGTGTTGCGCCTGCTTGCGTCGCAGGGCCCGCGAAGCCGTGCCGGCGTGGCTGCGATAACCGGCCTCACGCGCGCAACGGTCTCCAGCCTTGTGGCCGACTTGATCGATCGCGGGTTGGTGAAGGAGGCGGGGCCGGAGTCGGATCAACGTGTGGGCCGGCCGGCGACGTTGCTGCAACTCGACGGCTCGCGGGTGGTCACACTGGGGATGGAGATCGATGTCGGCTTCACCTCCGTGCTGGCCAACGATCTGTCGGGCGAGACGGTTTACGAACGACGCCGCCCGCTGAGCGGCCCTTCAACGGCGTTCGACGATCTGGTACCGATCGCCGTCAAAGAAGTGCGCAGGGCCATCGACATGGTCGATGCGTCCGGCCGCCGCGTCGTTGGCATCACCGTGGCGGTGCCCGGCATCGCCGACGTCGATCGAGGTGTGATCGTGCGCGCCCCGAACCTGGGCTGGATCGACGTTCCGTTGCGGCAACGGCTCCTCGAGGGGTTGGGCCGCGACCTTCCGCTCAGCCTGGACAACGAGGCAAACCTGGGAGCCCTGGCGGAGTACCGCGTGGGGGCGCTGGCGGGCACCAGCCACCTCGTGTACGTGCTCGCGGTCAGCGGTGTGGGCGCGGGCATCATCATCGATGGCTCGGTCTTCCGTGGGGCTTCGGGCGCTGCCGGCGAGGTAGGCCACACCACCGTGCAGCCGCGAGGCCTTCTCTGCGCTTGCGGGAGCAGCGGCTGTTGGGAGACCACCGTTGGCTTGCGGGCGCTGTTGTACGCCGCCGTTCCCGATCTCGCGGCGGGCTTGTTGCGCGATCGCAGGCTGAGCCCGGAAGCCAAGCTTGCCCCCGTGCTGTCCCGTGCGAGGGCGAGTAATCCGATCGCGATCAAGGGCCTGAAAAAGTTCGGGCGCTGGTTGGGCATCGGACTGGCCAACATCGTCGATTCGTTCAACCCGAAGGCGATCATCCTTGCCGGCTTCCTGCCCGAGGTTGCCCCGTGGGTGATGCAAGAAGCGATGGCGGCGCTGCGGGCCAACGCTCTTGCCGAGTCGGTGCAGCACTGTCGCGTGGAGATGAGCACGCTGGGCTTCACGGCCGGCGCTCTCGGCTGCACGATCCAAGCGTCCGAACGGCTCTTTGCGGACCCAACGTTGGTGCCGCTCATCGCGTGAGACGGCGGGAGAATCCGGGTGTCCGTTCCGCGAATCCTTTACAAGCGGACTTAGTTTGGGCTATAAACATACTTAGTCGTGACTGGGGTCACGACCCGGACCCGGGGGGACAACAGCGAATGCTCGATCGTGTCGCTGC
>JBKJJS010000059.1:0-18036 GCA_046597895.1 Ilumatobacteraceae bacterium
GGGGGGTTGGGGCCGGGCGGGTTGGGGCCGGGCGGGTTCGTGCCGGGCGGGTTCGTGCCGGGCGGGTTGGGGCCGGGCGGGTTCGTGCCGGGCGGGTTCGTACCGGGCGGGTTCGTACCCGGTGGAAGAGTGGGGGGCGGGTTGTCGTCGACCGGGTACGGCCAGATGACCTCCTCGGCGGGGACGGAGCGACTGCGCGGATTGACCATCAGGCGCCCAGCCGCGCCGATCGGCCCGAAGTTGTTGAACGTGAGATCGTCGGGCGGATCCAAGTCCGTGATCGGGGGTGTCACGGGCGGCGGCGGACCGGTGTAGGTGGCTGTGTACGTGAACCGCATCTCGCCATCGGCCTGACGCTCCGGTGTCGCGCCCTTTTCGACGGCGAGTGCGATCGCCCGCTCCGTGCGCAGGCCGGTCCGGCCCGAGGTACGCACTCCGGCGGGGCAGGTGCCCGTCACCGCGACGATCCAATCCCGGCCGTACAGGGGAACGCCGAGTTCGACCTTGGAGGCAGGCATGAACTCCGCCACGTAGTCGACGATCGTCTGTGTCCAATTCAGCGGCGCGGTCGGTCCGGCGATGCTCCACGAATAGTCGTACGCCATGATCCGGATCCGGTCCACATAGGGAGCGATGCCGACCGGGTTGTAGACCCAGTAGCCCGAGCCCGAGCCCTCGTTGTTGTCGTAGACGGGAGGGATGGTGACGTACAGCAGCTTGGCGTAGCTGTGAAGTGCCACCCCGAGTTCGAAGATGAACTGTGTCCACACGGGCTTGGTCGTCGCCCAACTCGACGTGCCGTCCCCGAACGCGAACGTCTCGTAGTCCAGGTCGATCCCGTCGAAACTCCCCTCGACCACCACATTGACCAGGGCGTTTACATGCGCGGCCCGAGTGGTCGGGTTCGACAAGATACCGGCCATCACGCCGGGGTCGGTGGAGTCGAACACCGTGGGGATGATCGGAATCTTGGCGGCCGCGGCGGCCTGACGCATGCGGGCGTTGATGTCCGGCGAGCCCCGCTGCTCGACACGTTCTGCACCCATGGCCTCGAACGCGAACGGAGAGATCGAACTGCTCAGAGGCCCCATCGCCACGATTCCCTGCGGCCCACGGTCCCCGTTCCAGTAGGGGACCCAGCCGGACAAAATGCGCAGAGGTACCTCAGGTTCGTCGGTTGGAGCCGACGTGGCGAGCGCCGAGGCCGACAGGACGACCGTGGCGAGGCCGACACCGAAGAGTGACCGCCTCACCCGCGACGATTTGAACGCTCGGAGCGCGCGCTCGACTGCGCTCGGTGAGAATTCGGCCGACATGACTCAAACCCTACCCTGGGTCCGTGGCGCGATCTATGTCGGGCAGATGGCGATCGCGAGATTTGCGGCGCGGTCCTCCCCAAAGTCCTCGGAGTCGTTCGCTATTGGTCCAGCCGATCTGATTGGGACGCATCGAGCGCTCGTCGAAGTAGGCGTTCCGCCTCGGGGGACTTCTTCCACTTCCGTGCCGACACCGGAACGAGTGCGACGTGCACACTTGATATCGACGGCACGGAATCCGTCGCCGAACGCCGGGCCGCTGAACTCCATGTCGGGATAGGAACGTTCGGCGCCTTCTGCAACAAAGGAGTTGACGAAGTTCGTCGACTGATCCCGCAGTGATTGGCCACTCGTGCAGGGCGTCGCCCCGGAAGACGCCAATGATCGATGGCTTCCACTCATCGACCTGTTCGCGGATCCATCTGAGCAGCGGCGACGCTTCACCGGAGTCCGCTCGCGACTGTGCGGTCATCGCGGCTCGCTCAGCCCCGCACGGCCTGTGCGATGCATTCGCCAACCCGCTGCGCAAGGAGCGGTGGCACAGAGTTGCCAATTTGCGCTTGCACCGAAGAACGGCGCCCGACGAACGCGAAGTCGTCCGGGAAGGTGAAGAGGCGCCGAAGCTCGGGTACCCGCAGCCGTCGGTTGTCCCAATGGAAGGGTCCTACGTTTGGCCCCGGCTGCGCCTGAATCGTTGGGGCGGGACGCTCCGGGTCGAGCTTGAGCAGGAATGACCAGTAGCGGGATCGCCACTCGAACGTCGGTTTTGGGTGGCCGCGTTCGGCCGTGAGGTGGAGGTAGTTCCCACCCGGAGGGATCTCAGGAAGGAGGTGCCCCCATTGACCGCGCACGATCTCCTCGGATTCAGAGTCGCTGATGAGATTCGCAAGCGCGACTTCTGTCGAAACGTGGGGTAGTGGACCACCTATCGTCTTGCGACGCTCCCATTGCCCGTGGTGGGTCGGCTCAGGGAGTTCAGGCATCCGTTCGCCTTTCCGGCACCCGACAACAAACAGCCGCGGTCGGGCCTGCGGGACTCCATAGTCGGCGGCGTTGAGTACCTGCCAGCGGTATCCGTAACCGGCAGCCTCGATCTCTTGAAGCAGGCGAGTGAACGCTGGCTTGCTCGCCCTGTTGTCGAATGTGAGCGCGTACACATTCTCGAGGACGAAGTAGCGAGGCTTCGCCTCAGCCAAGACCCTGCTGTAGGCCTGGAGCAGACTGGCGGCAGGATCGACGCCCTCCCGCTTCCAATCGAGCCAGAACCCGGACTTGGAGAAGGCGACGCAGGGTGGTCCGCCGATGAGAAGGTCTGGGCGCTCTCGCGCCCCGAGGCCCCCGGCTCGGAGAATGTCGCGCGAAGTGACGCCGCCGGGGGCTCCCGTGGCCATCGGGTACAGATCGGCTCGCAGAACCTCGCGAAGCTCAGGGAAGTAGCTCGGAGCGTTCTTCTCCATCGAGTCCGCTGCATCAGCATCCCACTCGACAGCGGACACGGTGCTGAAGCCCGCGCGTTCGATTCCCAGGTCGAGACCGCCAGCCCCGGAGAACAAGGAGATGACGGTGCCAGCAGCCACCGCGCACGTCTGCCCGGTGGTGACGACGGGTCCGCGTATACCGGTACCGCCAGCAGGCTGAGCTGAATCCCCGTCTTCCTTCGGTCAGGCTCACTCCAGGTCATGGTCGGAGTAGAACACAGGGGTGTGGCACCCTCGTCCGAACGAGCACCCACGCCTTTGGCGCAGACTCAGTGACCGACGAGTCCCTGAAACACATTCTGATGGTGCCACGCGAGGTATCGCGGGTGTGGAGCCCTCGAACCGGGAGGGATGACAAGGGTCTCGTTCAGCGTCGTCCCGAAGTAGTGGTTCACGCCGGGATCAGAACGGTTGCTGACCACGAGCGGCGGCGCTCGGTGGACACGGAGTCCGCCGTTGACCGTGAGGAGGCCCGTGTCGAACGCGGCATCGTGCGTCGGGCACGCAGCCAATCCGTTGAGTGGGTCGAGTCGCTCGTGATCGTCCGACACCGCCCACGGCTTGATGTGCGAGGCCACTAACAGCTTGCTCCTCGGCAGGGAGTTCGGGGCGAACCCACAGAAGGCGCACGCATGCGCGTAGTTGTCGAGAACCTCCTTGGCGAAGCGATGCTGTCCTAGGCGGACCGACGCTTCGACGAGCCGTTCGGTCTCCGCGTCACTTGCCGGATCAAGAAGTTTCGCTCGTCGCTGTGCAGCCTTGATCTCGATCACCGTGTCGAGTGTTCGCTGTGGCAACTCGTCCTGTCCGAGCAGATCGAAGTCGTCCACGCCGTTGAGCGACAGGAAGTCGGGGAGCCGCTCGGGGCCGATGCCCATATCCCTGGCCGCGAAGAGAGCACGGTTGTAGAGGACTGGAAAGCGGTCAGGCTCGGCGAGCATCGCAACGAAGAACTGCCACTCATGGGCGCCAGCGTTCCGTCGTGAGCCGTCAAGGTTCATCATCTTGCTCGTGACCGATCCCGGAGGCCTCACGAACAGGCTCGCCAGTTGATGCACGATGAGGGGAGCACGATGCATCGTGGCTCCGCCGAATCGGTGGGGATCGACGACGCGAAACAGCGCGTAGCAGAGGATCGCCTCCACAGGCGTGAAGTGGTCCTGACGCGATTTGGGTTCACGCCGGAGGATCTGACCCCACTGGGAGCGGGCCTGCTCGTCTGTGATGTCAAGGTACCCGCCGAGCGAGTTCACAGGCCGACGGTACTCCCTTGCTGGTGATTTGCCGCTGACTACAGACGTTCGATGAGGGTGCCGGTGCCGAGGCCGCCGCCGCAACACATGGAGACCAGTCCGTAACGGCCGCCGGTGCGCTCCAACTCGTACAGGGCCTTCGTGAGTAGGAAGGCGCCCGTCGCCCCGAGCGGGTGGCCGAGGGCAATGGCGCCCCCGTTCGGATTCGTGCGAGCGGGGTCGGCCCCCAACTCCTTCTGCCAGGCCAGCACGACCGACGCGAAGGCCTCGTTGATCTCGAACGTGTCGATGTCGTCGATCGTCAGCCCGGAGCGGGCCAACAGCCGCCGGGTGGCGTCGATGGGGCCGGTGAGCATCAGCACAGGGTCCACTCCGACGAGACAGGTGTCGACCACACGAGCTCGTGGTGTAAGGCCAAGTGCCGCGGCCTTTTCCTCGGTCATCAGGAGTACGGCGGCGGCCCCGTCGCTGATCTGTGACGAGTTGCCTGCGGTATGGACGGCCGGGGTTCGGTCGAGCACGGGCTTCAGGCTCGCCAACTTCTCCAGCGACGTCTCGCGGAGGCCCTCGTCGCGTGCCACCCGGTGGGTCGTGCCCGTTGGCTTGCCTTCCTCGTCGACGTCCGGGGCGTCGACTTCCAGATACTGGCCATCGAAACGACCCTCGGCCCACGCCGTGGCCGCTCGCTCCTGTGACGACAGCCCGAACGCGTCGGTGTCGTCGCGTGTGATTCCCCACTTCTCGGCGATGCGCTCCGCGCCTTCGAATTGCGAGGTCATCTCGTACTGCGCGTAGTAGCTCTTCGGAATCGGTACTCCGAGGCCGAGCTTCTTCGAAGAGTTGACCCCGATCGGGATTCGGCTCATCAGTTCGACGCCGCACGCCACCCCCACGTCCACGACACCGGAACTGACGAGCGCCGTCGCCAAGCCGGTGGCCTGCTGGCTCGAGCCGCACTGGGTATCGAGCGTCGTCGCCGCCGCCGTCATCGGCAATCCGGCCGCCAGCCACGCGGTGCGGGTGATGTTGAAGCTCTGCTCGCCGACCTGGCTGACGCATCCGCCGACGACCTGTTCGATCAGGCCGGGATCGATCCCCGCTCGTTCAACGAGTGCCCGTTGCACCCGGCCTAACGCGTCGGCGGGATGGAGGGTGGACAGGCCGCCTCCCCGGCGGCCGATAGGGGTGCGGACGGCATCGACGATCACGACATTGGACATGGGCCGAGCTTACGGGCATGCTCGCAGCCGATGGGAGAGCTTCTGATGTACGGGCGGTTCGTTCCGCTGATCGAACCGCCGACCGGTCGGGTTGGCTCGGGTGGCAGCCGGTACTTCCACGTGGTCGGGGGGTCGATCTGGGAATCCCACGAACCAGCAGTGGAGGAGTGGGGTCTCCACTTCCTCGGCATGCTCGGCGACACGCCGTGCTGGGCGGTCGACGTGCCGCACGGTGAGGATCCCGGCGACGGCGCGTCGCTCGATCTGTTCAGCTACTTCGGACGGGCGCCCGAGATCGACTGGCTCGTCGCCGGCCGGGCGGTGCAACTCGTGGACTGGGCACGATCTCACCGATTCTGCGGCCGGTGCGGCACCCCCACTCAGGTCGCCCCGGGCGAGCGGGCCATGAAGTGTCCTGGCTGCAATCTGCTGGCCTTCCCGCGCCTCGCCCCTGCGATCATCACGCTCGTGACGCGAGGCGACGAGGCGCTGCTCGCCCAGGGCGTGCAGTTCCGGGGGCCCATGTACTCGACCCTGGCAGGGTTCGTCGAGGCCGGTGAGTCGGCCGAAGATGCCGTGCACCGTGAGGTCCGTGAGGAAGTCGGCGTGGAGATCACCGATGTCCGCTATTGGGGTAGCCAGCCGTGGCCATTCCCGCACTCGCTCATGCTCGGTTTCCACGCGCAGTGGGCGAGCGGTGAGATCGAGATCGACCCGAAGGAAATCGTCGACGCGCAGTGGTTCCACCGTGACGCGCTGCCGAACATCCCGCCCCGCATCTCGATCGCCCGCAAGCTCATCGACTCCTGGTTGGCCGTATAGGTCACGAGTCCGTCGGCGCGGCAGTGCCCAGGTACTTCGCGAAGAACTCCAGGATCGCGTCTTGGCGTTGGATGCGATGAGTCGGCGAGCCGGCGCGTGACAGTTCATGGCTCTCGGCCGGGAAGCGGAGGAACTCCACCGGCTTGCCGAGCAGCCGTAGGGCGACGAACAACTCCTCGGCCTGTGAGATCGGACAGCGCAGGTCATCCTCGGAGTGGATGATGAGGATCGGCGTGTTGATGTCGCGCACGTACGTGATCGGCGACACGCGTCGAAGTTCGTCGGCCCCGGCGAGGTGATCGACGCCCGTGTCGACGATGAACGCGGTCGAGATGTCCGACGTGAACTCCTCGGCGAGCATGTTGTTGACAGCCCGCTCGCTGCAGATGGCCTTGAACCGATCCGTATGAGAAGCGAGCCATGTCGCCATGTAGCCGCCATAGCTGCCACCGAGCATGCCGACACGGTCGGGATCGGCACACGGGAACCGGCGCAACGCTTCGTCCAACGCCGCCAACACATCCTCCACGTCCACCGTCCCCCATCCCGTGCCCGGTCGCTTCAGGTGTTGGGGGCCGAGGATCGACTGGCCCCACGACTCCTCGCGTCCGGACGAGCCACGGGGGTTGCACATGACGACGACGTATCCGGCTCCCGCCTGGATCTGGGCCTCGTCGAAGAAGCGGTTGCCGTACTGGGTGAGCGGTCCGCCGTGGACGTTGAGCAACACGGGAAGGCGGGCGGCGGCGTCAGTGGGATCGACGCCGGCGGGGAGCGTGACCCACGTGTCGACCTCGACGCTGTTCGTCGATGGTGAGGTGAACCGGTGGGCGTCGAGCGGCGTGACGGTCGCTACGAACTCGTCAGCGAGACTGGTCAGGAGGCGCTCGGTGCCGTCCGGGTCGACGACGGCGAGTTCGCCAGGACGGTCGAAACGGCTCACGGCCTTCTCGGCACGGTGCGACGTGAAGGCGAGCAGCCGTCCGTCCGGTGACCACGTCGGGTTGGCATCTCCCTTGACGCCGTCGGTTAGGGGTCGAGGCGCCCGACTGCCGTCCGCCGCTGCCACCCATATCTGCGTGCGATAGCCATTGTCGTCGAGGTCGACCCGGGTGACCGTGAACGCGATGTGCTGGCCGTTGGGGGAGACCGTGGGTTGGCCAGCGTTCGTCAGCAGACCGAGATCGGCGGTTTTCATCGGTCGGAGGGTAGTGGGCATCGCGTAGGGTCTTGGCGTAATCAACGACGTCGAAAGAGGCTCTGATGGATGTTGCCGCTTGGCACGACGCGCTCGTGCGAGACGCTGCGGCGCTGGCTGATGCCGCCGCCCGGGTGCCGTTGGACACCTCGGTGCGGAGTTGCCCCGGATGGTCCCTCGCCGACCTCGTGCACCACTGCGGCGAGGTCTTGAGCTTCTGGACCACGGTCGTGCGCGACGAGATCGACGATCCGGAGACGATCGAGATGCCCGTCCGCCCTGTCGACGTCGACCTCGTTGCTTGGTTCCGGTCCACCGCCGCCGCGGCTGACCGACTGTTCAGGACATCCGACCCGTCGGCGCGTTGTTGGACCTGGAGCGATCAGCACGACATCGCCTTCGTAATCCGTCGCATGGCCCAGGAAGTCGCGGTGCACCGCTGGGACGGCGAAGACGCCGCAGGGGGCGCCGTCGAGATCGACCCGGAGTTGGCGAGCGATGGCATCGACGAGTTCCTCGAGCACTTCGCATCCTGGCGTCAGCGTGACGCCGCCGACCTCGGTGGCACTGTGCACGTGCACTGCACCGATGTCGCGGGCGAGTGGTTGATCGTCCAGGACGACTCGAAGCTGACGTTCACCCGCGAGCACGCCAAGGGTTCGTGCGCGCTGCGAGGCACCGCGAGCGACCTGCTCCTCAGGCTGTGGCGACGTCGGCCGATCGAAACGGTCGACGTGATCGGTGACGCGGAAGTCGCTCGCCGCTTCGTGGCATGGACGGCCATGAGCTGACGAACGCGCCCGGAAAAGCGCCCGGAGGGGCCGCCTCAGCGAGCGCCGAATCCGCCTCCGCCACCCCCTCCTCCGCCGCCACCGGAAAAGCCGCCACCGCTGCCGGACTTGGACGGAGGGACGAGGGCCGTCGCCGCTTTGGCGCCGAACGTGCCGGGAAACGCGTCGATGCCGTCGAATCGACGCCCGGGTCCGGCCGCTGCGGCGTACCAGATGCCGTAGTTGGGGTCGTTGGCGACGGCCGGTAGCCGGGTCTGCAATCCCTGCAGCAGTTCCTTCGACACCCCAAGTGTGACGGCATAGACGAGGAAGCGCTCCCACAGAATGAGGTGCCCGGCCGGTGCTTCCTTCAGGTTGGAGAAGTCTTTCAGGAAACGCTTGAGGCTCTCGGCCTTGGCTGCTTCGTCGGCACCGTGCTGTGTGCGGTTGTTGATCGCATTGAGGCCGACGATGAGCACGACGCCCGCAGTGATGTAGGCGACAAGGGCCAGGTGCCCACCGAGCCTCGCCGAGATGAACCCCGTCAACGCGATCGCCCCGACCAGCCCGAGCAACCAGCCCATCGGCCCGCCCCGCTTGCCCACCCGGTAGCTCTCGGCGTTGTAGGCCTCGGTGATCTTCTTGCGGAAGTCGGCGGCGAACGCTTTCGCCTCAGCTCGGTTGGCGGTGGCCCAGGCCGTGACATCGTCGGTCGTCACTTCGTCCTTCCCGAGGAACACGTGCTCCAGTAGTTCGCGTTCGAACGGCGCGATCCCGGCGGTCGGCTTGCCCTTCCACCGGAGTCGATGGATGACCTCGTCAGGGCCGAGGCGTTCATGGCGCTCCTCGGTGATCGTCAGGAAGCCCCGTTGGGCGAGGTCGATCAGCGTGGACCCGATCGCCGGCCCGAGCGGCACCGTGCCCTTCGCGAGGTTTGCCAATACGACTGCCGGCGGGTCGTCGAGCGGCTCGCGCCAATACTCGCCGATCATCGGATCCACCTTCGGCTCCCGACCAAAACGAGCCCACAGCGCGCCGAGCCCGGCCAGCCCGAGGATGCCAGCACCGGGACCGATGACGTTGCCGACATCCTCCGTCGCGTTGGATGGTGAGCCGTCTCGGCTGCTGTCTTCGGCAAGCGTCTGGTCGACGAAGGTCCCTTCCTCCTTCAGGATCGTCGGGAGCCGGGGACCACTCACGGCGTCTCCTGAGAACGCAGAGGCGGGGACGGCGACGCGCGCTTCTACGAAGCGACCGGCCGGGACTCCGGTGACCGACAGCATGACCCGGCTCGGTTCGACGGCAAGAGTTCCCTGACGCGGGCCGTGACCCCAGGCCCGCGTCACCGAGGAGTCAGTCGGCGGCGTGGTGGCCGTGGCCACGGGAAACGACCCCGGTACGTCGATCGTGATATCCACCCGGCCGACGCCGGGATGGTCCTTGCCGAGGAACTGCCAGTAGAGCTCACCGACATCGGTGCCGAGCGTGATCGCCCTCGCCACGACATAGCGGATGGTGTACGTCTCGACCGTGTCGCTGACCCCGCCGAGGCGCCACTCCCACTCGCCGGAGTCACTCGTGCCAGGAGCGATCACGGGCCGCGTAAAACCCTCGATATCGGTGACCGAGAACGCCGAGATGCGCGAGCGGTCCTCGGCGAGGAACGAGCGGATCCCGAAGTTGAACGGGCCGCCACGGAAGTCATAGACGATGGTCTCGGTGACCGTCAGGGATCCATCGGGCGAAATCACGGCGGCGGTGGTCAGTGACTCGAGCGAAAATGACTTTTCCGCCGCAGTCGCCTGCGGCGTCGAGAGCCCCATGAACACCGCGGCGAGCAGGGCGAGCGCGCACCACACGAACGTCCGCCACGAGGTCTCCCTCGTTCGGTGAGACACCGCGCTCAACGTGACCGCAGTCGGCGTGGCCGCGTCGGCGTGCCGACGTCGGGTGAAAACAGCGCGAGCTGTTCCCACTGGCGATCCGTGACCTGCACCCAACGGCCGGTGCGACGCGTCACCTCGTAGACCTCGATCATCTCGGCCCGGATGGCCCGACTCGCCCCATTCGTGTCGCGCAGCGCCACGCTGCCGTCGCGCTCGCGGCCCTCGACGATCGCCTCCTGCCAGTGTTGGCCGGCGTTGCGGCGAAACCGCACCCGGTCACCGGCGCGCAGCGAGAGTTCGCCAAGATCGGTGTTCCCGCTCACCTCGTTCAGAACCCTTCGCTCACCCTGGCCTGGAGGCGGCGCATCCCGGACAGCCAGCGGTCGATGTCGTCGGCCTTGCGCTGAGCGAATGTCTTCACTTCCGGGTGGGGAAGGATCAGGAACTGCTCGGCGCTGATGGCAGCAAGCACCGCGGCCGCTACGTCCTCCGGCTCGAGCACGGCGCCCGCCAGTTTCACGGTGTTCGTGCCGACGTTGGCGATTCCCCCCTGAGCCGCATCGCCCGGCGGGTTGAGCATCATCGTGTTGACGCCCATCGGGCAGAGGCAGCTCACCCTGACGCCACGATCGCCGTACGTGATGGACAACCATTCGGCGAAGGCCACGGCGGCGTGCTTCGTGACCGAGTACGGCAACGAGCCGATCTGCGACAGCAGCCCGGCGGCCGACGCGGTCGAGCAGAAGTAACCCTCACCCCGAGCCACCCAGCCGGGCACGAGAAGCCGGGCCGCGTACACGTGGGCCATCACGTTGACGTCCATGGCGGTGCGCCAGACATCGTCGGGGGTGTCGAGGTCTGTGCCCATCCCGACGCCGGCATTGGCGAAGAACAGGTCGATCGGGCCGAACGCCGCTTCGGCCGTGGCGATCAGCGCCTCGTTGCCGTCCGGCGTGCTGACGTCAGCCTCGACTGCGATGGCCGACCCAGGCCGGATCTCGTTGAGTTCGTCGGCCGTGCGGCGAGCATCGGCGGCGAGTACATCGGCGATCGCTACGCCGCGCGAGCCCGCGCCGTGGAAACCCCGGGCGAGCGCCCGACCGATCCCGCGGGCGGCTCCCGTGACCACAATCACCCGGTTCTGCATCTCCATGCTGACCATCGTACGAACCCGAGTCCTCCTACCCGCGACCCTGTCCGCGATCCCGCCCGCGCGATCGCGCCGGGCGCCGGTACCATGCAGCGCAGCACCACCGTCGACCGCTACGGTGGCGGATAGCACAGCCCACTGCGCCGCGACGCAGTACGTCGAGGAGGATCGATGACCGACACCCGAGATGCCGCCGTGATTAGCGAGGCCCTCGCGGTCATCGACAAGGCGCTCTCGGAGATGCTCCGACGCGAACTCGTGTCGAGTGGTGAGGTCGCCGACGTGTTGCTCGATGTCCGTACGTTGCTGGTCAATACCGGGCAGCCGTCCCAGAGCTGACCCCGGCGGGCGCTCCCGTGCCCGTCGTCAGCTACGGATCAGGTTGGTGAATGCCCGCTTCAGCGTCGTGACGAGCCGCTCCGGTTCGGCCACGGCCCCGGCGTCGATGTTGAGTCCCATGTCCATGCTGCCCAGATACGACATCGTGGTGAGGTTGAAGGCCACTCCGGCGGTCGGCCCGATCGGGTAGTTGGCGAGCGCCTGGGCACCGGCGACGAAGACGGGCACGGGTGCCGCCCTGAGGTTGGACGTGGCGAAGTCCACGGTCTGGGCCTGCTGGCGGGCCAAACGGGTGACGAGTGACGTGGGCAGGGCAGAGGCCACGGCGGCCAACGTCTCGAGTGATGCCGTGGCCGATGAGGCGCGGGCGGCCGACGTCTGTTCGTTGATGATCGAGAAGCGCTCGGCGACGGTCATCTCGCCCGTGGGTACGAGCATGCGGGCCAACGTGAACGCGTTGGAGCCCGACGATTCCGTGCGGGTGCTGATCGCCATCGATGCCCGTAGTTGTTCGACGGGTTCGTCGAGCTGGCGATGGTAGGTGCCGGCGGCTTCGGCGGCCGCGGTGAGGAAGGCGGTGTTGAGGGTGCCCCCGAGCCGGGTGGATGCCGCCTTGACGTCGTCGAGGGACACCTGGAGCGTCTCGAGACGCCGCCGCAACGAGCGGGTGGTCCACAGCGGCGACCGGGCCGAATCCACGTCCGAGAGTTGAGAGACGACGCCCTTGACGGTGTCGGCGGCGGCGAAGCTCGCACCGGGGATCTGCGTCGGATCGGCGAGGAGATCCTTGAGTTGGCGGAGCATGCCGAGTGGCAGCCGTAGCCCCCCGGCCAGCACGTCGCGCAATGCGTCGGAGGCGCTGGGACCCGGAGTGTCGCCCTGGTCGGCCTCCGGCTCGGGCCGCTCCAACGGGGGAGGTTCGGGCGCGTCGCGCTCGAGATCGAGGAACTGCATCGAGATCCTGAGGCCCGAGATACCGTCCGTCACAGTGTGATGCAGCTTCTGTATGAATGCCGAGCGGCCGCCGCGCAGGCCGTCGACGACGACGAACTGCCAGAGCGGCCGGGTGCGTTCGAACGGGTCCATCGTGAGGAGGGTGGCGTAGTCGAGCAATTGGCGCATGGAACCGGGCTTGGGCAGCGCCACGTGGCGCACGTGATAGTCGAGATCGAAGTGCTGGTCCTCGACCCACATGGGCGGGGCGAGGTTGACCGGCGCCGGCTGCACGCGTTGATGGAGTCGGGGCACGGCCATCGCGGCCCTGTCGAGCCGGCGGCGCAACTGGTCGAAGTTCGGCGCGCGATCGAGGATCGTGATGTTGCCGATGGTGCCGGACAACAGCGGATCCTTTTCCAGCCGCCACATCAGGCCTTCGGCGTCGGTCATCTTCCGGTCGAACTGCGGGGGCCTGGCCATTGCGAGGAGGCTAGCCGTGCCCTACCCGCCCCCGCCCCGGCCCCTGCCGCCGGCTGGAGCTAGTGGTACCGCCGGTAGTGGGTCTGAGGGAGCCTCGAGCGTACACGCGCATGATGAGGGCTGACCAGGTCAACGTCTTCACCGATGAGGAGATCGAACGAGGTGCTGGACTCCCAGCGACGCGGGTCGCTGGCAAGGTGACGCGCTGGCTGATGAACTCGGCGTCGTCGTCCACGACGGCGTTGTCGAGGGTCCAGCAGTCATCGTTGAAGCTGCGGACGTAGTCGCCATACCTACCCTTGAGGATGTCGGTGACGTTGGAGGTGGTCGCGCCGCGCACTCAGGCCTCCCTTGTGGAGGTGGGGGCGAAGAGGGACCTCGTGGTCGACCGTGCTTCGCTGCCGCCCCCACGGCGCCTGGCCGGCTATCACCCGGAAGGGGTGCCGACCGGATGTCTCCCGACCGGATGTATCCCGACCGGATGTATCCCGACGGACGACAAGGATCACAGCATCCGAAAGTTGGCGCTCCACGATCGCGATCCGAAGCGCCAGGCGAGATCGGTCGAGCCAGCGCCTGCGGCGAAGGTCGACCGCCACCAACTTGAGCGGCGTCCGCACCAAGAACGCGGTGAACGCCGCCACCCCCAACGCCACACCGGTACCCGACCATGCAACGACCAGACCGAGCAACACCGGCTCCAAGGTCAACCCCCAGCCACCCTCCCTGCCGACACGGCACTACGGGCCGGCCGACAATCCACTTCGCGTGCGAGCATGGGCGCGAACGACAACGCCGATCATGGGCCAAAGGTCAGTCATCGAGCGCCGTCGGACCCGACCGTCCGCGGCGGTCGACGCACATCCCTGCGGAGATACCCGCCGCGTAGTGACCAAGGCCTCTATACGATGAACTCGTCTGGCGGTAACAAGGGGTTTGGAAGAACACCACGAGACAGTGAGGACGATCATGCCTTACACCGAACTTCGCTTCCGTGACGAGGCCCGCCCCAAATTGCTCGCTGGCGCTGCGGTGCTCGCCGACGCCGTTCGAAGCACACTCGGGCCGGAATGCGGACCGTCGTGCGCACGGCGCTCGAAGTGCCCACCCGCCAGATTTCACGCAATGCCGGGATCGACGAAGGTCCGGTGGTCGACAAGGTGCGGGTCGCAATCGGGTTCTTCGGATTCGACGCACGCACCAAGACGTTCGGCGACCTCGACGAGCGCGGGATCATCGATCCGACCAAGGTCGTGCGGATTGCACTCGAAAACGCCGTCGGAGTCGCGGGCACTCTGCTGCTCGCGGAGGTGACGCTTGTGGAGATCGAGGAACCGGCCGACCGAGCCAATACATCCACCGCTTTCGAATAGAGGACCATCATGACAACCCTGACCACAGCGTCACTTGACGCGCTGGTTCGCTATACAGCGACGCCGTGTGTGTCGATCATCTTGCCGATCGATCGACGACATCCAGACGACCGCAGGGTCCATCTCGAGTTGAAGAGCCTTATCGCTTCGGTGCGGGAGCAGCTCAAGGCGATCGACACGACCGGCATCGACGATCTTCTCGAACCCACTGAAACGGTGCTGCAGCGCACGGTCATCGCCGAACACTCCGGCGGTCTTGCGATGTTCCTCGCACCCGGGTTCGCCGCAGAGTTCGCGATCGATGTATCGGTACAGGCGCTCGCCACGACGGGTCGCCAGTTTACGATCGGACCGCTCCTGTCGAGCGTCGAAAATGGCCCCACCTGCTATGTGCTGACGGTCGGCGCCGAGAACGTTGCCGTGCTCCGGCTCGATCGGACGCGGTGGTCGGTGTGCGAGGTGCCCGACCTGCCCGCTTCGGTGGGCGAGGCGCTCTGGTACGAACGGGACGATCGGATGAGCAGCAGCCACTCGGGCGGTCCCGTCGGCGCAGCGGGTCTGTCGATCATCGGTCATGGCAGCGGAGCCCAGGACGAGGACCGCAAGGAACGTCTGGCCCGCTTTTTCCAAAAGGTCGATGACGCGGTCCTGCACTTCCTGCACAGCGATCTCGAGACGCCTCTCGTGGTGGCAGGCACGGCATCCTCGGTGGCTCGCTACCAGGGCATCACCCGCCATCACCGGGTGATCGCAGCACCGGTCGGCAGCCCCGAGGAACTGACGACGAGCGAACTACATCAGCGAGTCGAGGAGTTGATCGAACCGGTCCTGGCCAAGCGTGACGACGTGCTCTTCGAGCGACTCGCCACACGTCTCGGAACCGGACTGGCCAGCACCGACCTCAACGAACTGATCGCGGCTACGGCACAGGGCCGAGTAAGTGATCTCCTCGTCGCATCCACCACACCGCGTTGGGGTAGACCAACACCGCTGGCCCACTACCTCGAACAGTGGGAACCCGGAGCGACTGACTTCGTCAACGACATCATCAGCGAGGCATGGCGACACGACGCGCGAATACACCTGGTTCCGCCCGAGCGACTCCCCGCAGGATCACCACTCGCCGCCCTGTACAGGTACTGAAAGCACATCCCCCGACCGCGACCCCACCGAGAGGGGACGAGACCGAAAGAGGACCAGACCGAAGGAGCGTGAAACGAAGTGACCACAACCCGATTCAAGGACCGCCACGACGCGGGACGGCGCCTCGCCGTCGCTCTCGCGCAGTATCGGGACAGCGACCCGATCGTGCTCGGTCTGCCGCGTGGCGGCATGCCTGTCGCACATGAGGTCGCCGAGGCTCTGCACGCACCACTCGACGTCCTCGTGGTGCGCAAGCTCGGCGTCCCCTTCCACCGCGAACTGGCAATGGGTGCCATCGGCGAAGGCGGCGCCATCGTCGTGGACGAAGCGATCATGGACGATGCCCGCGTCGGGCAGAGCGATCTGCATCGGATCATCGCCGAGGAACGTGCGGAGCTCGACCGGCGGGTGTTGCGTTATCGCCAGCACCGCCCGATGCACCCGCTCGCCGGGCGAACGGTGATCGTGGTCGACGACGGGATCGCAACAGGTGCCACGGCGCGCGCCGCGCTGCAGGTCGTGCGGTCGCAGGGCCCGAAGCGCATCGTCTTGGCCGTACCCGTGGCCGCTCCCGACTCGGTACGGCAACTGCGTCAAGAGGCCGACGAGGTCGTCGTGCTCGAACAGCCGCCGTCGTTCAATGCGGTCGGATCGTGGTACGACGACTTCGGCGAGACCACCGATGAGGAGGTCACTCGGCTCATCGCACAGGCACGGGACACCACCTCGCGCCGCCTGGTCACCGACGAGGATGTGGTGCTCGGCATCGATGGTGTCCAGCTGCGCGGACACCTCACCATCCCGAGCGACGCGATCGGCTTGGTCGTGTTCGCGCACGGCAGTGGCAGTAGCCACACGAGCCCACGCAACCGCTTCATGGCTGATCAACTCGTCCAATCCGGTATCGGGTCACTCCTGTTCGACCTGCTCACCCCCGTGGAAGCGGACGTGCGGAGCAACGTGTTCGATATCGAGATGCTCGCGCATCGCCTCTCGCTGGCAACGGCATGGCTGCGCGCACGCGCCGAAACGAACGCCCTCGGGATCGCCTATTTCGGAGCGAGTACCGGCTCTGCTGCTGCCCTCTGGGCGGCGGGCGAAGCGACGGCCGACATCGTTGCCGTCGTCTCCCGCGGCGGCAGACCCGATCTCGCCATGGACCGCCTCACCAACGTGACCGCGCCCACACTGTTGATCGTGGGCGGTGACGACGATGTCGTGCTGCTACTCAACCGGACGGCGGCTGCGCACCTGGGGAGCGCCTGCCGGTTGGAGGTGGTGCCGGGCGCAAGCCACTTGTTCGACGAACCAGGCACGCTCGAAGCAGTCGCGCGACTCGCCCGCGATTGGCTCATCGACAACTTCGCAGAGGAGTCCCCCATTCGGGAACGAGGCGATCGTTGACCGGCTGGGCAACCGAGCGGCCGTACCGAGGCGGCAAGCGCGGGGCCCGTTCGTACACCGCGGCGCTGGCCACCGACGACGTCGCCGTTGATGCGCTGCTCGCCCACACGGGTGTCATCCGGGCGAACTCGCTCGACCAGTTGCTCGACGTCGCAGCGCTGCTCGCCGGGCAACCGGCGCCGTCGGGTCGGCGTGTGGCGCTGATCGGCAATGCCGGCGGACCGCTGATCCTCGCCGCCGATGCGGCGTCGGCGAACGATCTCGACGTGGTCGAGCTCTCCGCGGCGCCTGGCTCGCGGCGACGGCCGACGAGCGCGTCACCGACCGGTGACGCCGTGCACGAGCGGTTCCGACATCGAACCCCGGTCGTACGCTATGACAGGCGTCCCGCACGCCATCGCCTCGCCGACGCTGTAGCCGAACGGCGGGCATCCCCCAAAACTAAACCCCCTGCAATTCTCATTCAACAGCAATGGGACTCATGCGGGGATGCGCTAGCGCTGGACGATCCGCCGGGCGATGGCGGCGAGTGCGAGGCCGGTGGCGAGGCCGGCGATGACGTCGCTGGCGTGGTGCACCCGCACGAACGGTCGGCTGACGGCCACCACGAGGGCCAACGCGTACCAGAGCGGGCGAACGAGCACGGGGCTGCGGGCGGCCAACAGGCTGGCGGCGAAGGCCGCTGAACTGGCGTGACCGCTCGGGAAGCTGGAGGTGGACGGCTGGCGAACGTCGTACCGTTCGTCGCCCGATTCCGTCGGGCGTGTCCGCTTGAAGAGGCGCTTCACGCCCTGGTTGACGACGAGGGATTCGACCCCGATCAGCGCGCTGAGGAGGAGCGCCTCCGACGCCGCACGTTCACTCGCCAGTCCCTTGGCGGCAGCGGCGATGTGCCAGATGAGCGAGAAGTCGCCGAGCTCCGACGCCGAGGTGAAGATCCGATCGGCGAGAGGATTTCCTCTGAGGCGCTCGAGCCGTGCGTCGAACCAGTCGTCGAACTGGGCCACCTTCGGTCCGAATTGATCCAGCCCGGGAACGTGTTGGCCATCGGAGTGCACCCCCTGATCATGCCTGCTCGGCGGCGGACCTCCTCGCCGGGACGGCGTAGAGGAGGGGGGCCTCGGTGGCGGCGAGCGCCGGATCGCCCCCGAACGACGGACACCACTGGCGAAAAGCACAGAAGTCGCACAGGCCACTCGGCTGGGGGCGAAAGTCGCCGGTGAGACACGCCTTCTCGATGGCCTGGTAGACGGCGCCGGTGCGCTTGG
>JBKJJS010000219.1:0-16326 GCA_046597895.1 Ilumatobacteraceae bacterium
CTCTTGCCCATGGACCCCTCCATCCACATGCGGGCCCCGCCGGCGCCGCAGCACATCCCCAACGTGCCGTTGCGGGGCATCTCCACGATCTCGACGCCGCGCAGGGACCCGACCACCTTGCGGGGCGCGAGGTACACATCGTTGTGGCGCCCGAGGTAGCACGAGTCGTGGTACGTGACGCGCTCTTCCAGTGTGGCTTGGCTCACGTCAAGCTGCCCTGAGTCGATGAGTTGCTCGAGCAACTGGCTGTGGTGGATCAGCTCGTAGTTCCCCCCGAGCTGCGGGTACTCGTTCTTCAACGTGTTGAAGCAGTGCGGGCACTGAGTGATGATCTTCTTCACGCCCATGCCGTTGAGCATCTCGATGTTCGGCATGGCCAGCATCTGGAACAGGTACTCGTTGCCGGACCTGCGGGCCGAGTCGCCCGTGCACATCTCCGACGGTCCGAGGATCGCGACAGAAATCCCGGCCCGGCGCAGCAGCTTGGCCATGGCCTGCGTGACCTTCTTGTTCTTGTCGTCGAACGAGCCGGCGCAGCCCACCCAGTACAGGTACTCGCTCTCGAACGGCGAGCCGGGATCGACGATCTCCACGTCCAACCCGCGGGCCCAGTCGCCCCGCTCGCCCTGGTTCATGCCCCACGGGTTGCCCTGGTTCTCCATGGCCCGGTACGCATTGCCGAGTTCCGCCGGGAAGTTGCTCTCCATCAAGGACAGGTAGCGGCGCATGTCGAGGATCTTGTCGAGGATTTCGATGTTCACCGGGCAGACTTCGTCGCAGGCGCGACACGAGGTGCAGCTCCAAATCTCCTCGGCAGTGATGCGTTCGAAGAGCGAGTTGGCGGAGATCGTGATCTCCTTGTCCACCCCGATCGGCGGGGTGACATGGGCGTGGGTGGCAGACGCCGCCATCACCTCGCCGGTCTTCAGCACGATCTCCCGCGGGTCGAGCGGCTTGCCGGTGGCGTGGGCCGGGCACACCGCCGTGCAGCGCCCGCACATCGTGCAGGCGTCGGTGTCGAGCAGTTGCTTCCATGTGAAATCTTCAACGACCGACGCGCCGAACGTCTCTAACGACGTCTCGGCCAGGTTCGGCATCGGCTTCATGGCGCCCTTCGGCCGCTCCCGATCGCGCAGGTACATGTTCAACGGCGACGTGAACATATGGCGCAGCATGGTGATGGGCAGGATGGCCAGGAACACGAGGAACGAGAGCACGTGGGCGACCCAAAGGAACTGGTGCCAGCGCTCCAAGGTGTTGAGCTGCAGGCCGTCGAACCACGTCGCCAGCGGGTAGCCGATGAAGCTCCACTTCTCGAAGGCAGGAGTTCCGTCACGGGCGATTCGGAAGCCCTCGGCCAGGAACCCGGTAGCCCCGATGGCGAAGAAGGTGCCGAGGATGATGGCGTGCTCGGCCTTGGTCTTGATACGGATGCGGTACGGCCGCTGCACGTAGCGCCGCACGACGGCCCAGAGGATGCCGGCGAGGAATACGCACCCGGCGAGATCGCCGATGAACGCGTACGCCTGATACGTCTGGCCGTGCAGGAACTTGGCGCTTTCTGGCAGTTGGTGGTCGATCTCCAGCGTCGTGGTGACGCCCAGCAACACGAGGAAGCCGAAGTAGATCATCGAGTGCATCACTCCGGCGGCCGGATCCCGCAGCAGCGTGCGCATGTAAACCCCGGCCCGGAAGTCCTTCAGGCGCCGCTTGACGTTGCCCGCCGTGGTCGGGCGCCGGTCGGGCCCGCCCCGCTCCCAGTTGCGCACCCGCTGCGCGAACGCCCATGCGCCCCACACGAGCATGATCGGCACGACCGTGTAGAACACGATCTGCAGTGGCCCCGCGATCCCGCCGAACGGCTCACGGCTGATGACGCTTTCGTCGTGCCACTTCGTGATCTGCGGCACGATGCCCGAGGCCACGGTGAACAGGGCCATGAAGACCCCGAGACCGAGAACGAGCTGATGGGGGCGCAAACGCTTGGGACCGCGGCTGGCAGAATCCGCCTCCGGCGCCGTGTGGGAATCGTGGGTGCTCATGACGCCTGCGGACGCTAGCGCGAGCCCCGTGCTGTTACGGGGTGCGCTTCACGTTCGCGCGGCCAAACCCGAGAGCTCAGCCGAAGTACTGGCGGTCGAACTCGCGGATGCGAGCGGCCAAGGACGCCATCAGCTTGTGCGACAGCGCCGGCACTTCGTCGATCACGGCGAGGAATTGGCGCTGGTTGATGACCAGAAGTTCACAGTCCGTGTCACAGATGACCGTGGCGGTGCGCGGACCATGGTCAAGCAGCGACAACTCGCCGACCATCGCGCCAGCACCGAGTTCGGCGACCTTCTTGCCGTTGCGCCGCACGGTCGCCGAGCCACTCAGGATCACGTAGGCCTCGCGGCCAGTCTGACCCTGATCGACGAGGACATGCCCCGCGTTGACCGGGACTTCGTCGCCGGCTTTACGGATCTTCTCGAGGTCCTTGGTGCTGCAGCTCGAGAACAGGGACACCTTGTGCAGGTGTTCGAGGGATGCCTTCTTGGTCGCCATAGAGGCGGATCATATGACGTGACGCGACTCCGCGCGTACCAGACCGTACGATCGGCTGGCTCGACGTTGGGAAAGGGTGGTCGCGGGTGGCGGTGTTGGTGGTCGGAGGAGCCGGTTACATCGGTTCCGTGACAGTGCGAGCGCTGTGCAGGGCCGGGCGAGACGTGGTCGTGATGGACGATCTCTCGACCGGATTTCGCGAGGCCGTTCCCGAAGGCGTGGTGTTCGTCCAGGGCTCGACCCATGATCCCGGTCTCGTCGAACGGGTCGTGATCGAGGGTGGAATCGACGTTGCCATTCACTTCGCCGCCAAGAAGTCCGTCGCCGACTCGATGAGTCAGCCTGGCCGCTATTTCTCGGAGAACGTGGGTGGGACGAATTCGTTGCTGGCGGCGCTGTCGCGTGCCGACGTTCGCCGTGTGGTGTTCTCGTCGTCCGCCGCGGTCTACGGTAACGCCGTCGCGCTCCCCATCCGCGAGGATGCGGCGAAGGTGCCGCAGAGCCCGTACGGCGAGTCGAAGTTGATGGCCGAACAGATGCTCGGCTGGTACGACCGGTGCCTCGGCCTGACGAGTGTGAGCCTCCGCTACTTCAACGCGGCCGGCGCGGCGGACGATGGAGCGGTCGGTGAGGACTTTGCCAACGCCACGAACCTCGTCCCTCTACTGATGAAGGCCGTGCTCGGCCGGCGGCCGCCGCTCGAGGTATTCGGGACGGATTACCCCACCAGGGACGGGACGTGCGTGCGCGACTACGTCCACGTGGAAGATCTGGCCGATGGTCACGTGAAGGCCGTCGAGTACCTGGAGCAGGGCGGCGCGACGACGGCCGTAAACCTGGGCACCGCCACCGGGTCAACGGTGTGGGAGATCATCGCGGCGGCCGAGGCGGCGATCAGCCGGCCGGTCCCGCACGTGGCGGCACCAAGGCGATCCGGCGATCCGGTGGACCTCTACGCCGACATCACACGGGCGAGAGAACTCCTCCGCTGGACGCCAATGCGCGGACTGCCCGAGATCATGGAGTCCGAGTGGAAGTGGCGTCAGCGCCGCCCGGACGGTTTCAGCGGTTAGCGCCGTGACCACCTACGTCGGGGGACAGTTCACATTTGGAAACCTGACAACCCAGCCTGCGCGTCGCGCAAGGCTGGTTGTCAGGTTTCGTGGGGGAAATGCTCCTCGGGACCGAGTGGGAGGTGGGCACGCGTTCTAGCCGCTCGCGGCCTGGTTCGCCACGGCGGCTGCGGCGACGGCGACGGCGGCCGCGTCGCCGAGATACTCGGCCGACGTCACGCCCATCCGATCATCGAACGTGTACCGGCGCGGTGCCCCCGTCGGGATGTTGAGTTCGGCGATGTCATCGTCCGAGATGCCTTCGAGGTGCTTCGCAAGTGCTCGCAGCGAGTTGCCGTGGGCGACGACCAGCACCTCCCAACCGGCCTGCAGTTGAGGGACGATCACGTCGTACCAGTACGGCAGCACCCGGGCGACGACATCCTTGAGGCATTCCGAGCCGGGGAGTACGTCGGGCGGGAGCAGGCGGTAGCGCCGATCGTTCACGGGATGCTCCGGGCTGTCGGACTCGACCGGGGGCGGGGGTGTGTCGTAACTGCGCCGCCAGAGCTTCGTCTGGGCTTCGCCGTGGAGTGCCGTCGTCGCCTTCTTGTCGAGGCCCTGCAGCGCGCCGTAATGGCGTTCGTTCAGCCGCCACGACCGCTGCACCGGCATCCACACCTGCCCCAACGCGTCGAGCGTCAGGTGAGCGGTCATCACGGCCCTCGTGAGTAGGGACGTGTGGACGACGTCGAACGAGGCGCCAGCATCGCGCAGCGTGACGCCGGCGGCGGACGCTTCGGCCGTCCCCTTCTCGGTGAGGGGCACGTCATGCCAACCCGTGAAGAGCGACAGCGCGTTCCACGTGCTCTCGCCGTGGCGCAGGGTCACAAGGCTTCCGGTCATTCGTCGCGCACCGTTTCGCACCGTAGCGTGCCGCTATGACACCGATCCCGCTCGACCGCTTCCTGCGCTTCGCCGAGCTCAGCGAACTGCTGCACGGCATCGCCGCGGAGCAGCCGGGTCTCGTGACGGTGGAGTCGATCGGGCGCTCGCACGAGGGCCGCGACATCTGGCTCGTGACCATCACCGACACCTCCACCGGCCCCCACGACGAGAAGCCGGCCATGTGGGTGGACGCCAACATCCATGCCACCGAAGTGACGGCCGGCGTGGCGGCGTTGGCATTGCTGGATCGCCTGGTGAGCGGGTTCGGCGCTGACCCCCTCGTGACCCGGGCGGCGCAGACCCGCACGTTCTATGTCGTGCCCCGGGTGAACCCGGACGGGGTCGAGTTGGCGTTGGCGGACTGTCCTCGGCTCTTGCGGTCGTCCACCCGGTTCTCGCCGTGGCGTGACGGGTGGCGGCGCCCCGGCACGCACGTGCAGGACATCGACGGCGACGGCCGAATCCTCACGATGCGCATCCCTGACCAGGACGGGCCGTGGCGCCCCCATTCCGACGAGCCCCGGCTGCTGGCGCGACGTCGGATCGAGGACGGGCCGGACGACGGGCCCTACTACCGCGTGCTGATGGAAAGCCTGCTCGAGGACCATGACGGCTTCACCATCCCGACTCCCCGGCCGCCCGAAGGTCTCGACCTGAACCGCAACTACCCGGCGGGCTGGGGGACAGCCGTACCGGGCAGCGGCACCCACCCGGCAAGTGAGCCGGAGATCGACGCCCTCATCCGGGCGATGACGGCCCGTCCCAACATCACCGGGTTCGACGCCTATCACACCGCGGCTGGGGTGCTGCTGCGGCCGTCGTCGACGAAGGCCGATTCCGAGCTGCCGCCGGTCGATGTGTGGACCTACAAGGAACTCGGGAAGCGGTGCACCGAGCTGTCGGGCTATCCGGTCCACTCGGTGTTCGAGGACTTCACGTGGGACAAGCGCCACACCATGGGTGGGGCGAGCGACGACTGGGCGTACGAACATCTCGGCGTCTACGCGTGGACGACCGAGTTCTTCGACGTGCAGTTGGCAGCGACCGGGGCAAAGGCGCCCTCGGATTGGTGGACACTCGGGCCGACCGAGGAGACGGAGTTGGCGGTGTTGCGCTGGTATCTGGAGCGCGGCAACGACATCGGGAATGGCCGGCCGGCATTCGTCGACTGGCGGCCCTTCGATCATCCCCAGCTCGGCCCCGTCGAGATCGGCGGCTGGGACTGGACGTTCGCCTGGGACAATCCGCCGCTCGACCTGTTGGCCGCCGAGGTCCGCCCGCACCCCGACTTCGCCATCCACCAGGCCCTCGCCGCCCCGTGCCTCGCCATCCGGCTACTCGACGCTACGCCCGTCGGCGCGGGCGTCTGGCGGGTGCGGGTGGGGATCGTCAACACGGGATGGCTCCCGACGACCGTCACCGTCCTCGCGGCGACGCAGTCCCTCGTGCTGCCCGTGACGGCGGAGATACTGCTCCCGGATGGCGCGTCATCGCTCGCCGGACCGACGAGGGTGGAACTCGGCCAACTCGGCGGCGGGCTCACGACGAGGTTCGGCAGTCCACCGCACCACGGGACGCCGGAGCGCATCCTCACGACGTGGCTCGTGCACGGCCGGGTGGGCGATGTGGTGGAGATCGTTGCTCGTCACCAGCGTGCCGGCGTTGCCCGCGCGTCCGTCGTGCTGGGGTAGAACGGCCCTATGAGGGTCGGCATCACAGGGTTCTGCCTCGACGACACGCTCCACCCAGTCGCGCTGGCTCGTGCGGTGGAGGAACGGGGATTCGACTCGTTGTGGCTTCCCGAGCACAGCCACATCCCGGTCTCCCGGGAATCGCCGTGGCCGGGCAGCCTCAGTGGTGAACCGCTGCCCGATTACTACTGGCGCAATCAGGATGCGTTCGTGGCGCTCTCGATGGCGGCCGCGGTCACGGACCGTCTGCTGCTCGGTACGTCCATCACACTCGTCGCCCAGCGGGACCCGATCTGGTTGGCCAAGCAGGTGGCGTCGCTCGACCACTTGTCGGGTGGCCGAGTCATCCTCGGGGTCGGGTATGGCTGGAACCGCGAGGAGGCCGAGAACCACGGGGCGGACTGGGCGAACCGGCGGGCCATCGTTCGTGAGCGAGTCCTCGCCATGAAGGCCCTGTGGACCGACGAGGTGGCGAGCTTCGATGGCGAGTTCGTCCATGTGGCGCCATCGCGGGCACTCCCGAAGCCGGTGCAAGCGGGCGGCCCGAAGATCATCCTCGGCGGTGGCTGGGGACCGAAGCTGTGCGCCTCGATCGCCGAGTGGGGCGACGGGTGGATGCCGATCACCGCCCGATCGACGTTGGGCCACAGGTTCGCTCCTTTGCGGGCCGCCTGCGATGACGCTGGGCGTGACTTCGCGGAGTTGGAGTTCACGGTGATGGGGGCCACCGACGACCCGGCGGGGCTCGAGCAACTCGCGCAGGAGGGCATTCACCGCGCCGCCCTCACGCTGTGGCCGGCCCCTCCTTCCGAGCACCTCCGTCAACTCGATGCATGGGCGCCGCTCGCCCAGCGCTTCCACGGCTGACTAAGTTGAGTCAAGACGACTCAAGATTCTTGATGTCTTAGTTGCTGACGGGCGGTACGGGGTCGTATCCTGCTGGTAGTTCGCTCAACGTTTCCCACCACTACGGAGGCTTTCCCCCATGTCCAAGGCAGTCGGTATCGATCTCGGCACCACCAACTCGGTGGTGGCGTTCCTGGAGGCGGGCGACCCCGTCGTCATCCCCAACTCGGAGGGCAGCCGCACCACCCCCTCTGTCGTGGCCTTCTCCAAGTCCGGAGAGGTGCTCGTCGGTGAGGTGGCCAAGCGCCAGGCCATCACGAACCCCGATCGCACGTTCCGTTCCGTCAAGCGACACATGGGCGAGAACTGGCGGTCCGACGATGTCGATGGGAAGAAGTACACGCCGCAGGAGATCTCAGCCCGCACGCTCATGAAGTTGAAGCGTGACGCCGAGGCGTACCTCGGCGACACCGTCACCCAGGCCGTCATCACCGTGCCTGCCTACTTCGACGACGCGCAGCGCACCGCTACGAAGGAAGCCGGCCAGATCGCCGGGCTCGAGGTGCTACGGATCATCAACGAGCCGACGGCCGCCGCCCTCGCCTATGGCCTCGACAAGAACGCCGCCCACGATGAGACCGTGCTCGTGTTCGACCTTGGCGGCGGCACGTTCGACGTGTCCGTGCTCGAGATCGGCGACGGTGTGTTCGAGGTGAAGTCCACGAACGGCGACACCCACCTCGGCGGCGACGACTGGGATGACCGCATCATCAAGTGGCTCGTCGAGAAGTTCAAGGGTGCCAACGGCATCGATCTGTCGGCCGATCGCATGGCCACGCAGCGCCTGAAGGAAACGGCGGAGAAGGCCAAGATCGAGCTCTCGCAGGTCCAGCAGACCCAGCTCAACTTGCCGTTCATCACGGCGACGCCCGACGGCCCGCTCCACCTCGACGAGACGCTGACCCGCGCCCAGTTCGAGCAGATGACGGCCGATCTCCTCGACAAGTGCCGTGTCGTGTTCGAAAAAGCGCTGGCCGACGCTGGCGTCTCGAAGGGTCAACTCGACCACGTCATCATGGTCGGTGGCTCCACCCGCATGCCGATGGTGCAGGACCTCGTCAAGGGACTCACCGGCAAGGACCCCCACAAGGGCGTCAACCCCGATGAGGTCGTCGCCGTCGGGGCCGCCATCCAGGCCGGCGTGCTGAAAGGCGAGGTCAAGGACATCCTCCTGCTCGACGTCACGCCGCTGGCGCTCGGCATCGAGACGAAGGGTGGCGTGATGACGAAGCTCATCGAGCGCAACACCACCATCCCCACCCGGCGCACCGAGGTGTTCACCACGGCCGACGACATGCAGCCGTCCGTGGAGATCCACGTGTTGCAGGGCGAGCGCGAGATGGCGATGTACAACAAGACGCTCGGCAAGTTTCAGCTCGTCGATCTGCCGCCCGCCCCCCGGGGTGTGCCGCAGATCGAGGTCACGTTCGACATCGACGCCAACGGCATCGTCCACGTGTCCGCCAAGGACAGGGCCACGAGCAAGGAGCAGTCGATGACCATCACCGGCCAGTCCTCGCTCAACAAGGACGACATCCAGCAGATGGTGCGTGACGCCGAAGCCCACGCCGAGGACGACCGCCAGCGCCGTCAAGAGGCCGAGGCCCGCAACACCGCCGACAACCTCGTATACCAAACCGAGAAGGTCCTGCGCGAGCAGGGCGACAAGGTCACGGCCGAGGAGCGGGCGGCGGCGGAAGGGCCACTCGGGGACCTCAAGAAGGCCATGGAAGGCAACGACACCGGCGCCATCAAGGAGGCCACGGACAAGCTCATGGCCGCCAGTCAGGCGTTCAGCCAGAAGCTGTACGAGACGGCGGCCCGCGACTCGAACGCTGCCGGCACGTCC
The DNA here is from genome assembly GCA_046597895.1 of Ilumatobacteraceae bacterium. Taxonomy (GTDB): domain Bacteria; phylum Actinomycetota; class Acidimicrobiia; order Acidimicrobiales; family Ilumatobacteraceae; genus WLJO01. The sequence continues at coordinate 8,991 of JBKJJS010000219.1, forward strand.
GCGTCGGGCCAGCCTGGCGCCGGTTCGGTGGACGACGACGAGATCGTCGACGCCGAAATCGTCGACGACAAGTGATCGGGCAGCCCTGATGGACGCCGACATGGTTGATGCCACCGACGACGACATCGGTCGTCCGGCCACCTCCGACGAGACCGCCCTCGCCGATCTCGACGACGAAGGCGAGGAACGGGCGAGCGAGGTCGACGACCTCACGGAACCCGCCGGGATCCCTCTGCCCCCTGACGTTGGCAGCGTGCTCGACGAACTCGTCGCTGAGCGCGATCAGTTCAAGGACATCGCGCTGCGCCTTCAGGCGGACTTCGACAACTACCGACGGCGGGTGGCCACGCAACAGGTCGACGAGATCGACCGGGCCACCGGCCGCCTCGTCGAAGCGATTCTCCCTGTGCTCGACGCGTGTGAGGCGGCGTTCAGCCACGGCGTCGAGGGTGTCGAGCCCATCTGGTCGGCGCTCATCGGGGTACTGCAGAAGCAGGGCCTCGAAGCGCTGGATCTGGACGGCCAACCGTTCGACCCCGCGCACGCCGAGGCGGTGGCGCACGAACCGGGCGACGCCGACTTGCCCGTTGTCTCCGATGTACTGCGCACGGGCTACACCTGGAAGGGCAAAGTTCTTCGCCCCGCCATGGTGAAGGTGCGCGGGTGACGACCACCGGGACGGTGACTGATGGCCCCGCAGCGTGAGTGGTTCGAGAAGAACTACTACGAGGTGCTCGGGGTCTCGGACAGTGCGACGCCAAAAGACATCACGAAGGCGTACCGCAAGCTGGCGCGCCAGTTTCACCCGGACGCCAATCCCGACAACAAGGGAGCCGAGGACCGGTTCAAGGACGTCGCCGCGGCGTACGACGTGCTCGGCGACGAGGCGAAACGCAAGGAGTACGACGAGGTCCGCACGCTCGGTCCGATGGGTGGCGGCTTCGGCGGCGCTGGCGGCCCGGGTGGCTCGATGCGGTTCGATGTCGGCGGGGCCGACATTGGTGATCTCCTGGGCAACCTGTTCGGCGGTGCCGGTGGCGCGCCGGGCTCCGGCCGTGGCCGGGGCTTCAGCCCTCGCGGCGGGCGGGCCGGTGGCGTCGGCCCTCAGCGTGGTGTCGACCTCGAGGCGACGCTCACGCTCGACTTCGCCGATGCCGTTCATGGCATCACCACCACGCTCTATCTGACCACCGACGCGCAGTGCTCCACGTGTTCCGGCTCGGGGGCCAAGCCCGGCACCTCGGCCAAGCCGTGTGGCGTGTGCAAAGGGCGCGGCGTGGTGGACGACAATCAGGGGATGTTCGCGTTCTCGTCGCCGTGCCGCTCGTGCGGTGGCAACGGTGTCGTCATCGAGCAGTTGTGCCCCACGTGCGGGGGCCGCGGCATGGAGAAACGCCCGCGTGAGGTGAAGGTGCGCATCCCGGCGGGTGTCACCGACGGACAGCGGATCCGCCTGAAGGATCGTGGGGCCCCCGGCCGTAACGGCGGGCCGGCGGGCGACCTGCTCGTGGAGTGCCACGTCCGCCCTCACCACCTCTTCGGGCGCGATGGCGCCAACCTCACCATCCGAGTGCCCGTGAGCTTTCCCGAGGCCGCCTTGGGAGCGGACATCGACATTCCCACGTTGGACGGCTCACGCGTGCTGTTGCGGCTCAAGCCGGGAACGCAGAACGGGAGCCGCCACCGGGTGAAGAGCAAGGGGATCAGCACCCCGCGCCACACCGGCGACCTGATCGTCACCGTCGACGTCGTGGTACCGAAGCATCTGACTGCCGAGGAACGGGTGGCCGTCGAATCGTTGGCCCAGGCTGCGGCCACGTCACCGAGGGCCCACCTCAACGTCGTCGCTGACGCACCCGCTAGCGAGGACTGACATGCATTCCCATCACCATGCCGTCTATGTGATCTCCGTTGCCGCTGAGTTGGCCGGGATGCACCCGCAGACCCTGCGTATCTACGAGCGCAAGGGCCTGCTCGAGCCGGCGCGCACCGCCGGCGGGAATCGCCGCTACAGCGACCAGGACATCGGTCGGCTCCGCCGAATCTCCGATCTGGCGGCGGCCGGCCTGAACCTCGCCGGGATCGCTCGGGTGATGCAACTCGAAGATGAGGTGGACCGCCTCAGACTCCAGGTCGCCGAACTGTGGCAGCAGACCCAGGCCGCCCTGGCCGAGGCGGAGCGGCGCTCACCTCGCCGCGATCTCGTCCCGCTGCGCCAGGCCGTCACGGTCTTCGGGGAGTCACCGATCTGGCGCACGTAGTCAAACCACCATCAGTCGCCGAGTGACCACACAACGCGGTAGCCAGTACTCTTCATGGCGATGACACCGCCGCCGGACGACACGAGTAAGGCGCCGACGTGGCACCAGCTCGTGTTGGACTCGGTGGCCGAAGTCGTCGTCGTGATGGATCGCGACGGCCACCTCGTGTGGGCGAACCGCACCGCTCAGCTGATTCTCGGCTACGACCTGGAGGCCGAGGTGGGGCGAGCCGTCCTCGACTGGGTACACCCTGACGATCTCGAGGAGGCGGCCCGGATGCTGTCGCTGTCGATCGAGCGGGGATACTCCTGGCCCATCGAGGTGAGGGTCCGGCACGCCGACGGCTCCTTCATCACCATGGCGGTTTCCGATCTGGATGCGGTGTCCGGCCTGGATGCGGTGTCAGGCCTGGATGCGGTGGACGACCTCTACGTGCAAACGCTCCGCCGGGTCCAGTCACCCCGTGTCGCGTCGTCCGTCGACGCCGACCTGAGCCCGTTGTTCGTCCTGCTGCACCACGTCAGCGATGCGGTGGTGGCGGTCGGCGCCGAGGGTCAGGTCGTGTTCCGCAACCGTTCGGCGAGCGACATGTTCCGGCTCGGTGCCGGGCGGGTCATACATCCCCTGCCGGCGGGCGTCGTGCTCACCGCGCTTGGTACAGACCTCGCGATCGCGGACGCGTACCGCGATCCCTTCGTTCGTGTACGACAAGGCGAGAAGGTGCCGCGCCACGAAGCACGGCTGGCGTTCGCCGACGGGTCAGAGCGTCTCGTGGAGGTGACCGGAGAGTCGCTCATCGACTCCGCCGGGCAGCCGGCGGGAGGGGTGGTGGCGTTCCGTGATGTCACGGAGTTGCGCCGTCAGGAAGCCGAACTGCGCGAACTCGCGCTCCGTGACGCGCTCACGGGATTGGCGAACCGAACTGAACTCATGGCTCACCTTCGCTCCATGTTGGCCGATCGACTCTTGCGGGGCGGTCACGTCGTGGTCATGTTCGTGGATCTCGATCGGTTCAAGGATGTCAACGACACGTTTGACCATCTCGTCGGTGACGAGGTCCTGCAGATGACCGCCCGTCGCCTCGAGGAGTGCGCCGGCGATTGCGGACTCGTCGCCCGCTTTGGCGGCGAGGAGTTCGTCGTCGTGACAGTCCAAGACTCAGCAGCGGCGGACGCCCTCGCTCGCCGCATCGTCAGCCGGGTGAGGGAGCCCATGTCGACGGCGGCGGGAGCGTTGTCGACGAGTTGCTCGGTGGGCCTGTCATGGGGCAACGGCGCCACAGAACCCGAGCAACTGTTGCGGGAAGCGGACACCGCGGTCTACGCCGCGAAGCGCATGGGTGGCGCCACCGTGGCGTGGTACGACCGCTCACAGCGAGAGCGCGCGGTGCATCGACTTCGCGCCGTGCGGGAGGCCGAGGGTCTGGCGGCCGCTACCGGGATCATTCGCTACCGTCCGGTGTTCGACCTGGTGGAGTCACGGGTGGTGGCGATCAGGGCCGAAGTGGCTGATGCCGACCGGGCCGTGATTTCCGTACAGTCGGCACTCGACCGGCGGCTGATCCTTGCGTTCATCGAGCACCTCTCCATGGTCGATCGAGCGCTCCGGGAGCGCATGGGGCCGGCGGCACCCCCGGTGATCGGCCCGATCCCTGCGCAGGCGCTGGCCCAGCGAGCGCTGATGGTCGAAATCGAGGAGTTATTGGCCCGGACGGACCTCCCGCCCGATCGGCGCATCATCGACGTCGTCTCCATCGAGCCGGCGGCCTCGGTCGACGTCGGGCTGTTGGTGGCATACGTGAGCGACGTGAGGGCGAGGTTGATCCTCGACGACGCCAGGGTGCTGCAGACCGCCAACCTCCTCGACGTCGATCTCGGTGTGTGGGCCGTGAGGGTTCCCCGTGAGCTCGTACGCCGGCTGCCCGAGGGCCGCGTCACCGATTGTCATGCCATGCGTTCGATGGTCGAACTGGCCGCCGCTCATGGCGCGCCACTGGCGGCCGATCGCGTCGACACCGAGGCGCAACAACAAATCGTGATGGAGATGGGCGTGCGGCTCGCCTGGGGTGACGCGCTCGCCCCCGCCACCGGTCTGGACGAGTTGCTCGCTGGGCGTTTCCGGTAACGGTGGCGCCTCATCGCTGGGGTGGGGTTAAACCTCACTGCTGGACACTCAGTAGAGTGCTCGCCATGGAGATTTCGCGACGTACTGCTCTGAAGGCATTCGGAGCGGGCACGCTCGCCGTGGCTGGCAGTCAGTTGGTGGCTCCGGCCGCTGACGCTGCCACCCTCGGCACCATCAAGATCGGCAAGATCAAGGTCAACAAGGTGATCCACGTCGGCACGTCCAATGCCGTGTTGAATCGCGGCGGGTTCGGCCACTGGAGGGGTTCAGCCAAGCCTGGTCAGATCGGGCATTGCGTTCTGTTCGCCCATCGCACCTCGGCGGGCGGGCCCCTGCGGCGGGCCAATTTACTGCGGGTCGGCGACAAGATCGTGGCGGGCGGTGTGACGTACACGGTGCGGCTCACCCAGATCATCGGGAAGAGCGAGGTCGGCAAGGCGCTCGGCTACGGCTCGTCAGGTAAGCGCATCTCGCTCATCACGTGCACGAAGCTGAACGGTCAGCCGACATCGACGAAGTATCGGCTGATTGTTCGCGCCAGCGTCTGAACAATGGGTAGAACTGAGCCATGGATCGAACTGAAGAGTGGGACCAGCTCCGTACCCGATACCTGAGGGCTCGCGGTGAACGCCCGGCGAGCACCGCTCGGGGCGTGCACCACGTGGCGCTACTCAGCGCCGATGTCGAGCGCACGATCCGCTTTTACCAGGACGTGCTGGGCTTCCCTCTGACCAGTCTGTTCGAGAATCGCGACTACCAGGGATCCACGCACTTCTTCTTCGACATCGGTCACGGCAACGCCCTCGCCTTCTTCGATCTACCGGGACTGGATCTCGGGCCGTACGCCGAAGTGCTCGGCGGTCTGCATCACCTCGCCATCAGCATCACCCGCGACGAGTGGGAGGCGGCGAAAGCCCGACTCGCCGCCGCCGGTATCGAGACCACGGTTATCGACCACGCGTCGATGTATTTCCGCGACCCCGACGGCGCGCGGCTCGAACTGATCAGCGATCCCCTGGGAGAGATGTATGGCGTTCGATCCTAAGAAGTGGACGGCGAGAACCCAGGAAGCGTTCTCGGCTGCCATCGACCAGGCCAAGGGGCTGAGCAATCCCGAGCTGACGCCGGACCACGTCATGGCCGCACTGTTGCGCCAGGACGACTCCATTGTGCCGGCCGTCGTGCAGAAGCTCGGTCTGGCCCCGCTCATGCTGCGCAACCGCGCCGACGAAGCGGTCGCGAAGCTGCCCCGGGCGTACGGCGGCGGCGAACCACGGCTCAGCCGTGAACTGACGAACGTCGTCGAGATGGCCGAGCGGTACCAGAAGGACCTGAAGGACGACTACCTGTCCGCCGAGCACCTGCTGCTGGCCATGAATCAGCGCCTCGGGGTCGGCTCCGAGGAGTTGCTCCAGGCGTTGCGTGAGGTGCGGGGTTCGCACCGTGTCACGTCACAGAACCCCGAGGAGCAGTTCCAGGCCCTCGAGAAGTACGGGCAGGATCTCACGCAGCGGGCCCGTGACGGAAAGATCGATCCGGTCATCGGTCGCGATGAGGAGATCCGGCGCGTCATCCAGGTGCTTTCGCGGCGCACGAAGAACAACCCTGTGCTCATCGGCGAGCCGGGCGTCGGCAAGACCGCCATCGTCGAGGGGTTGGCCCGGCGCATCGCCGACGGTGACGTCCCCGAGGGTCTGAAGAACAAGCGCCTCATCTCGTTGGACCTCGGGTCGATGATTGCCGGGTCGAAGTACCGGGGTGAGTTCGAGGAGCGGTTGAAGGCCGTCCTCAAGGAGATCACCGACGCTGCCGGCGAGGTCATCACGTTCGTCGACGAGTTGCACACCATCGTGGGCGCCGGCGCCGCCGAGGGGGCCATGGACGCCGGCAACATGATCAAGCCGCTCCTCGCCCGTGGGGAGTTGCGCATGATCGGCGCAACCACGCTCGACGAGTACCGCAAGCACGTCGAGAAGGACCCCGCCCTCGAGCGGCGGTTCCAGCAGGTGTACGTCGGCGAACCATCCGTCGAGGACACCATCGGGATCCTGCGTGGGCTGAAGGAGCGCTACGAGGTGCACCACGGCGTGCGCATCCAGGACTCGGCACTCGTCTCGGCGGCCGTGCTGTCGCACCGCTACATCACGAACCGCTTCCTGCCCGACAAAGCGATCGACCTCATCGACGAGGCGGCCTCGCGCCTGCGCATCGAGATCGATTCGCTTCCCACCGAGATCGACGTTGTTGAGCGGCGCATCCTCCAGCTGCAGATCGAACAGGTGGCGCTCCAGAAGGAGACCGACGCACGCTCCATCGAACGGCTACAGGCGCTCAACGAAGAATTGGTGGCCCTCAAGGCGCAGACGGCCGTCATGCGCGAACACTGGGAGGCCGAAAAGGAGGCCATCGCCGCCATCCGTTCGCTCAAAGAAGAGCTGGAACAGCTGCGAACGCAACTGGAGCGAGAGACCGACCTCAACATCGCCGCCGAGATCCGCTACGGACGTGTCCCCGAGATCGAACGCCGGATCGAAGATGCCACCTCCCACCTCGACGAACTACAAAAGGGCAATCGCATGCTCAAGGAGGAGGTCGACGCCGAGGACATCGCCGAGGTCGTCGCCAAGTGGACCGGCGTGCCGGTGACGAAGCTCATCGAAGGCGAGATGGCCAAGCTCGTCCATCTCGAGGACCAACTCCACGAGCGGGTCATCGGTCAGGACGAGGCCGTGCACGCCGTGGCCAACGCCATCCGCCGGAGCCGGGCCGGGCTGTCCGACCCCCACCGGCCCATCGGCTCGTTCATGTTCCTCGGGCCGACCGGCGTTGGCAAGACCGAGCTCGCGCGGGCCTTGGCCGAGGCGCTCTTCGACAGCGAGGAGAACATCGTCCGCATCGACATTAGCGAGTACATGGAGAAACATGCGGTGAGCCGCCTCATCGGCGCGCCG
>JBKJJS010000226.1:0-3432 GCA_046597895.1 Ilumatobacteraceae bacterium
CCATCGACCTGTCCGAGCTCACCGCCGCCCGCCGTGAGTTCGACCCCGTTGGTCACTACTCCCGACCGGACGTCTTCCAGCTGACCGTGCACCGGCCTCACCCCACCTCGACGATCGTTGGCGAAGATCCCATCGGCGCCTTCCTCGGGGCGATCGAGGCGGCGGTCGTCCACGAGACAGATGCCTTCGCCAACACCGCCGTGCTCGACGCAACCGTGCCGAACTGGCGGTTCTCTGTGGAGGGCGCAGACGCCATCCGGGCGGAGTACGCCAAGTGGTTCAGAGAGCCGGCGACCTTCGTCCAACTCGAGCGGACCCCGATCCGGGACGGTGAGCTGGTCTCCTACGAGCTCGAGTGGACCGAAAACGGCATCCGCCATCGCGGACACCATGCCCACCGCATAGTCGTCGCTCAGGGCAAGATCGTCCGCGACACCGTTTGGTGCGGCGGGCGTTGGCCGGAGCCGCTGCTCCACGACATGGCCTCAGCGTCAGCACGGCACCCCAACTGAGCGGACGAACCCCGATCCCATGAGTTGCCGAATCCGGCCCCGTGACACCTGGTGGAGTGCCAATCGGAGTGCCAACTCTCAGACGACCTGGACGGCGTCCTTGAGGCGCCACCACGTCCTGGATCGACCACGCGGGACAGGCCCGACAGGTTTGGGCGAGCGCGACGCCGCTCAGTGAGTCGACGAGGGTGATCGTGGAAGCCTTGGGCTCCTCGTAGAGGGCGACGGTCGGCATGTCACACCCGCGTTTCTTCGGCGAGCACGCCGAGGGCCACCGCGCCCCCGTACTCCACCGATTGGCCGTTGGCGGCGAGGTGGCCACGGAGCACCTCCGCGTCGCGCCGGCAGCGGCTGAGCGGGTGGGTGCGGTCGACGGTGACGGTGCCGGTGAGCTCGCACATCGAGTCGATGATGGCGACGGCCTGTTCGTTGGCGGTGGCGTTGGCGGCGAAGAGTCGCACCCGCTGCGCAGATGACAGCTCGCCGAAGCGCTCGGCCTCGTCCCACATCAGCGCTAGCTCCCTCTCCACCGAGGACCGGCACGCGTTCCAGAGGCCCTCGGCTCGCAGGTAGGCGCGCTGTACGGCGGCGTTGTTGGCCAGGGGCACGAACATGGGCGGCGGGGCTTTGGTGATGAGGATCTCCTTGGCCTCGTCCAGGGCGCGCCGGGCGGCGCCGAGCTGGGTGGCAGCCACGGAGGTGGCGATGGGCCAGTTGCCGTTGCCCACGAGGCAGCGGTGCGGGCCATAGTCGTGGGGGGTGGGCTCGAAGGGCGTGAAGGTCCACGTGGGGTCGATGGTCTGCTTGGGGATGGTGACGCTGTGGCTGCCGGTGCCGCGCAGGCCGGTCGGGTTCCAGTCGTCCGCGATCTCGGCTCGGTCGGCGGGTACGCAGGCGAAGCGCAGCACGGGGAGGCCCTCGGGGCTCACGGCGCCAGCGATCATGGCGAGCCCGCCGATCCAGGTTGCGCCGGTGCAGCCGGTGCCGAAGGCCCACCGTCCGCCGAAGGTGGCGGTGTCCCCGTCGATGGCGAGCTCGCCGATGCCGGCGATGGTGGTCGAGGAGGAGCCGAGTGGGTCGGCGAGCACCTCCCGAGCGAAGGCGGGGTCGCTGCCGACGGTGAGCCAGCCGAGCTCGGCGGCACCTTGGGACACGACCCAGCCGAGGGAGGGTTCGTGCCAGGCCAGCTCGAGGCCGCTGCGGAACCAGTCGACCGGTGAGCCACCGGTGCCGCCGAGCGCCGTCGGCACGAGGGTGCGGAACAGTCCGGCGGCAAGTGCGGCTTGGTAGAGGTCAGCGGGCAGACGGCGAGCTTCGTCGAGCTCGGTCCAACGGCGGTCGGCGTCTTGGCCGAGCAGCGTGGCGGTGTCTCGGGTGACGTTCGCTTCCTGGAGTGTGGTCATGGGCTGACCGTACGAACTCCGATGGCTCGCTGACTTCGCGGATATCCAGCAGATCGACCTACGGGATATCCCGTAGTCGTGCGTCAGCGCGGCGGAGTGACGAGGCCGCGGGCCACGGCGTGCACGGCCGCGTCGGCCCGACCTTTGGCGTCGAGCTTGCGGTACAGGTTGGTGACGTGGCGCTCCACCGTGGAGGGCTGCACGCCGAGCTCGCGGGCGATGTCTTTGTTGGAGGAGCCTCGCCCCAGGAGCGTGAGCACCTCGGTCTCGCGGGGGCTGAGCGACACCGTGGCGGCCGGGGGCGGGGAGGGCGTGAAGGGGCGTCCTTCGACCGCGGCCAGGATCGCCTGCACCACGTCGCCGCTGTCACGGATGAACGGGTCGTGCTCGTTGCCGTCGAGCACGTGGAGCCGGGCGCCCGGTACGAGTCGGGCGATCTCCCGGCTGAGCTCGGGTCGCACCGCCGGATCGTGGCGGTTGGTGATGACCGTGGTGGGCACGCGGATGCAGGCAAGCTCATCCCGGACGTCATGGGTGCGCATGTAGCGGAGGAGGGCAGTCGCCACGGTGGGGTCGGCGGCTTGGCGTTGGAAGCCGCTGAACCAACGGAGGTCGTCGTGACCGCCGTTGGGCAGGAAGAGTGACGACAAGGCCAGCGTGGCCAGCTTCCAGTTGGTGCCGATGATCGAGATCAGTCCCTCGTGCTGCTCCTGCGTGTTGAGGTCGGTGCCGCGCGCATAGGTGGAGAAGAGAACGAGGTGCTCGACGCGGTCTGGGTAAGCCGCGGCGAACACCGTGGCCACCGGCCCACCGGCCGAGTAACCGATGAAACGGGCCCGGTCGACGCCGGTGGCGTCCAGCACAGCGTGGAGCTGGGCGAGGTCGTCCTCGATCGTGTCGGTGGTGCGGGTGCGGTCGGACAGACCACCACCCACGCGGTCGTACCAAATGAGACGGTGATGCTCGGTGAGCTGCGCCAGCGTCGACGCTGCTGAGGGATGCGTCCACACCTGTTCGACGTGCGACAGCCAGCCGGGGGTGAGCACGAGCGGCGGCCCCTCCCCCGCTGTGGCGTAGGCCACCTGCGCGCCATCGGCGAGCCGGCAGTACCCAACGCGCGGCTCCACTGATGCACCGATCACCGTTGCCGGGCTCCCCACATGTCCACGGCGTCAGACGCTACGTCGCAGCCGACCACCGCGGCGTCGAAGCTGACGACGCGATCAGCTGGCGTCGGCGACGATCAGGTGCAGCGAGTCGGCCGGGATGCCAAGCGTGCCGTCGGGAAGGCGGACCCAGCGATGAGTCGGAAGACGCACCTATCAGGCGCTCAAGAATCCGCACGCCAAGCCCATCGGCGGCGGACCGAGCGGCGGCGCTTCAACTGGTCGGAGCCGCTGAGGTCGCACGGCTTCTGGGCGTGTCGCGACAGCGAGTGAACGAGATGGTGCGCACCTCTCCGACCTTTCCGGCGCCCGCAGCGGAGCTCGCCGCAGGGCGGATCTGGCTGCGCGACC
>JBKJJS010000345.1:0-3049 GCA_046597895.1 Ilumatobacteraceae bacterium
ACGACTCTGAGCGGGGCGTGGTGCTCGCTCACGAGCAGGCCCATGCTCGGCATCGTCACGATCGGTACCTGTTGACGGCCAAGTTGGCGGCGTCGGCGATCCCTTTCCTGCGCCCCCTCGCGTCGCGCCTGCGGTTCTCACTGGAACGTTGGGCCGATGAAACGGCCGTCCAGCAGTGCGGTGACCGCCGACTGGTCGCCGACACTCTGGCGAAGGTGGCGATGAACCAATTGCCGGCCGCAGGGATGCTCGGCTTCAACGGTCTCGGCGTTCCGGGACGCGTTGCCGCACTCTTGGCGCCGGCCGTGACGTCACCGGGCCGCGCGAGTCTCGTCGCGCTGTGGTCGGCGATCGGAGTGACCGGCGTGCTCGCGGCCTTTCAGCTCCACCACCTTGCCGTACTCCTGACCGCACTCTGTCCCGGGTAGCGCGAGACGTTCTACACGTTGTAGGAGTACAGTCCGAGCATCGAGACCACGAACCCCGCCCCATCGCGATCCCGTCACCGGGGGCGACAGATCGCCATCGCGCTGACGCTGGCCGGACTCGTTGTATACGCGCTGACCCGCACGACCACCAGCACCCACTTCGAGGCGTCCGGCGCGCCAGCCCCCCTTCCCCCGGCGGGTCAGCTGACGGCACTCACCGAAACGGAGTTCGAGGGCGTCCTCGTAGGACTGCGGGGCACGCCGGTCATCGTCAACATCTGGGCGTCCTGGTGCGCACCGTGCCGGGCCGAGATGCCCCTGCTGGAGCGCGCTTGGGAGGCTCACCGAGACGAGGTCGTCATCCTCGGAGTCGCGTCGAAGGACGTGGCGAGCGCCAGCCGCGACTTCATGGATCAGTACGGGATCACGTACCCCAATGTCTTCGACGCCACCGGGGTCATCAGGTCCCGCCTCGGGTTGCGCGGCTTCCCGACCACCTACGTCTTCGGCGCAGACGGCAAGTTGCGGACCACCGTCGTCGGAGGGGTCAGCGAGCAACGACTCGGCGCCATCCTGGAGGATCTCCGAGCGTGATCGACGTGGGGCTCATGGTGACGATCGCCCTTGTGCTCACCGTCCCGAGCGTTTTCGTGAAGCCGTGGCCGCCGGGCACACTGCCGTCGGGAGTCTTCGATGCGTCACTCGGCGGGCTGGCCGTCGGCCTCGTGGTGGGCCGGACAGTGGCACTTGCGTTGGACGACCCCAGTTCGCTGACTCGGCTCAGCGATCTTCTGGTCATCAGGAGTGGTGTCGAGTTCTGGCCGGGCGTGGCCGCCGGCGTTGGCTGGATCGCGCTCCAGGCCCGACGCGAGCACGTGCACGGCGCGGACCGTCTGGCCACGCTGGCGCCCGCCGCGCTGGTGGGGTGGGCGCTGTACGAGGCGAGTTGCGTGATCCGAGATGGCTGCCCAGGTCCGGTGATGGCCGTCGGATTGCGGCCCGATGGCCACGCCTCGCGGATGTTCCCGGTCGGCCTCGTCGTGGCCGTGGCCGCGGCAGCAGGCGCATTCCTCATCGATCGGCTCCGCCGACGCGGCCTGCGTGGCGTCGAGGCTGTGGTGTTCACCGCTGGCCTTGTGGCCGGCGTCCGATCGGTCGCCTCGGTGTGGCTTCCCCACATCGGCACCGGGCTGACGCGTCAGCACCGGGAGTCGATCGTCGTCACGGTGGGCGCGGCGTTGACGTTCGCCGCACTCCGCATCGGGGCCCGCCGCGGGCGCGTCGAAGTCGGTGCAGCGTGACCGGCCCGGTCTTGGCCCTGGCCGCGCTCGCGGCGGGCGTCGTGTCGGCGGCCAGTCCTTGCGTCCTTCCCGTCATACCGGGATATCTCGCCGCGGTCTCGTCTCCGTCGGGCGTCGGCGCCGCTGGGCAGCGGCGACCATCGACGATCGGAGCACTCGGTTTCGTCGCTGGATTCACGATCGTGTTCACCGTGCTCGGTGCGACTGCATCGGCCGTCGGCAACGTGCTCTACTCGAGGCTCGATGTGGCGCTGAAGTTGGCTGGCATCACTCTGGTCGTTCTCGGACTCAACACCCTCGGACTTCTCCGATTTGCACCACTGGGCAGGGAGCGGCGACCGATCGGGCTCCACCGAGCCGGCCAGGGACCCCGGAGGTCGGTGCTTCTGGGTGCCGTGTTCGCGCTCGGGTGGACCCCTTGCATCGGTCCGATCCTGGCCACCATCCTCACGAAAGCAGCGACTGACTCATCGCTCGGCGAGGGGATGGTGCTGCTCCTGCTGTATTCCGTCGGCCTTGGGATCCCCTTCGTCGCATTGGCGATCTGGTTCGAACGCTCCACGCGGCTCCGCCGCTGGCTCGTCCGACGAGGCCGAGGCTTGCAGCGAGTCGCTGGAGCAGTGATGGTCATGGTTGGCGTTGGTTACATCACGGGGGTGTGGTCCACGATCTTCACCGGCATTCAACGATGGCTCGTCCGCACCGGTTGGCCGCCGATCTGACATGTAGGCGTTGGCAAGGGTGCGGAGAGCGGCCCCGGGGTGGGTGAGAGGGAGGTGATGATCGCCGGGCCACGTTTCGAAGGAGACGTTGTCGTGACGCGCGGCGAGTGTCCGAAGCCAGCCCGCGTTGCACGCCTGGTCATGATCGCCGGCGATCAAGATCACGGGCACGTCGATGTCGTCGAGCCACTCGCTGACTTCGCTGCTGAGCACGAGCCGAGTCAATGTCTCGGAGTAGGAACGCCACGTGTGCTGCACGCCGTCGCGGACGATGTCCGCCGGAAGGCTCGGCGTGCACAGCACGGCGAGTCGCGCGGCCGCGCCTCGGTGGCGGCACACCCAGCGGCACACGAGCTCGCCGACCCGGCCGTCGTTCGCGAACAGACGCGCCATAGCACCGAGCCGACGGAGATGGCGACGCGCGTCTGCGACGTCGGCATACAGCGGAGGGCCGAAGGCGACTACTGCCCGCACGAGATCCGGGCGAGTCACGGCGAGCCGCAGCGCGACGGCGACGCCGGCCGAGTGCGCCCCGACGACGGCCTTCTCGGTCACGCCCAGTGTGTCGAGACACGCGGCCACGGCGGCAGCGTGATCG
>JBKJJS010000070.1:0-3276 GCA_046597895.1 Ilumatobacteraceae bacterium
AGGTGAGCGAGCTCGGCGCGGGCGACCACTTCGGCGAGCTCGCCTTGCTGGACCCGGCGCCGCGGGCGGCGACCGTACGGGCGGTGACCGCGCTCGAACTGGGCACGCTCGGCCACCGCATGTTCATGGTGCTGCTGCGCGACATGCCGAGCCTGGCCGCCGGCCTGCTCACCGCGTTGGCGGGACAGGTTCGAGAAGCGCACGGCAAAGCTCCGATCTAAACGGCTCACTGTGCCGCCGGCCACTGCGGACAGGTGGCGTGGTACCCAGTGTCACGAGGACCGAACTGCTCCCACTCCTCCCGGGTGAGGTTGCGTCCAGCGGCCCGGCACGCCTCGGCGAGCCACGTGTCCGGGTTGACGTTCCAGATGAGCGCATGATCGCCTACGCCCGTGGCCAACACCGTGTCGGCAGCGTCGACGAACACTTTCACGTCCAGATCGTTCGGGAACGGCCCCCCCACCAGCTCGCCCGCCTCCACATCCCACAGTCGCACCGAACCGTCCGTGGTGGACACGAGGTAGCGACCATCGGCACTGAACACCATCGCCCCACCGTTCAGGCGTCCGCTGTTCAGCGTGGTGATCGCCTCGAACGTGTGCCCGTCCCGGATCGTGATCAGGCCAGCACCATCGACCGTGGCGAACCGTGAGCCATCACCATTGAACGCTCCGTAGAAGGCCGCCGCGGCTGGCAGCGGTGAGGGGACCTCCTCCCATGTCGTCGTGTCCCACCGGCGGCTGCCGCCGGTCAAGGGGTCCAGTAGGAAGAAACTCGACCCGTCCGGAGAACTCGACGCGGTGAACGACAGTGCGCCGTCCGTCAGGGGGACGTCGCGCAACACGTTCCCGTCGGAGGCCCCCCACACCCGCAGCTTTACGTCATTACTCCCGTCCTTATTCTTCCCAGCCAGGACGATGGCCGCCACCCAGCCGGCCTCAGTGGGCCATTGCGCGTCGTCGCTTGAGACGACACCAATGGGTAGAGGGGGCACGGCGGCCAGGCCATCCAGCGTTCGTAACACGAGCACACTGTCGCCCGGGCAGTACTCAAACCCAATGCGGCATTCCAGGCGGATGCGGATGATCTGGGCGACGAGGTGGCGGCGAGTGAGGCGGAGGAAGTCGAAGGGGCCCTCCTCGAGGTCGGCCTCGGCGGCCTCGCATGACGCACCGGCCTCGCAGCGCCACACCGAGTCCGCTTCCGGAAACTCTGGGCCGGACGATGTAACGACCGTGACCGTGTCCCCGTTCAGGGCCGAAAAGACCAGGTTCTGGTCCTGCCTCCGGGCCACCGCCCGAGCGAGAAGCCGTTCACCGTCCACGGCGATGACCCCGATGCCACCGGCCCCGGCGACGACGGCACGGCGATGCTCGAGATCGATGACGACTGCGTGGAGCGCCCCGACCTGGGCGTCGAACCGCCACGTCCGCTGATCCGCCGCGCCATCGGCATCGACCTCGTCAACGAAACCGTCTCCGTGCACGATCACTCGCTTGCTGCCAACGGCAACGGCCATGCCGGCACTCAGCTCGGTCGGGACGGTGCCGAATCGGGCACTACGCTTGGACACCGGCTCGAGCGTGTCAGCGTCCCACGTCGACAACCAGTACAGGTTGCCGCTGGCGAGCCTCCCGGCGCCGTCGAGAGCGAGCCATCCCGAGCTCCAGTAGTCGGTACCGCTGCCAGCGGGACCGGCGCCGTTTCCCTCGACAAGTCCGCCACCTTGGGCCAGCGCCGTGCCGCTGACACGCTCGTACTTGAAGAGCCGCGAGCCCCACGAGACGACGACGTCGCCGCCGGGCACGAAGAGCGCGTCGCCCCGCAGCTCATCCCCCTCCTGGAAGACGTTCCGGACGGTGGAGTCGTTGCCGCCGATCAGCTTCAGCTCGTCGCCCACGGTGACCCCAGCGAATGCCTCGGTCTCCCAGACGCTCTTGAGCGATGGGTAGTCCACGAGGCGAACCCGCCGTTCGGCGTCGATCAGGAGCAGCTGGCGGCCGTCGGGCGACGGAAGGGCGCGGTAGACCGATCCGAGCTCGGTCGAAAGACCGGTCGCCGCATCGATCGCCACCGCGCTCCGGTCTTCGAAGACCACAGTGGCGACACCACCGGCGACCGACAGCACGATCGGGGCGTTCTCGTAGTAGGCGCTGTCGAGGTCCCGGTCGGGCAGGACCAGGCTGTCCAGCGGCTCTCTGGTGTCGATATTCCAACGGTCGATCAACCCCCGGCGGAGCCCGTAGACAGTGCCGGCGTCGAGGGCAACGCTGCGGTAGTCCTTGCCGAGGCCGAGGAACCCGAGGCTGCGGTCGCTCTGGAGCAGCGAGCGCTGGAGTGATCCAAGGGTTTCCGGGCCTTTCTCGCGGCCGTAGCTCTCGGCGGCGACGAGCCATCCGACGGCGAGGTTCGACTGGGCCAGGATCGGGGCCGAGGCGGCTAGGCGCCCGGTCTCCGCACTGAACGCCACCGCGCTTGCCTGGCGTTGTTGCTGCCAGGCCACCCCACCAGCGACAAGTGCCACCACGGCGACCACGGCCACCGCCGTGAATGCCCGTTGGAGCCGACGCTTGGCGCGTTGCTGGATGGCTGATGCTGCGCTTCGCTGGTCGAGGGATGCCGTCACGAACTTCGACTCGGCCGGGTTCAACTCGCCGGAGTTGACCGTCGCCCACTGCTCGACCGCCTCGAGGCGCCCGCCGCGGTACAACTCGCCGACGTCCTTGCCCGAGCCCTGCCACGCCGTCGCCGCCACCGTGAGATGCCGATGCAAACGCAGGCCGTCGCGGTTGTCGTCCAGCCATCCCCGCAACCGCGGCCACTCCCGGATCAACGCCTCATGCGCCACCTCCACCGTCGGCTCACGCGTCACCGGATCACGATCGAACGCCAGGAGCCGGGCCGCGCCGAACGCGTCGATCACCGCACCCGTGTCGTCGTTCTGGCGCGCAATCCACAACCCAGACCCTGTGGATTGCGCGCCAGAACCGGAACCGCCGACCGCCGCCGACCCGTCTCCGAACTCGCTACGCCGAACCCGACGACGCGTGTCCTCGGTCCCCTCACCCAGCGTCACCAACCGGGAGAACACCCGCCGCGCCGTCTCCTCCACCGCGTCGCCGAGACGGTTCCCGCAAAGCACCTGCGAGACGTTGTCCCGCACGGCCTCGCGCATCGGTGTGTAGGCCCACATGAATCGCTCGATCGTGGCCGCGGCCATGCTGGACAGGACGTCAGGCGGCAGGGTTTCGGCAAGCCAGCGGAACACAGGAAACC
>JBKJJS010000366.1:0-6056 GCA_046597895.1 Ilumatobacteraceae bacterium
AGGCTGTTCGTCGGGGCATCGATGTCCAGGTACAGCACCGCTCGACGTACGTCGGAGGGCGCTGAGAAGCGGAACGTGAGACAGCGCAGCGTGTCCACGCTCGTGTCGCCGAACGGCACCGCGCGCGCGTCGCAGTCCCAGAGTTGGTTCGCCGTGTCATCGTCGAGGGCGCCGTGCACATCGGCATGCGCCACGCCAGAACTGACGGCGAGCACCATGGTCGCGGCGACCAACATCGATGCAGCTCGACCCAGCCCGGTCACGGTTCTTGAGTCTCGCGCGGTCAGAGTCTCGCTCGTCACCTTGTCGCGTCGTTGGCGGTTATAGTCCGCGGCACGGACACCGATCGAGGCGTGAAGCGGCGACAGTTCATCCGGACAGCCGCAGGCAGCACTGCCGGCATTGTGCTGGGAGGCTCAGCCCTACTTGGCGCCTGTACCCCCGGCAACGGCGAGACCACCGCTGGAACGCGGGACACGACGGACACCACAGCTGTGCCCCCACGAACGACGAGTCGGGGCGCAGCGGATACCGGCGCGACGACAGATCCGCCGGTCACCGGCGGCGCGACCGAGGCCACCGTATGGCGTCTTTCGACCCGGAACCAACGTGCCCCATGTACCGCGTGCAAGGCTCACGCCGCGCACCGTTACTTCACCTCGAGTCAGGCCGCCGACGGTGGTCGGGCCCATCCCGGTTGCTCGTGCGAAGTCCGCGAGCAGCCGACCACCACCCAGTTGGAGACGTGGTTCGCATCGGGGAACACCGAGGTGTTCGATGATCGCTGGACATAGGCGTCGACACGTTGAGCCGTAGGAGGATCGAGCAGCGACGAGTGGAGCATCGAGGAAGGGGACCGGCCTCACCGCCGGCGAGCTGGCCGCTGTTGTGTGCCCGCCAGGAGGCTTACTCCTCCCCTCCCTGGGTGCTCCGCTTGTCGGCGGGTCGTCGGACATCCGTTGCGGAAGTGAGGTAGAACAACGGGGTTATCCGCGTAGCACGAAGGAGTGACACGAGCATGGGGTTCCTCGACAAGGCCAAAGAGAAGGCCGGCAAACTGGTCGAGTCCACCAAGGAAAAGGTGGACGACATGAAGGACAAGCGCAAGGCCGGCGACGTTCTCGACGATCTTGGTCGCATCGTCTACCGCCAGCGGACAGGGCGGGGCGAGGACGGCGATGAGGACGAAATCGTCCGCCTGGTGGCTGTACTCCAGGCGCTTGAGGCCGAAGGGACCGAGGGCATCGTGGCGAAGGAGCCAGAGCCGAACGAGCCGGACCCAGTCGCCCCCATGTCGAGCGGCCCGACTCTGCCGCCGGCAGCGAGCCCGAGCGGCCCCACGCTGCCCCCCGCCGCAGACGCCGTCGCGCCTGTCGCGCCCCCGGTACCGCCTCCGCCAGCCCCTCCGCCGCCCGCATCGTTCCCGACGCCCGACTGAACCCGTCGCGGCCCGACTACGGTCGGGACTCATGAACATCAGGGTCGCAGTGGTGGGCGCTGGCGGGCGCATGGGCACAACGGTGTGTGCCGCAGTAGCGGCCGATCCTTCGCTTACACTCGTCGCCGCGGTCGACCCGTTCTCCGCCGGGCAGGAGCGCGAGGGGGTGCTGGTCTCAGCCTCGCTCGATGCGGTGACCGACGCAGGCGCGGAGGTCGTGGTCGACTTCACTGTCGCCGCGGCTGCCCGCTCCACGTTGCCTTGGATCGCCGCACACGGTCTTCACGCCGTGGTCGGCACGACGGGCTTCTCGGGGGAGGACCTCGAGACATTCCGCGTGGCCTTCAACCGCAGCAACTGTCTCATCGCCGCCAACTTCGCCATCGGCGCCGTGTTGATGATGCGTTTCGCCGAAGTGGCGGCGCCGTTCTTCGACACGGCCGAGATCATCGAGATGCACCACGATGCCAAGAGCGACGCGCCGTCGGGCACGGCGGTCGTCACCGCCCAGCGAATGGCGGCGGCACGGCCAGAGGCGTGGGCGCCGGATCCGACGACGCATCAGGTCTACGCCGGCGCCCGAGGAGGTGAGGGTCCGTCGGGGATCCGGGTCCATTCCGTCCGGATGCGTGGCATGGTGGCGAGCCAGGAAGTGATTCTCGGCACGACAGGGCAGACCTTGGTCCTACGGCACGATTCGTTCGACCGTGCGAGTTTCATGCCTGGCGTCGTCCTCGCGTGTCAGCGCATCGGCGCCCATCACGACCGGTTCACGCTCGGCCTTGAGCCACTCCTCGGCCTCTGACGACCCTCCTGGCTGGCGATGGCGTCAGCGGCAGACGGTGGACGTCCCGAACCGCCGGGCCAACTCCTCCTTGATCCCCTTCACGCCGTAGGCGCTAACGATCTTGTGAGCCGACAGGAGGTCCTTCTGGGCCGTGATGTCACCGGCGAACGCATCGATACACCGCTCGGGTACGAGGTTGGCCGCAGCCAGAATGGCGCCGGTGCAACCCAACATGCCGGCGTATGCGACGACCGAGGCGTTGCCAGCGTAGAAGGGCTTCTTGAACACGGCAAGTGTCTCGAGCATGCGCTCGGTGTCGCCCGTGGAGTCTTTGATCGCGGCCACCTTGAGCGTCTTGAGGTCCTCGATAGAGATACCGGGGGACGACACCTTCGGAAAGTGATAGGCGAATACCGGCATCTTCCCGGCCGCCATGACCACCTCGGCGTAGAACTCCCCGACATCGCCCTTGTGGGGCGACAACACCAGCGCGCCAGACGCTCCGTGTTCGGCGGCGCGTCGCGTGAGATCGGGAACACTGACGCCGGGGGCGAGATCACCGGTGCCGAGTAGGACGGGGATGGTGGCAGGAACGGCCTTCTTGACGGCGTCGAGGAGTTGCAGTCGCTCTTTCATCGACAGATGCGATGCCTCACCCGTTGTCCCGGCCACGACCAACGCTCTGACGCCCCGCTCTGCGAGGTGGGCGGCGTGCGAGGCGGTCGCACTGGCGTCGATATGGCCGTGCTCGTCGAAGAACGTGACGAGGGCGACGGCAACGCCGGTGAAGACGGGTGAGTCGGTGGACATCAGTGGGCTCCCTGGGGTGATGGGGTTCGGACGCGAAAGCGCCCGCTCACGAACGAGCGGGCGCAGCATCGGGGCTGGGTATCAAGGGTGCGCGTCGGAGACGGACCGCTCCGTTGAACCGCCTTCCCGGCGGCACGGCATCCCATGACCGCACGCTAGCGCGCGTGTCAAGGGGCGGCGTCAGTCGTCCTGGGTTGGGCGCTCCACTGCCCGCTTGATGGCCCGGGAACGGCGCATCGACTGGGCCACGGTAAGCGCCAGAAAGCCGCCGATCAGCCACCATTGATAGCGGCCGATCCAGTCAAGGATGTCCTTGAGTTGCTCCTCCCACTGCTTGGCGGCGAGCCAGACCCAGACGAGTCGCAGGACGACACCGGCCGAGACGAAGCCGAAGAACCTCTTGGGCTGCATCCCTCGGTGGCCGACCAGCGCGCAGACGATGTTGGACCCGGGCATGAGGAGTAAGAGCAGCCAACCGACACGATCTGCCGCCCGCTCGAGCCATCGCAGCGCGGCGGGTCGCTGGTCGCCGAGTTGACCGTCGAGCCAGGCGAATCCCCGCGCGCCGTACCAGCGTCCGAGTAGGAAACACACAGTGGCGGCGAGCATCAGCCGGGTGAAACCGATGGTGCTGTAGGCGATCGCGGAGATGCCCGGCTGTCCGTCTGATTGCTCGGGCACCACGAACAACAGGTGACGGATCCGCGACGAGCCGGCAATCAGCAGTTCCGGGCGGCTCTTGACGAGCCGTGGCGCCAGGACCGAACTGATGTTGGCCGCGGCGTACATCGCCACATACGTCCCGATAAGGAGGCGGAGACGACGATCGCCGCCGCGCTGAGCTGTCACGACGTCATCCACGAGGAGTGGACACTAACGTCTGGATCGTCAGCCGGACCGGCCGGCGGACCCGCCCAGGAGGCGCTCCGCCTGTACAGCACCATGCAGGACCATCCGCTCACGATCGTCCATCTGTTCGATCGGGCTGAGAAGTACCACCGTGACAAGACGATTGTCACGGCGACGGGCACCGGCCGAGAGCGCACGAACTATGGGGACTGGGCCGAGCGAACCCGTCGGCTCGGGGGCGTCCTCGACCTCCTCGGCGTCACGAGCATCGGCAGGGTGGGAACGTTCGCCTGGAACACGGCCCGGCATCTGGAGCTGTACTTCGCGGTGCCGTGCACGGGCCGGGTGCTGCACACGCTGAACATCCGGCTGTTCCCCGAGCAGCTCACGTACATCGCCAATCATGCCGAGGATGAGGTGATCTTCGTCGATCGTTCCCTGCTGGCCTTGCTCGCCCCGCTGCTCAAGACGTTCGAGACGGTGAAGCAACTCGTGCTGATGGACGACGGCAAGGGGGAGGTCCCGAGCGACCTCAACGGCCTCGCGGTACATGACTACGAGGAGCTGCTTGCCGCGGCCGAGCCCGTGGAGTTCTGCGTCGACGACGAGCGTCGAGCGGCATCGATGTGTTACACGAGCGGCACCACCGGCAATCCAAAGGGCGTGGTGTACAGCCATCGCTCGACGTTCCTCCACACGATGGGGTCCATGATCGCTGATGGAATCGGCGTTCGTGAGTCCGACGTCATCCTGCCGGTCGTGCCGATGTTCCATGCCAACTCGTGGGGTCTCGCCCATGCCGCGGTGGCGTCTGGTGCGTCACTCGTCATGCCCGGCCCCGACTTGTCCGGCAAGGCGATCGCCGATCTCATCGTGGAGGAGAAGGTGTCGGTGGCGGCGGGCGTCCCCACTATTTGGCAGGCGGTGCTCCCGGAGTTGAGGGGCCGTGACACGTCGTCGCTGCGAGCGATTCCATGCGGTGGATCGGCGGTGCCGAAGGCCCTGTCCGAAGCGTACAGGGAGGTCACAGGCCTGCCGATCCTCCAGGCCTGGGGCATGACCGAGACGTCGCCGATTGCCGCGGTGTTCGACTTGCGGGCTTCCGAGCAATCGTTGTCCGACGACGCGAAGGCGGAATTACGCACGACCGTCGGGCGAATCATGTTCTGTGTCGAAGCGAGGGTGGTCGATCCCGGCTCCGTCGACCCGCTGGCGTGGGACGGGGAGACGAGTGGCGAACTGCAATGCCGAGGACCGTGGGTGACGGGCACGTACTACAACGACGCCCGAGCGGCCGAGAGTTTCACGGAGGACGGCTGGTTGCGCACCGGCGACGTCGCGACGGTGGATCCGGTCGGGCGAATCCGACTCGTCGATCGCACAAAGGACTTGATCAAGTCCGGCGGGGAGTGGATCTCGTCGGTGGAGATCGAGAACGAACTGATGGCTCATCCGAAGATCCGCGAAGCTGCGGTGGTGGGTGTCACTCATCCCCGCTGGAGCGAGCGGCCGCTGGCGTGTGTTGTCGTCGAGCCAGGCCAGGAGCTGACCAAGGAGGAGGTCCTCGACTTCATCCGCCCGAGGTTGGCGAAGTGGCAGATGCCGGACGATGTCGTGTTCATCGACGAAGTGCCCAAGACGAGCGTCGGCAAGTTCTCGAAGAAGACGCTCCGCGATCGCTACGCCGACTACGTACTGCCGGCGTAACGCCCCGCCTCCCCGGGGAGTACACAACGTAGTGAGGTAGCCCTCGCGATGTGGACTTAGTCTATTAGACTTAGTCTATGACGAGAACCGTCAACGTTCATGAGGCCAAGACTCATCTGTCCCGGTTGCTCGACGAGGTGGAGGCCGGAGAGGAAATCGTCCTGGCCAGGGCAGGGCGTCCCTGCGCTCGGCTCGTTCCGCTCGAACGGCCCCAGGAGCGCCTACTCGGCTTCGTCAAGGGAAGGGTGACGGAGCGCTTCTTCGAGCCACTCTCCGATGCGGAACTCGCGACATGGGAGTGACCTTGCTGCTCGACACCCACGCGCTCCTCTGGGCGCTCGTGAGCCCGAGTCGGCTCAGCGTCCGCGCACGTAAGCACTTGAGCGACCGCTCCAACACGCTCCTCGTCTCCGCGGCGTCGGCCTGGGAGATCGCCACGAAGAGCCGTCTCGGCAAGCTCGACGA
>JBKJJS010000350.1:0-2963 GCA_046597895.1 Ilumatobacteraceae bacterium
CGGGGCCGACCAGGTGAACCTGGCGCTGCGGGCCCCGATCGTCGTCGAGGAGGTCGAGCGGTTCGCCGCCGCGCTCCACCTCTCGTGAGCGGGGGAGGCCACGCCCTCCAAGCGGACTGCCACTCGCTGTCGATCGAACCCGTGTCGCTCCCCGACGACGGTGGCCGCGTCACGTCGTGAAGGGTGAAACCGGCGCCTTCTTGCCGTGACAGAAGCGAAACTTCCTACCGCTTTCGCACGGACACGCTGCGTACGGCCCTCGGTGCTCGTCATCGGCGTTCACGGTGGCCATGACGTCAGACGGCGCTCGGTGCTGCTGTAGGAGTTGGGCCATGGCAGTAAAGGCCGGGCCGGTGTGCATGAAGAACAGTTCGAGGCCGGCGCACAGGTAGTTCTGGCCGGGCTCGCCGTCACGAGAGAGGACAAACCGATCCTTCGGGCAACCCCCGTTGCACAAGTGCCGAACCTTGCAGCCCTGACACTGAGCGGTGAGCGTGTCGTGTTTGTCCCGTCCAAACTTTCGCTGCGTCGGCGACGCCACGAGGGTCGACATGTGCGTCTCATGGATGTTGCCGAGCAAGAACTTCGGTTCGACGAAGTGGTCGCAGCTGTAGAGGTCGCCGTTGTGTTCCAAGGCAGGACCGAGGCCACAGGTCGGGGCATGGATGCACAGGAGATGGCGACCGAAGAAGGCCTCGAGCGTCACATCGAAGAGTTGCACGTAGACCGTGCCGATGTCGCGGCGCACCCACTCCTCGAAGACATCAACGAGGAACCGACCGTACTGCTCACCGCCGACCGAGCGTTCCGTCACCAGATTTCCGGTCTGGGTGTAGAGGAGGCGCTTACGGCCGGGCCGCTCGCTCCAGCCCTGATTCGCGATCCCCAGCGTCTCCTCGCTGGCCCGCTCCACGATCGGAATGAACTGCACCCACTTCGCGCCCAAGTCATCGCGGAAAGAGCGATACACGTCACGGCCATGGTGCTCGTTGGCGGCGTTCACGGTGCACAGGATGTTGAAGTCGACCCCATGTCGTTGCAGGAGCTTCCAGCCGTCCATCACGCGATCGAACGTGCCACGGGCGAGGCGATCGACGCGGTAGGCGTCATGGATCTCCCTCGGGCCGTCGACGCTCAGGCCGACCAAGAAATCGTGCATTTTGAAGAACTCGCACCAGTCGTCGTCGAGGAGGATGCCGTTGGTCTGGAAGGTGTGGTTGATGGTCTGTCCGGGCCGGCGGTACTTCTCGACGATCTCGACGGCGCGCTCGAAAAACTCGCGCCGCATCAGGGTCGGTTCGCCACCTTGCCAGGCCACCGTGACCTCGGGCGTGCGGTGCGACTCGATGAGTTGGCGAATGTAGGTCTCGAGGGTGGCCTCGGACATCCGGCTCTTCTCGTTCGGGTACAGCGCCTCCTTGGATAAGAAGAAGCAGTACGTGCAATCGATGTTGCATGTCGATCCGCTCGGCTTCGCCAACAGATGGAAACCCGGTGCACCGTCCGACGGCATCGCGAACACCGTCGCCGTAGTGTCAGCGGAACTGGTCATGGGCGTTGATTCACCGGCGACGCGGCGCGGTGCTCGTCACCCACGGGCTGAGCCACCGCGACTCGTCCTCCTGCACGTTCGTGCCCGGAGCGACGAGAGCATCGATGCGATCGAGCACTTCGGTCGGAATCACGACGTCCTCAGACCCGAGTACACCGTCGAGTTGCTCCATCGTGCGCGGCCCGATGATCGCCGAGGTGACCCCGGGATGGCACAGCACCCATGCATTGGCGAGGCGGGCCAGAGTCGTGCCCAGGTTCTCCGCCATTGGTACGAGTTCCTCGACGAGGCCGAGCTTGCGGGCGTTGTCGGGCAACTCGGGATCGAAGCGATCCTTCATTCGGCGAGGACGCCCGTACGACAAGTCGACGGCATCCTTGCGATACCGACCGGACAGCCACCCACCGTTCATCGGGCTCCAGACGAGCGTCCCGACGTTGAGTTGGCGACACACGGGGAGCAGTTCCCGCTCGATGTACCGCACGAAGATCGAATACGGCGGTTGCTCGGTCGAGAACGGGATGAGCCCGTTGCGCTCGGCGAGCCAGTGCGCCTCCATCATCATGTGGGGTGGAAACGTCGACGTGCCGAACGCCCGGATCTTGCCCTGGTGCACGAGGTCGGTCAGCGCCGACAACGTCTCCTCGAGAGGGACGTTCGGGTCCGGTCGGTGCAATTGGTACACGTCGATCCAGTCGGTGCCGAGCCGACGCAGGCTGTCGTCACACGCCTTGACGATGTGGCGCCGACTGTTGCCCCACGTGTTCGGTGTGCGGTTGGCGGCGAACGGGCCAAGATCAATCGGGAAGTGGCACTTCGTCGCCAGGATGACGGAGTCGCGTCGGCCCCCAACCAGCGCCTTCGCGGTGATCTCCTCGCTCTCCCCGGCCGAGTAGACGTCGGCGGTGTCGATGAAGTTGATGCCGTGATCAAGCGCCTTGTGGATGACGCGAACGCACTCGTCGTGGTCCCGATTTCCGATAGCTCCGAACATCATGTTGCCGAGGCAGAGCTCCGAGACGAGCATGCCGGTGCGGCCAAGTGGGCGATACTGCATGGCCCGAACCGTACCGCCCGCCTCGGGCCACGTGTGATCTAACGTGCATCCATGACCACGACTTCGGTGCTGGCAGAAGGGCTCTACTTCGGGGAAGGGCCGCGCTGGCACGACGGCGTGCTGTGGTTCTCGGACTTTTTCGACCACGCCGTCAAGACGTGCACGGTCGACGGGACAGTCACGACCGCGTTCACCACTGAACAGCACCCGAGTGGGCTCGGTTGGCTTCCCGATGGCCGGATGCTGATCGTCTCGATGCAGGATCGACGCCTGTTGCGCCGCGAGCCCGATGGGACCCTCGTCACCCACGCCGACTTGTCGGGAGTCGCCACGTTCCACTGCAACGACATGGTG
>JBKJJS010000365.1:0-3176 GCA_046597895.1 Ilumatobacteraceae bacterium
CCGACCACCACCGTGAGCTTGAACCCGCGCCCCGTCATCCAGCGCCCTGCCCACTCCCAGCCCCCGAGGTGTGGCAGGGCGAGGATCGCCCCTTTGCCCAACTCCAACGCCGCCTCGATCTGATCGAAGCCACTGATCTCGAAGCCCTTCTCGACGACCCGTGGGGACAGGTTCGGCAGCCGGAAGGTCTCGACCCAGTACCGGGCGTAGGAGTCGAACGAGGCCTGGACCGCGCGCCGGAGCGCCCAGCCTTCCAGTCTCGGGTTCACCCTTCGTAGGTGGCGCTCGACCATGTCCCGTTTGTCGCGCATGGTGAGTGAGAACCCGTTGCCGACCGGAACCGCCACTGAGCTCGAACTCATCGGGCAGCGTCACGTCTCGCTACAGCCAGTTGACAGCTGGGCCCGAGACGAGGCGGTGTTGCACTCGAAGGCCGACGCGTCAGAGATCGCCGGCTTGCAGGCCGAGGTGGCCCGGTTGGGGCACACGTTCGTGGAACAGGCCGTCGAGTTGGCGGTGTTGCGGGGAAAATCGGTTTGGGGATAAGCGGTCCGGTCCCTGCCCGTGTCGATGGGGCCGTGAAGACAACGATTCTGCACATCATCGATGTCGCGGTCGACGCTGGTTGGGCGGCGGGCCGGGTGTGCGCGGTGTTGGGTGTTGATCGTCAGCGGGTGGGGCGCTGCGGGCCGGCAGCACACAGAACCGTTGATTCGACGCAACGAACCGCAGGCGGCGAAGCTGCATCTCCGGTGACCACCCAATGAACTGGTCGCGTGGCTGACACGACAAAGCAGGCGACGCGAACCCGACCAACGCAAACCACACCTCTCACCGTGACTCGAGGGGGCGCAGCAAGAGGCCGCCCTCGATTGGCAGTCGCGCTCGACAAAACCCGGCACGAACACTGCCGTGGCGGCGGGCGTGCCTTGTTCAGAATGGATGTACCTCGATCGCCGCGGGCGATTGCGGTTCGCGTCGCCGGGGATCCACATCCGGCCGATTCTGCGAGAGTTTGGCGAAACCCTGACTGTGGCGGAGTCCGCCAAACTCTGGCAAACTTTCCCCCATGCCGCTCGGGAGCGCAGAACTGGCCGAGCTCGTTGGGAGGATCATTGCTGGGCAACGCCCAGCCGATCTTGAGACCAGCCAGCTGGACTTCAAGCAACAGCCGGATAGCAAGCCTGATGCCATTCGGGTTCTCGTTGAAGCGGCCGTCTGTTTCGCGAACAGCGCGGGCGGAACCATTGTGATGGGTGTGGCGAACGGCCGGGCTGGCGCCACAGCGCTCGTTGGATGCGACCTTGATCCGACGGTCGTGCAGCGCCGCATTCATGAGCTCACTGAGCCACCACTGATGGTCGGAGCTCGTGCCGACGAACATGCCGGCACGGTGCTGCTCGTCGTGGACGTGTTCCAGAGCTTCGAGATTCACGCTGACAAGCAGGGTCGTGCAAGCCATCGGATCGGGACCGACTGTGTGCCGATGACTCCCCAGGAGCACAGGCGGCTGCGAGAGGAGCGCCTGGGAGTCGACTGGTCAGCCCAACCCTCGGATCGAGATCTTGCGGATCTGTCACCGCGGGCCTTGGTCGCTGCACGCGACGCCTTGAATCGGGTTCCCGACGATCGCCGACCGCTCGCGGCACTCAGCGACGAAGACCTACTGCGGTCGCTTGGCGTCGTTGATGACGACGGGCGGCTTCTCAGAGCGGGCGAGGTGTTGTTCTGCGACCCCGGTACCGGAGTCGGTCCTTCGATTCTCTACCAGTACCGTCAGACCCCGGGCGGCGAAGCGACCGCGGTCGAACGGCTCAGTGGCCCCCTGATGACGGCGTTCGAGCGCACGATGGACTTGATCTGGGCACGACGGAATGTCACGCCACTCACCTTGCCCAACGGCCAACAGATCGAGATCGCCGACTTTCCCGAGGTGGCGGTCCGCGAGGCCCTCTCTAATGCCGTGATCCATCGCGACTATCGCCTCCACCAGCCCGTCAACCTCGAGCACTCGCCCTCTGCGTTTGTCGCGATCTCACCGGGTCCCCTCGTCGGGAGCGTCACCCGCGACAACATCCTCACCCACGCGTCGTCGCCGAGAAACCCAGCGCTCGCCCGGGCGGCGAGGATCCTGCGACTCGCGGAGGAGACCGGCCGCGGAGTCGACCGGATGTTCCGCGAGATGATCCGAGCCGGACAGGACCTTCCCGTCATCGAAGAAGGCGCCGACTACGTGCGAGTGGTGCTCTCGGGCGGTGCGCCCCGTACCGCAGTCGCGAGGTTCGTCGCTCAGTTGCCACAAGAGGAGCGAGACGACACCGACGCGATGCTCGTCCTGTTCACGCTCTGCCAGCGACGGACCGTCACCGCCGACGAGATGTCTGGCGTGCTCCAGAAGGGCTCCGCCGAGACCGACCTGATCCTTCGTCGGCTCACCCAAGACGCAGCCGGCATCTTGGAGGTGACCCGCGAGTCACAGCGGGCCAAGAAGAAGCAGTACCGCCTTCGGGCCACCGCCATCAGGTCCCTCGGTGCCGCCGTCCGCTACCACCGGCGAACGACCGACGAGATCGATCGAAAGGTCATCGCCCACGTTCACGAGTACGGCAAGATCACCAACCGAACGCTCCAGAACCTGTTCGATATCGACGTGTGGCGGGCCCGCGACATCCTCGCGGACCTTCAACAGCGGTCAATTCTTGTTCGAACCTCCGAGTCCGCCCGAGGCCCCGGCGTCGAGTACGGCCCTGGACCGCGGCTTCCCCGCCGCCGCGCGCCGCGTGCGCCAACAACCAGCACTCCGGCCGACGCGCAGGGCACACGAGACAGCGAGACGCTCCTCTGACCGCGCTGGCTGTCCGCTGGCTGTCCGCTGGTCGACTTCTGCAAGCCCATCGGCCAAGCCCACGGCGCTCGGTGACGTCCTTACAAGGCCCCGCGTCGACCGCGCAATCGCAGCCCCCATTTGCGTTCATCAGCGGAGAGGCTGACAATGCTTGCGTGATACAAGCATGGCACATTCATGGCACATCCGCCGCCGCTCGGGTCCGTTCGCCGAGATTCGCCGGTTCGCGAACCACCAGGTAGACCGTACATTCTTGTTCGCCGAAGTCCGCCAAAATACGGTCCGTTCAGCTTCCCAAGCTGAGAATGCGGGTTCGATTCCCGTCGTCCGC
>JBKJJS010000424.1:0-5196 GCA_046597895.1 Ilumatobacteraceae bacterium
AAGAGCTCCTTCCTGGCCACCATGAGCCACGAGATCCGCACCCCCATGAACGCCGTCATCGGCATGAGCGGGCTGCTGCTCGATACGCCGCTCAACGCCGAACAGCGCGACTTCGCCAGCACTATTCGGGACTCGGGCGATTCGTTGCTCACGATCATCAACGACATCCTCGACTTCTCGAAGATCGAGGCCGGCAGGATGGACATCGAGGACCAGCCGTTCGATCTGCGCGACTGTGTGGAATCGGCACTCGATCTCGTGAACGCCCGCGCCGTCGAGAAGCACCTCGACCTCGCTTACCTGTTCGAAGGTGACATTCCCCGCGGCGTCAAGGGCGACGTCACACGGCTGCGACAGATCCTGCTGAACTTGATGTCCAACTCGGTGAAGTTCACCGAAGCGGGCGAGGTCGTCCTCACCGTCACCTCCGACGACGCAGTCGACGGTCAGGTCGAGCTCACGTTCACCATCCGAGACACGGGAATCGGGCTCTCAGCCGATGGCATGAGCCGCCTGTTCCAGTCGTTCTCGCAGGCCGACTCGTCCACCACTCGCAAGTACGGCGGCACCGGGCTCGGGCTCGCCATCAGCAAACGTCTCGCCGAGCTCATGGGCGGGGAGATGTGGGCCACCAGCGATGGTCCCGGTCTTGGCTCGTCGTTCATGTTCACCATCCGCGTCCCAACTGCCGAGCTGCCCACGGAGAGCCGTCGTGACTTCGTCGGTACCCAGCGGGAGCTGAAGGACCACCGGGTGCTGATCGTCGACGACAACGCCACGAACCGCAAGGTGCTCACCCTTCAGACGGCCAAATGGGGCATGACCCAGCGCGATACGGAGTCGCCCGCCGAAGCGCTGCGATGGATCGAAGCTGGTGAACTCTTCGACCTGGCCATCCTCGACATGCACATGCCCGAGATGGATGGGGTAGAGCTTGGCCGGCGCATCAGGGCGATTCGACCGGAGCTACCCTTGGTGCTGTTCAGTTCGTTGGGCGCCCGCGAGGTCACGGCCGACACCGGTCTGTTCAACGCCTACCTCACCAAGCCGGCACGTCAGTCCCAGATGTTCGACACGCTGGTCACCATCCTCGGTGATGGGGATGCTCCCGCGGCTCGAACTCCGGCAAAGCCCACGATCGATCCCGAGATGGCCTCGCGTCACGCGCTGCGAATCCTGCTGGCCGAGGACAACGTGGTGAACCAGAAGCTGGCGCTGCGCCTGCTGCAGCAGATGGGCTACCGGGCCGACCTCGCCTCGAACGGCCTCGAGGCCGTGGAGTCGGTCGAACGGCAGACCTACGATGTGATCCTCATGGATGTGCAGATGCCCGAGATGGACGGGCTCGAGGCTTCTCGCCGCATCGTGGCCACCTGGCCGGACGACCGTCCACGCATCATCGCCATGACTGCCAACGCCATGCAGGGCGACCGCGAGATGTGCCTCGCCGCCGGGATGGATGACTACGTCACGAAGCCGATCCGAGTCGATCAATTGATGGAAGCGCTCTACGCCGTTCAGCCACGCCAGGGGCACAGATGACTTCATCAGCGATCGACGTCGCCACCTTCACAGATCTTCGAGACACTGTGGGCGACGAGTTCACGATCGAACTCGTTGACACGTTCCTGGAGGAAGCGCCAGGCATCCTCGCCGACCTGCGCAGCGCATTGGCCGCCTCGGACGCCGATGCCTACCGCCGGGCGGCGCACTCGTTGAAGTCGAACGGCAACACGTTCGGCGCTTTGGCCATGGCCACCATGGCGCGTGACGCCGAACTCGGTGGGCTGGCGGGCGATCCCGCATCGAACGCGGCGGCGCTCGATGCCCTCGATGCCGCCTACGCCGACGCGGCCGCGCGGTTGAACGAGTTGTCCCGTGGATGAGACCGGCGCCCGCCTGCTCGTGGTGGACGACAGCAAGGTGAACCGACTACTGCTCGGGCGCAGCCTTCAATTACAGGGCCACCACGTGGAGTTGGCTGAGAATGGTCGGGAAGCGTTGGACATGCTGCGCGCCCAGCCGTTCGACTTGATGTTGTTGGACATCGAAATGCCCGAACTGGACGGTTTTCAGGTCCTCGAGGCGATGAAGGCCGACCCGGAGTTACGCGACGTAAGGGTCATCGTCACCTCCGCCGTCGAGGGCTTGGAGAGCGTCGTGCGCTGCATCGAACTCGGCGCGGAGGACTACCTCAGCAAGCCCGTCAACGCCGTGCTGTTGAAGGCCCGGATCGGGTCCAGCCTGGCGAAAAAGCAGATGACCGACGAGCTACGGGAGTGGAACCTACGCTTGGCCGAGCGGGTCGATGAGAAGGTGCGGGAGGTCGAGCGGCTCACCAAGCTGCGCCGATTCGTTACCCCGCAGTTGGCCGATGTGATCGCCGCCGGCGCTGACGACATCCTGCGCAGCCACCGCCGCGAGATCACCGTGCTCTTCTGCGATCTCCGCGGGTTCACGTCGTTCAGCGAGACCGCCGAACCCGAGGAGATCATGGGGGTGCTCCGGGAGTTCCACGAAGCCGTCGGCCCGATGATCTTCGAGCACGAGGGTACCCTCACCCAGTTCACGGGCGACGGCATGTTGGTGATCTTCAACGACCCCATCCCTTGCGCTGACCCGGCCTGGCAGGCCGTGCATCTCGCCGTCGGGATGAGGGACCGCACGGCCGAGTTGTCACAGCAGTGGCGCCGTCGCGGCCACGACCTCGAGCTCGGCATCGGCATCGCCGTCGGCTTCGCCTCCTGCGGCGAGATCGGCTTCGAGGGCCGCACCGAGTACACCGCGATCGGCACCGTGGTGAACCTGGCGGCCCGCATCTGCGGCATGGCTCCCGGCGGTCAGATCCTGGTCGCCCACCGAGTGCACGCCGCCGTCGAAGACCGCGTCGAGGCCCGCTCCCTGGGCGACATCGAGTTCAAGGGACTGAGTCGCCCCGTGCCGATCTTCGAGATCGCCGCGCTGCTTCCCGTCACGTAAACCGGTCTGAGCACCCACGCGACGGACCGATCGCCTCCGCTCTGCCGGTAGAACGGGGACGTGGCACTCGGACAGCAGACCGGACCTCCGGCATCGACGAAGCAGATGCAGTACCTCCTCTCCTTGGTGAAGAAGGATGGCCATGAGGGCTTTCGTGACGCCCGGCGACCGCTGGGGCTCACGCAGCGCCAGGGTGGCGGGAAGTTCACCACCCGCGAGGCCTCGGAACTGATCGACCGACTGCTCGGCAAGACGGACGAAGAGACCGACGGGGCGGTGGGCGCGGTGGACTCGTCGTTCCAGCGGGACGATCCACGGATCGACCTGCTGCGAGGCTTCCCCGCCGACCTCCTGGCCGCCGAACTCGAGCGCCGAGGCTGGTCCGCCACCCCTCCTCCCTGAGCCCCCACGCCGCCCACGACGTGCGCGCTCCCGCTTGGCTCGTCTACTTCAGCGAAAACCCTGGTCGAACTGGGAGTTCACTGAAGTGAACGCACGGACGAGTGCCCGGCTACGACGTGACGAATTGGCCTCGACGACGCCCGCCGATTCTGGGCCCGTCGATTCTGGGCCCGTCGACTTTCGGCGCGGCTTTACCCGGATTCCGGGTACATCCGCGCCGAGACCGTGGGGTGCACGCCGCAATTCGGAAACACGTGAACCAAACTGAAGCCCGGCGCTCGTACCGAGCACGACGGGGCCACCCACCCCTACATGGATGCTCACAATCCTGGAGGCGACGATGGGAATCGAACCCATGTGGAGGGCTTTGCAGGCCCTTGCCTTAGCCACTCGGCCACGTCGCCACCGGCACTTGCGCACCGGAGCCCACACCCTACCGGCCGAGCAGGCGGCGGCCACGGCCCTTCAGGACTCGACCGGCCGGCGGATCATTCGGCGTAGCGGCGTACCCGCTCCCACCCGTACTTTGCCCGCTCGAATGCGTCCGGCCAGCCCTCGCGCGTCGCCCGCGACCGCACCTCGTAGGAGATCGGCACGTCCGGCACTGCCACCATGAACTCGTCGATCGGCAGGCCGCCGTCTCCCGGCCACGAGCGACCATGGAGCGCCTCCTCCATCAGCCCCGCCGGGCCGCCTTCGGGCACAGCCAGCGGCGCGTCGGCGATCTGCACGTACGGGAACAGCGCGGGGTCATAGCCGGTCACTGCGGACGGCGTGGCGCCTGAGCTGCGCAGATGCAGGTTGTCGATGAGGATCCCGCTGTTCGGCCGGGCTGCTTCGCGTACGACGCGATGAGCATCGGCGAGCGTGGCGATCGGGAAGATGGGGAGGAACTCGTACACCACGGTGATGTTCGGGTCGGCGGCGGCCGCCAGGTCGCAGGCCCGGCCGAACCGTTCGATGACGAGCGGCCACTCCCCGACCCGGCTCGTGAAGAGGATGAACCGCGCCCCGAGAGCCGCAGCGGCCGCAACGATGCGATCGGTCGGGTCCGGTCCCGGGCCGACGATGATCGGCTCGATGTCGAGGGGGATCACGCCCGTGTCGTCCAGGCGGCGGCGGATCTCCCGCTCGCCGGCGTCGGTCCACACATCCTGGTCGAACCAGATCCCACAGGCCGGCCACCCGGCCGCACCGGCGGCACTCACGACGTCGGCCGGCGGGATGTCGATCATCACTCCGGCGGCCAGGGAGAGCAGACGCTTTGTCACCGGGTCCAGCGTAAGGCCTACCGAGCCGCCCCCTCCAGTTGGCCGCGTCCGCCGGTCGATCAGAGCGAGTGGAGAAAGGCCAGCAGTTCGGCATTCACCTCGGCCGGGCGTTCCTGTTGCGTCCAGTGACCGCACCCCTCGAGGATCACCGATCGGCGCAGGTTCGGCACCGTCTGCGGGAAGCGATCGATGGCCGCCGTACCCCACATGGTCGCGCCGTCCCGGCTCCCGCCGACGAAGAGCGCCGGCACCGTGATGGGCACGCCGGCGTACACCGCCAGGTCGTCGAAATCGCGGTCGACGTTGCGATACCGGTTCAATCCGCCGGTGAATCCGCTGTGTTCGAACTCCTCCACGTAGTAGTCGAGATCGGCCTGAGTGAGCCAGGGCGGCAACGTGGACGGGAACACCATACGATCCCGCATCCGACCGCCACGAGCAATGGTGGCAATCGTTCCCTCGCCCGGCACGAACGGCGGCGCATCCCCCGAGGCCGTGAAGTAGAACCCGGTCAGCCAGGCGCGCACGTCGGCCTCCATCTCGG
>JBKJJS010000466.1:0-5394 GCA_046597895.1 Ilumatobacteraceae bacterium
TCGTCGGTGTCTGTGGTCACGAACAGTTTGCGCCTGTACCGGTTCCGACGGACGCGGCAGCGAAGTCTCGATGATCAACAACCCTGAACAACCCGAGCCCGAACTGACCCGTGAGGAACGCCGCGACTTGCGCAAGCGGCTACGGGTTGTTCGTCGTGAGCGTCGAGAGTTGGCGATGCAGCGCAAGAAGTCGAACAAGATGCAGTCCAAGGGCAAGGGCGACAAGAAGAGCAAATGACGACCCTCGACACTGCCCCCGTTCGGCGAACGTGCTGCCGGTCGATGCCCGTTCCGCGCGTCGTCGACGCCATCATCGTCAAACGCAACATTGCGCTGGCCGGCCGTTCCTACGGGCACTGGTGGATCGAGTTCGACAACGAGGAGAGCTACGGATGGTGGCCGAGCCGTTCGGTGCGCCTCGATCAACTGTTTCGCGGGGTCCCCGGCGCACTCAACGGCATCGGCCTGCACCCCGACGCCCTGCCAACGCGCGACCCGAACCACGGCCTACCCGCCGACTTCGAGTTCCACCCGGTGCTCGTCGAGGATCACACCGACAACGAGCTCCGGAACCGTATCCGCTGCTTCGCTCGATCATTCGAAGGCGGCTGGCGCTGGTCGACGCGGCAGACCATGAACTGTCGAATCTTTCAACTCGCCATGTTCGACGCGGTCGGGCTCGTCGACGGCACCGGCAACTACCACACTCGCGGCACAGGCTGCCCGGCGCTCGCCCCCCTTCGCCGCACCCTCGGACGCCTGTCCGGCCGGCGCCGGTGGCCGCTCAACCTTCCCCACCCCGGCCAACGAGTCGCCCTCGAATCGCCCCGTACCGCGGAATGATTGAAGATCTCCTCGGCGTCACAGGCGGCTGACCCCCATCGGCGCAGCGCCGCTGGCCGTGCGAACGCAGACGAATCGGCGGATCGGGATGCCCAGCGACGTTCCGACCCAGCGGTCGGCAAGCGCGTTCGCCGCGTCAATCCGTTCAGCGTTCACGTCACGCACATACAGCGACGAGACGAATCTAGCGGCGACCGTGGTGTCGTCGACTCGATAGGCGAAGCGACGGAATTCGTCACTCTCCACATCGAAGCCGGCCGCGCCCATCACACCCCGCAGTCGACCGAGCGCACCGTCGTTCGGGGCGACCAGGCCATCGCGGAGCGCACGGATCAAGCGAAGGTAACGCCACCGATCCCTCATCGTCAGTGGGTGCCGCGCCGGCACCACCGCGACGAGCCGCCCGCCTGGGCGGAGCACTCGGCGGATCTCGGCCAGCACGATCGGCAGCGGACCAAGGATCTGGAGAGCCATCGAACAAACGACGATGTCGACTGCCCCGTCTGCGAACGGCAGTCGGTCCGCACGGCCAAGAACAAGTTGTCTCGGTTCGGACGACCCACCCTGTGAGGTCTGGCCGGCGACAAGTTCTGATTCTGAGTTGTCAATACCGATCCACCGTTGTCCAACGAGAGCCCTGAGCGGTGCATTGCCGCAGGCAACGTCGATGACCGTGCCGGTGGAGGGCATTGCCTCAGTCAGCCACTGGTAGGGCGTGACGCCGTCGGCGAATGATCGGTCGAGTATGTCAGCGGTGATGCCGGGGCGTTCGCGATGGAAAGCACCGAGGAAGGTGTCCCAGACCTGCGACTTGCGGTCGCCGGTACCTCGCCCCCAAAGATTGGTGAGCACTGTCATCACCGTCGTATAGGCCCAATCTCGTCGGAGCGCAAGCGACGTAGTGACCCTCCCCAGGCATCAACCAGCCCGCCCGCACCGCCGTCCGAGCAACTCGACGTCGAGACAGCTGCGTTGCAGCTTCGCTGTCTCGCCACGACAAGGTCGCTCATCGTCCTACAGAGTTGGCTGCTCGCGGGCCCCTTCGCATCGCCGTTGGAGATGCCGACCGGCCTGCGATGGCCGCGCTTGCTCATCGACCGGCTCCGCACTGTCACCCAGATTGCGAGATTATCCGCTATGAAGTCGGACCCTCGGTTACCGCCCACACCGGTCCCGGTTCCCTCGGGGTCGTGTACTGCCCGCTCGATCAATGAGCTTCCATCCCGGCGGGTCAACCGAGGCTGAGGTCCGGACTGCGGTCCGGCGTCAGGAACATTGTCAAAACCGCGGTGGTCCCCGCGCTCGCGCACCCATTGCTGCAGATCAGCGATCGTTGTGACCGCCGGGTCGAACCGCACCGTGGCCGTCTGGGAAAACCGGATTGGCGTCCACCGACGACACACCAGGCCGGCGACCCAAGATCGACGACAGCGTGCTTCTGCATGGCCCACTGGACACCGGCCATCTCGATCACGGCGACTGCATCCGTCGCGTCCATGGCCACCTCCCGGCCGCCGCGCACCGACAACCTATCTACGACAGGTTGTCGGTGATCCATCGCCGTGTGGGGTGACCCGCGAACGCGACCGCCACCTTGGAATGACGCGAGGAAAGCACGCGTCACACGTCAGTGTGCCCCGATGAGGGGCCGGGCTGGATGATGTGGCAGATCGCATCAGGCTGGCAGGCCGTCGAATCGAGGCGTTGAGCCCGGGCACGAAGGCAGGTGAGTTCCGCCCGAAGTCGTTGAAGTTCGGCGATGCGCTGGTCGATGTCGTTGGCGCGGTCGTCGATCAACTGTGCGACGTGGTCGCATGGCGTTTCGCCTTGCTCGTGCAGCGCGATGATGCGACGGATCTCGTCGAGGGTGAACCCGCTGGCCTGGGCGGCCCTGATGAAGGCCAGGCGACCGACAGCGTCGTCGCCGTAGCGTCGATAGCGGTTCGGGGTGCGGTCAGGACACGGAAGCACCCCGATGGTCTCGTAGTAGCGGATGGTCTTGGGCGCGATGCCTGCCCGCTGACCCAGCGCGCCGATGCGCATGCCCGAAGCGTACGGAAGGCCTTGACATTCCCGTGCGGGGGAAGGTGCACCATGTCGAGGTGGAGATCAAAGTGTGTCGATAGCGGGCTGCCCCAAGGTCGAGCCGGCCTGTCATTGCGACGACGATGCACTCCGTCCGCTCGACATCCGGGCGAACCTTGCTCCGTGGGTGATGTCCGCCATGGTGGAGGCGGCCGCGTCAAGCTTCAGTTCTTACTCGCCGCCAGTGCGATGAGGCGCAAGCCCGACGCGTCCGCTGGCCAGCAGACGCCGCTTCGGCGTGTGCTCAGCAACGCAGCGTTCCGACGGCTGTTCATCGCGCAGACGATCAGCCGGTGGGGGGACACGTTCAACGCCGTCGCACTCGTACTTCTCGTCTACCGACTGACCGGGTCGGGCGTGACGGTCGCCGCCACGGTGGCGTTCGAGGCGGCCCCGATACTCGTGCTCAGCTTCGCCGCCGGTGCCGTCGTCGATCGCTGCGATCGCCGCACGGTCATGATCACCGCCGATCTCGCTCGGGCCGTGGTGCTGGTCGCCCTCATCGTCTTGCAGCATCACGTGTGGGCCGTCTACGCGGCGGCGTTCGCACTGTCGTCGTTCGCCGTGTTCTTCAATCCGGCTGCGGCCAGCTTGACCCCGACCCTGGTCGCTGAGGGGGACCTGATCGCGGCGAACTCCGCCATCTGGTCAGTGGCGGTCATCTCCCAAATCGCGCTCGCTCCTGTCGCCGGAAGTCTTGTCGCATGGGCCGGAGCCGGACCGGCGTTTGCCATCAACGCTGCATCGTTCCTCGCGTCGACTGCGCTGCTCACTCGGCTACCACTGCAGCGGGCAACGCCCACACCCACCGGACGACGACGTCTCGGCGAT
The DNA here is from genome assembly GCA_046597895.1 of Ilumatobacteraceae bacterium. GTDB lineage: Bacteria > Actinomycetota > Acidimicrobiia > Acidimicrobiales > Ilumatobacteraceae > WLJO01. The sequence continues at coordinate 3,760 of JBKJJS010000466.1, forward strand.
GTCGCCGATGGAATCCGAGCAATCCGCCACAGCCGATTCTTGACCGTACTCACCGCCGTCCAGGCACTCGCCGCGCTCTCTGCCGGTGCGACCTCGGCGCTGCTGGTGGTGCTCGCCCAACGCCACCTCGACCTCGAGCCGTCCCAGTTCGGTCTGCTCCTCGCGGCGATCGGCGTCGGTGCAGGCCTCGGACCCCTCGTGGTGCTACGGACTGTCAGCGACGCCCGCAAGCCCGGCTGGCTGTTCGGGCCCTACCTCCTGCGCGGTGTGGTCGATCTGACCCTGGCCGCTACCACCAGCTTCGCCGTCGCCCTCGTGGCCCTCACCGCGTATGGGGTCGGCACGTCAACCGGCAACATCACCTACAACACCGTGCTGCAGACCGCCGTCCCTGACCGGCTACGAGGCCGCGTGTTCGCCTTCTACGACATCGTGTGGCAGACGGCTCGACTTGTCAGCATCGCCATCGGGGGATGGGCTGCCGACCGATTCGGTATTGCCAGCCTCTACGCCGTCGGTGGCCTTTTGTTACTCGCCGTCGACCGGACTGGGTTTCGCTGTCGCCGGACCGATCCCCGCGCCTGCAGCCCCCGCCGACGTGTAGCGCACTTCGGATGTGTCGGCGGTACGGATCATCCATCGTTGGGGTACTCGATGATGTGCTCGACCCGGTGGCCGGGGTCGATCAGGATCTCACGACGGATCCGGTCCTGGGCATCGAGCCAAAGTTGATGCCAGGTGTTCGAGCCGGACACGACGAAGGTGATCGTCCGAAGGCCATTCTCGTCGGGGAGCTGGTGGACGTCGTCCGCGCCGTCGGCATACGGCTGAGCGGCAATGAAGACGGCGCCCGACACGTCGAGCGGGTACGGACCTGCGGTTGCACCAGGCCCGCTGGTCACGGTCTCGGAAACGATCAGCTGCGGAGCGTTCCGTGTCGCCGCGACGGCCCGCGCCAGCAGATCGTTGGCGTCCGGGCCGGGCGGCCACTTGACCCGAAGTTCGACCCGGCGAGTGGGCGCGTTCGGAGTCGTCAGGGTGACGGCGAGCGTGGTGGTGCCGGCCGGCCAGGGGTGGTCGACGTCGACGCACCCCGGACCGCACGGACGCGGTGAGAGGTCCAACGGGCGGCCGTCAGGGGTGCGGCCGTCAAGGTCGACGGCGAAATCGTCTGCCGCTTCATCTCCCGGCGGGAACACCCGAACTTGCAACCGGTCGGTGGCCGCGGCGACCAGCACCATGTCGCTGCCCACCAGCTCGGCCGCGTAGACGGTGGGTTCGGCAAGGGGGGCCGGGCCGAGAACGATGCCGTCGTTGGGAGATGGCGGCGCGGTGGTAGCCAACAGGCCGCTGGCGGCCAATACGGCCATGACCGCTCCCGCCTCGAGGAGGCTGAGCCGAGCGAGTCGGGCGACGCGTGGTCCCGTGGCCGGCAACCCGCGGCGGCGCGCGACGACCGCGACGGTCAATGCGAGCGCGAGGAGGGCCAGCTTGACGACGAGGACACGTCCGTAGGTGGAGTCGACGAGGTTCCGAGGCCGGTCGAGCTCGGCGAGGGCGGCGATGGCGCCGAGCGCCACCGTCGCGGCGACGGCCCACATCGCGAACCGGGAGTACCGGGTCGGTCCCGGTTCG
>JBKJJS010000075.1:0-3926 GCA_046597895.1 Ilumatobacteraceae bacterium
TCAAGGCTGAACGGCTTCGTCACGTAGTCGTCCCCGCCGAGCGACAGCCCACGCACCTTGTCGTCCACCGCGTCGCGAGCGGTGAGGAACAACACCGGCACCTTGTGTCCGTCCGAACGGAGACGCCGGACGACGTCGAATCCATCGAGGTCAGGCAGCATCACGTCGAGGAGCACGACATCGGGATCGAACTCGTCGACCCCCTTGAGGGCGCCACGTCCGTCGGACTCGACCCGCACTTCGAAACCGAAGTGGCGCAGCGCGGAATCGAGCAGGAACGTGATGTTGGCCTCGTCGTCGACGACCAACACCCGTGCCACACGATCCATGACGACACCTTGACCCAGAATCCTGGGAGTTCGCTGTGAACACCTCGCCACTTCCCCTGCCCTTCCGGTTTTTGGAGGGTGAGAGCGCGCGATTCGTGTCGTCTCACCCTCCAAAACCCCAATGGCGGTCCAATATGGGCAGCGCCATGACTGCGCGTCCACGGTCGATCGTCACGCCGAAGTCGGTCGTCGAATGGTCACCCGATGGCGCCACGGTGACGAAGCGAGCCGTCGGCGACCACGTCGATGAGGTCCTCGGGCGGTATCGCGTCGCCACACGCAACGAGATCCGGGTGAATCGCCTGTTGTCGACGGAACCGCCGCCCGTAGCGATACCGCAGCTCCTCTCCTGGTCGGGACGCCACCGATCGATGACCTTCGAGGCCGTCGACGGGGAGCCCCTCGGTCCGAAGTTTCCGACAGAGCTGGCGCACGCCGACGTCCTGGATCTGATCGATCTCGGTCACTCTCTCCTCCCCTACCAACCGAGACGTCGATGGTTCCGTCGCCTCGACGTCGACCGCCGACTTCGCCACCACGTCAGCAATGATCTGCTCACCCCCGACGATGCCGATGCCATCTCCTCGCTCGCACGCGGCCGCCAGGTGCGGTGGCGATTCGCGCACGCCGATCTCACCGCTCGAAACGTGCTGCGGCGGGCCGACGGGCGACTGGTGCTCATCGACTGGGAATGGGCCGGTCTCTACCCAACGGGGTACGAACTCGCCTTCCTGTGGTTCTCGCTCTCCGACGTGCCGGGCGGGCGCGCCGCGGTGGAGGACACGATCGAGCGCCGGTGCGAAGCGGGGTTCCTGGTCTCGGCGTTGATGATCGAACTGTTGCACCTGCATTTCTTTCGTCGCAATGAGAGTCCATTCCTATTCCGACACCAGGCCACGCTGGACGAACTCCTCCAACGCCTCCACGGGCACGAAAGTTCGCGATGATGACGAGATGGACGACGAACTTCGTGACCTGGTGCGGGAAGCCCTCGCCGCATGATCGACCTCGACATCGACATCATCACCGCCCACGGATCGATGAACACCTTCGTCACCCATCCGGAAGAGGGCGGCCCCCACCCCGTCGTGTTCTTCTACATGGATGCTCCCGGGAAGCGTGAGGAGCTCCACGACATGGCCCGACGGTTGGGCACGGCCGGCTACTACGTCATCCTCCCGAACCTGTACTACCGGTCGACTCGTGAGTTCAACGTCTTCTCCGGTGATCCTTCGCACACACGCGAACGACTCTTCGAGCTCATGGGATCCCTCGACGATGAGCTGATTGCCAGTGACACAGCGGCACTCTTCGCCCACGTCGACGCTGATCCAGCCGCCGATGCGAGCCGGGTCGGGTGCATGGGGTACTGCATGAGCGGCCCGTTCTCCTTTGCGATGGCCGGCCACTATCCGGAACGCATCAAGGCAGCTGCTTCGTTGTACGGCGTCCGACTGTTCGGCGACGGCTCGCCGGCTCATCTGGCTGGGCAGGTGAAAGGGGAGCTCTACTTCGCCTGCGCGGAGCACGACGAGTACGCCCCCAAGGAGATGATCGACGGACTCGAGGCCCACCTTCGGTCAACCGGCACCAACGCTCGCATCGAGTGGTACCCGGGAACGCACCATGGTTTCGCCTTTCCGACGCGCGGGCCGGTCTACGACAAGGTTGCAGCCGAACGCCATTGGGAGCGCCTTCACGCGTTGTTCGTTCGCAACTTGTAGGTTACGTTCCATGATGGAACTAAGGAGCTGTTCGGGGTACCAGCATGGCTAAGTACGCCGACGGCCCAACGGTCGAGGTCGACATTGTCATCGCCGCTCCCGTCGAGCGTGTGTGGGAGTTGGTGACGGACATCAACCTTTCCGCTCGATTTTCTCCCGAGTTCCTGGGGGCGACGTGGGTGGACGACGGTGCGGCGCTCGGCGCCCGCTTCGTCGGGCGCAACGCCCACGCATCTATCGGGGAATGGGAGACGACCTCGTGGATCAACCGATTCGAACCACTGCACGAGTTCGGCTGGGCCGTGTCCGATCCCGAACATCCGTCGGCGTGCTGGTGGTTCGAGCTCGAAGACACGGAAGAAGGTGTGCGGCTTCGCCAAGGTGCGCGCATGGGTCCCGCTCCTTCCGGCTTGAGCATCGCCATCGCCGCCATGCCCGACAAGGAAGAACGCATCGTCGCCCGCCGTCTCGAGGAGTGGGCGAGGAACATGCAGGCCACTCTCGAGGGCATAAAGGCGCTCGCCGAGCCCGACCAGTGACCCTTGCGGTCGGCATCTACGCCGGAGCCATCGGGCCCCAGGGCGTCGACTTCATCCGCGAGGCGGAGGCGCTCGGCGTCGACAGCGTTTGGTCGGCCGAGTTCTGGGCCGGCGATGCATTCACGCCCTTGGCGTATCTCGCCGCTCGGACCTCGACGATCCGACTGGGAACCGGCATCGTGCAACTCGGTGCACGCACGCCCGCGATGCTCGCCATGTCCGCACTCTCGATGCAGGCATTATCGGGCGGAAGGTTCCTCCTTGGGGTCGGCACGAGTGGCCCCCAGGTCATGGAGGGTTGGCACGGAGTTCGGTTCGACAAGCCCATCCGTCGAACCCGTGAGACCATCGAGATCATCCGCAAGGTCAGTGCCGGCGAGCGCCTTCACTACGAGGGGGCCGTCTACACGCTTCCGCTTCCGGGAAGCGATGGCCGGTCCATCCGTTCGCTCATGCCCGTCACCCATGTCCCCATCTACATCGCCGCTCTTGGTCCCGCCAACCTCCGACTCACTGGCGAACTCGCCGATGGCTGGATTGGAAACTCGTTCTTCCCCGAGAGCGCGAACGTCTTTCTCGACCCCATCAGGGAAGGTGCGGCTACCGCCGGACGCCAGCTCTCGGATCTCGACCTGACCGTCTCGGTCGGCCTGGAATTCACCGACGACGTCGAAGAAGCCGGCCGACGTCACGCCGAGGGGTTCGCCTTCACCTTCGGGGCCATGGGCTCACCGACGACAAACTTCTACAACGACGCCTTCGCCCGTCAGGGGTACGGCGATGATGTTCGTGAGGTCCAACGCCTCTGGCTCGAGGGCGACCAGGCCGCGGCCCGCAAGCGGGTTCCGACGGCGATCGGTCTCGGCACCAACCTCATCGGCACGGACGACATCATCCGGCAGCGCCTTCGGCTCTACCGAGACGCCGGCATCACCATGCTGCGCGTCGGAATGGCGAACGAGCGCCACCTCGACATGCGGCTATCCGATCTCGAGCGCCTTCTCGGCCTCGTCCGCGAGGTCAACCTCGAGCGTCCGAGCACGTGAAGCGCACCGACACCTCCGAGTGGCCCTGCAACATCGCGCGCGGCGCGAACCTCCTGGGCGACCTCTGGAACGTCCTGATCATCCGTCAGGCGTGCCTTGGGAACCGCCGCTTCGAGGAGTTCCAGCGGGAATTGGGTATCGGTCGCAACATCCTGACGATCCGCCTCAATGGGCTCGTCGACGAGAACGTCCTGGATCGGATCGAGTACCAAGCGAATCCGGTTCGCCACGAGTACCGGCTCACCGCCAAGGGCCGCGACGCGTACACCGTGCTCATCGCCATGGCTG
>JBKJJS010000133.1:0-6635 GCA_046597895.1 Ilumatobacteraceae bacterium
GTGGCCATCCGGGCCTCGTGCAGCACGCGCATGATCGAGGTCTTCGAGCGCTCACGACCCGGCACGAACGTGGCCGTCGCCCGCAGACCGACCTCGAACGCTCCGAGCGCTTCGTCCGAGCCGGTCAGCGCCAGGCGGATCTCGCCCTCGAGGACCCGGCGAGCGGCCTCGCGGGCGGCGTGCTCGATCACCGGTGAGGCGGCATCGTCGGCGAAGCGCATGCGATCGATGGCGGCCAGCGCTGACCGCGGGTCGACCTCCCAGGCGCCGCCGATCAGGTCCCACTCGTTGGTCCCCCGGGAACCGAACTCGGCGAGGAAGCTGTCGAACGCCGCCGCGAATTCCATGGCGCCTGGCGAGTCCGCTCGACGAGTCCGCTGATCGAGGTCGTCGAGGCCGGCTTCGAACAGCGCCGTGGCGTCGGTCGATGCCGTCACCATTCGGGAGAGCCTCCACATGGCGTAGACGGGCAGGGCCGAATCGACGCCACCAAGGGCGGCGATGAGGCTCACCGCCGCCTCGGGTCGGCCGATGCCGGTGCAGATCTGACGGAGGATCCCCGGTCCGACCGAGGCGGCGACGGACTGGTTGCTGTGCTGATCGGACAGGCGTCGCAGCAGTGGGCGCAGGGAGAGTGCCCGGCCGAGGAGCGCCTCGTCCGACGCGGTCGAAAGGTCGGGCCGTCCCGCCCGGACGAGCAGCGACTCCGCGCGGTCAGCCTCGAGCTCGTCCTCGTTCATGTCGCCGGTGGCCCAGGCGAACCAGCGGCCCATCACCTCGGACGTGCGGGCGTTGGTATGCCAGTCCTCCGCCACGTAGGGCGGCACGTCGGGGTGATCTCCGAAGTAGGCCTCGTCGATCGACGTGGGTGTCATCCCCGGAGTGCGCCCGGCCCACACCCGGAACAGCCCGGCGCCGAGGTAGGCGTAGCCGCCGAAGACCCCCATCGTCTCGTTGCGGTGGCGGCTGAGTTCGTGCTCCTCCATGCCGAAGCGCTGCACGTAGAGGTCACGCCAGCCGGTGAGGCAGGCTCCTTCCCAGCCGAGATCCCAACCGAGGGGCGACAGCGGCTCGGGGAACACTTCGTTCACGTTGGCCCGCGTCCAGAACGTGTAGCGGGGAGTGAAAGTGTTGTCCGTGATCCAACGCATGCTGCATCCTCCACTCGGGTGATCGACGGCGCTATTGCTCTAGTGTTCGATAGTAACAGTTCCGACTTCCTGGGGTCGCTAGAGTCGCCCCGCGATGGATCTTCGAGACAGTGACGCCGAGGCGGCGTTCCGGGCTGAGTTGAAGGCGTGGCTGGCGGACGAACTGTCTTGGCAGCCAACGCCACCGCCGCCCGACGACTGGCCGGCGCGGCGGTCCTACGACGCCGCGTGGCAGCGCCGGCTGTTCGAGGCCGGGTACGCGGGAATCCACTGGCCCGCCGAGTACGGCGGGCGCGGGGCCAGCCCGGCCGAGCACCTGATCTTTCTCGAAGAGGTCGAGCGGGCCGGGGCCCCCGACCCCGGTGTCAACTACGTCGGCCAGAACCACGCCGGGCCCACGATCATCGCCGAGGGCACCGACGAACAGCGCGCCACGCACCTTCGCCGCATCCTCACCGGCGAGCACGTCTGGTGTCAGGGGTTCTCCGAGCCGTCCTCTGGATCCGATCTGGCCTCGCTGCGGACGAGGGCCGTCGACGACGGCGACGCCTACGTCCTGTCCGGTCAGAAGATCTGGACCTCGAACGGGCACGTCGCCGACTATTGCGAGATCCTCGTACGGACCGATCCCGATGCCGCGAAGCACAAAGGCATCACCTGGCTCATCATGGCGATGGACTCGCCCGGCATCGACATCCGCCCGTTGCGCACGATCGCCGGCTCGACCGAGTTCTGCGAGATGTTCCTCGACGAGGTCCGTGTCCCGAAGACGAACCGGGTCGGCGCCGAGAACGACGGCTGGCGCGTCGGCAACGTGACGTTGAGCTTCGAGCGGGGCACCGGGCTGGTGCGCGAAGTCGTGCGGTCGGTGGAGATCGTGCGCCACCTCGCCGAGCTGAGCCGGCGGACGCCGCGGGCTGCCGGCATGGCCTGGGATGACGTGGGCACGCGCCGCGAGCTCGGCTATGTTGCCGCTGACCTCGACGCCATCTGGGCGCTCGCCCGACGGAACATCGCGGTGGGGGTGCGCACCGGGTCGTTCGGGTTCAGCGGCTCGCTGCTGAAGGCCCGCTACGCCGACGTGGTCCATCGTCTGGCCGACCTCACCATGCGGATGCTCGACCGCGCGGGCCTCGGTCTCGATGACCTGGGCGAACTCCCGACCGGGCGCCACCTCGACCAGGCCTTCTTCGCGTTCATGGTGTCCATCGCCGGTGGCACGACCCAGATCCAGCGCAACATCATCGGCGAGCGCGTGCTCGGCCTGCCCCGAGAGCCGACATGGCCTTCGACCTGACCGATGATCAGCACGACCTGATCGAGGGCGTGCGGATGCTCTGCGCCGGTCGGTTCCGGCTCGACGACATCCGCCAGATCGAGCAGAGTGGCCGGTTGGACCCCGCCAGGTGGAACGAGCTCGTGCGGGCCGGCGTCTTCGGGCTTCGAGTGCCTGAGGGGGCCGGTGGCGTGGGTCTCGGAATCGTCGAGAGCACGCTGGTGTTCGAGGAGCTCGGTCGCCACCTCGTCCCCGGGCCGCTCGTCGGAACCGAACTCGCCGCGGTGTGCGGTCTCGCCGCTGCCGACGCCGAGCGGGTCATCGGCGTGGTCGAGCGCCATGGCGCACCGATCGTGGTCGAGCACTTCGACGATCTCGACGGCCTCCTCGTGCTCGATCCCTCGGGTGTGTGGAGCGTGGCGCCGGCCGACGTCCCCGCTGAACGGATCGAGCGCCCTCTCGACCCGTTGACTCCGACGAGCCGCCTGACCGGTCCGCTGCCGCTGGGGGAGCAGATGGGCGACGCCGCCATGAGTCGCCGGCTCTGGTTCGACGGCGCCGTGCTGACCTCGGCCCTGCTCGTGGGCGCCGCCCAGGCGGCGACCGACCTCGCGGTGGAGTACGCCAAGCAGCGCGAGCAGTTCGGCCGCCCCATCGCCGGGTTCCAGGCCGTGAAGCACCTGCTCGCCGACATGCAGGCACGGACGACAGCGGCCCAGGCTGCGGTCTACGCGGCGGCGGCCACGCTCGACGACCCTTCAGTCGGCGATGTGGTTCGGGCCGTGGCGGCGGCCAAGATCACGGCCGGCCAGGCCGCGGTCCACGCAGGGCGTGACGGCATCCAAGTGCACGGCGGCATGGGTTTCACCTGGGAGGTGCCCGCGCACCTCTACTGGAAACGGGCGCTCCTGCTGAACACCACGTTCGGCTCGCCCGACACCCACGCCATCCTGCTGGCCGACCGGCTCTGACCCACGCCCGACGCTTCGCCACGACAGAGGTGAGAGTACTCGCCAATCCGATCATTGAGATCTAGAATTGTAGGGAGATGGAGCACAGTGAGGTGACGGATCAGATGAAGCACCTGCGACCGACACCGACGTGGGGACGCACGGTTGTCGACGGCGGGTGGCAGGGCCACGGCGGTCGGCTCTACGAGCCTCGACCCCGGTCGGTCACTGACGTGCTGCTCGGTGTGCCCCGGTGGGCGGAGCGAACGTTTCTCGTCCAAGACGACGAGCGGATCAGCTTCGGGCAGTTGGCCGGCGCGCTCCCCGTCGCCGCCGACCTCTTGAGGAACCACGGCGTGGCGCCGGGAGACCGCGTGATGGTGGTGGCATACAACTCGCCGGCGTGGGTGCTCTCGCTGTGGGCGACCTGGCTGCTCGGTGCCGTTCCGGTGCTGGGCAACCGGTGGTGGAGCGACGCCGAGCTCGGCGATGCGATCGAACTGACCAAGCCGGCGCTGGTCATCAGCGACCGCACATCAGTAGACGAGCCCACTCAAACCGGTCCCGAGTGGGTGACCCCGGCAGTCATCGCGGCTGCGTTCTCGGCGCCGGCCCGAGACCTCGTCCTCGACAGCAACGAGGACGCCGAGGACGCCGAGGACGCCGAGGACCAACCCGCCCTCGTGCTGTTCACATCGGGCAGCTCGGGCCGCCCGAAGGCGGTGCTGCTGCCCCATCGATCGCTCATCGCCAACCAGCACAACGTGCTGCTGCGGGCGGGTCGCCTTCCCGACGACTTGCCGACGAACGGGGCGCAGTCAGTAGGTCTGGCCGCGGCGCCCCTGTTCCACATCGGCGGGGTGTCGAGCGTCGTCACGAACGTCATCACCGGGGGCCGGCTGGTGTTCCTGTCGGGCCGGTTCGATCCCAGCGAAGTGCTGAGGCTGATCGAACGTGAGGGCGTGACGTCCTGGGGGGCCGTGCCCACGATGGTGCGGCGCGTGCTCGACCACCCGGACTTCGGGACCGTGGACCTCAGCAGCCTCCGCTCGTTCTCGATGGGCGGCGCCGTCGTGCCCGAGGAGCTCCTCGAACGGGTCCGCGTCGCCCTGCCCGGGGTGACCCGCTCGCTCACCAACACCTGGGGCCTCAGCGAATCGGGCGGCTACCTGACCGTCGCCACCGGGCGGGAGCTGGAGGATCGGCCCGGTACGGTGGGCCGCCCCTACCCCGTCGTCGAGCTGCGCATCGCCGACCCCGATCCCGGCGGTAGCGGCGAGGTGCTCGTGCGCTCGCCAACCGTGATGACCGGCTACCTCCACGGTGACGACGGCACCGTCGACGGCGACGGCTGGCTGCACACCGGTGACCTCGGCCGGCTCGACGAAGAGGGCTACCTCTACATCACGGGCCGCTCCAAGGACGTCGTGATCCGAGGTGGGGAGAACATCGCCTGCCCCTACGTGGAGGCGGTGCTGCAGGGCTTCCCCGGGGTGCTCGAGGTGGCCGTCTTCGGGCTGCCTCACCCCGACCTGGGAGAGGAACTGGTCGCCACCGTCGTCGTCAGGCCCGCCGCGCGCGTCGACCCGAGTGAGCTGGCGGTGTTCGCGGCCGGCTCCCTGGCCTACTTCCAGATCCCCACGCGCTGGCACCTCCAGGACGAACCGCTCCCGACGCTCGCCACGGGCAAGGTCGACAAGCGGGCATTGGCCGCCACGTTCAGCCCGAAATGATCGCGAGGGCCCTGGCGTAGGGTTGGGCCGCCGAGCAACCGTGAGGAAAGTCCGATGACGAGCAGCCGCACGTACCAGTACTTGATGCCCGAAACCTTGGACGACGGGCGCATCGTGCGCATCACCTTGAACCGTCCCGCCAGCCGCAACGCCCAGAACCGCGGCCTGCTCGAGGAGCTCGATCACGCGCTGCTGGCGGCCGAGGCCGACGACGTCGTGCGGGTCATCGTGCTGGCCGGGGCCGGCCCGTCGTTCTCGTCCGGCCACGACGTCGGCTCGGCCGTCGCCCTGGCCGAGATGGCGCCCGGACCGGACCAGCTCGCCAGCTACCAGGGCAAGGGGGCAACCCGCGCCGGAGCCGAGCGGCTGATGCTCCAGGAGTGGCACTTCTACTTCCACAACACCCTGCGGTGGCGAAACCTCCGCAAGATCACCATCGCCCAGGTGCACGGCTCCGTCCTGGCCGGTGGGCTCGTCCTGATGTGGGCGTGCGATCTCATCGTGGCGGCCGACGACACCGTCTTTGCTGATGTGGTCGGCACGCGCTTCGGCATGTGCGGCCTGGAGTACTTCGCCCACCCGTGGGAGTTCGGACCCCGCAAGACCAAGGAGTTGATGCTCACGGGCGATTCACTGACCGCCGTCGAGGCACACTCGCTCGGGATGGTCAGCAAGATCGTGCCGCTCGACGCGCTGCCCGACGAGACTCTCGCCTTCGCCCGTCGCATCGCCCGGCTGCCGACCATGACGGCCCTCATGGTCAAGGAGTGCGTCAACCAGACCGTCGACAACATGGGCTTCACCAACAGCCTCCAGGCGTGCTTCAACCTCCACCAGCTGAACCACGCCCACTGGGCCGAGGTGCACGACGACCACTACCCCGCGGCCCGCCCCGAGGACTTCGGCCCGCCGTGACCATCGGGCGTCTTTTATCTAGTGCTCGACCATCGGCCTTGCTACTATTTCGGCTCGGGAGGTGGTGACGTGACGAGTGCACTGGATGGCCGAGTGGAGCGCGAAGCCCGCATGCCGGAGGCGACCCTCGACGACGAGATGATCGAATCGATGCGGGCCAAGATCGGCATCGATCTCCGCATCGACCACTCGACGAACAACCGGGACGTCACGCGACTCTCGATCGAGAAGTTCGCGACGGCGATCGGCGACACGAACCCGTTGTGGCTGGACGAGGAGGTCGCGCGGGAGAGCGTCTACGGCGCCCCGGTGGCGCCGTGCTCATGGATCATCTGCTGCTTCTCGGGATTGCAGTTCGGCTGGCCGGGTCTCGGGTCGTTCCACTCGTCGAGTGACGTGCGGATCTTCCGGCCGATCATGCAAGGCGACGTCCTGACGCCGACGTGCCGGTACGAGGGGTTCGACGGTCCGCGCGCCAGCAGTTTCGCCAAGCAGACCGTCACCGACCACTTCCTCAACACGTACACGAACCAGCTCGGCGAGACCGTCGCCGAGATCAAGTGGGACGTCATCAACTTCGAACGTCAGACCGCTCGCCAGACCTCGGAGT
>JBKJJS010000196.1:0-7125 GCA_046597895.1 Ilumatobacteraceae bacterium
GTCACCGTTCCCGCCCGCCACTCGGCTCCGGCGTACGAGGCGCCACAGATCACCGCTCCGACGACGAGGAACAGCGCGGCGATGGTGAGGAAGCCGTCGGCGGTACCCGCCGTCCACCATGCCGCCATGCGGGCTGGGTGGGTGTCGTCGGCGGCCAAGCTCACGGCGTCAGCGCTGGTCAAGAATGCCGCCAGCCCCGCGATGGCGCAGAACAGCAGCGCCACGGCGATCATCCACCGCACGAGCCGGCGGTAGTACGCGCGTCGCATCTCGACAATGGTCAGTCGTACGAAGCTCATGACCTCGACTCCTCGTGGGCGGTGATGGAGAGAAAGAGCTCTTCGAGGCTCACGGACTCGGGTCGGAGTTCGTTGAGATAGAGCCCGGCATCGGCGAGAAGCCTTGTGACGTGAGCCCCTTCGGAGGGTGGCAGCGCCACGCGCAGGTGGAGCGCATCGGCCTCGACATCGAGACCGGCCCGGCGCAGGACACCGGTAGCAGCGTCAGCGTCCTTGGCGTCGATGCCGACGATCAGCGATGGCTTCGTTGCCTGGGCCAGCACTTCGTCGACCCGGCCGCTGAGCACCAGCTTGCCGCGGTCGATGATGGCGACGCGGTCGCACGTGTGCTCAACCTCGGTGAGTAAGTGGCTGGAGAGGAACACGGTGCGCCCCTCCTGACCAAACCTCCTTAGGAGCTCCCTGTTCTCGCGGATCCCGGCGGGATCCAGGCCGTTCACCGGCTCGTCCAGGACGAGGAGGGCGGGGTCCTTCAGGAGTGCGGCAGCCAGCCCGAGTCGTTGGCGCATGCCGAGGGAGTACTTGCGTACCTTCTCGTCCGCTCGTTCGGCGAGACCGACGAGTTCGAGGCTCTCGGCCACGCGGCGCCGGCCGATTCCGTCGATCGCCCCGAGCAACGCCAGGTTCTCCCGGGCGGTCATCGTCGGGAAAAGCGCTGGTGTCTCCACGATGGCGCCCACCTTGCGGATCGCCGCTGGTAGCGCCGCCTTACCCCACTCACCGAACAACGCGGTGCGACCCGATGTGGCCGACACCAGGCCGAGCAGGCAGCGGATGGTGGTGGTCTTGCCGGATCCGTTCGGCCCGAGGAACCCGAACACCCCGCCTTCCGGGACGGACAGGTCGAGCCCGTCCACCGCCATCGTCCGCCGGCCCCGCCGCCGCCGGTACTCCTTGCGCAACTGTTCGACTTCGATCACTGCGGTCATGCTTCATACGGACGCCCCGCCCGGCCTCGCGGGTGACAGGGACGGGGTCAAATTCTGGCGCGCGCACTCCGCGCCCCTCGGCGCCGGTCTCGCCGAGGACGGCGGCCCGGAAACGTGCGAGCCGCCGCCGACCGTGCCGTGATGGTGGGCACGGCGAACGACGAGGCCACGTCGAGCACACTGAGCGAAGCCGATCTGACCGGGGCGGATCTGACCGATGCCGAGCTGGGGTCAGCCGATGGCGTCCTCGACGATGGTGAGGATGGCGTCCCCGTACTGTTCGAGTTTGGCTGGTCCGATGCCCTGAACCCGGGCCACGGCGGCGAGATCCCGGGGGAGCGCGAGCGCCAGACGCTCCATGGTGGCGTCGTCGAATACCGTGTAGGCCGGCTTGCCCTGGGCGAGCCGACGCCGCAACGTTCGCAGCAGATCGAACGCCCGTACGGATTGCTCGAGCGGATCGGTGTCGGATCTTGGAGTGAGCTCACCGGATGCCCCTCCTGCGGTGGCGACCTTGGACCCCGTACGGAACTGCCGCGTCGCCGGGTCGTGACGAGCGTCTGCGCCAGCAGGCGAGACTGCTTCCACGACCCACTCCGTGCCCTGGTCCACGAGCACGAGGCCCGGTACGGCGATGACCCTGGCCTTGTCCCGCAGGGGAGATGAACTCGTGGCGTCGGCGACCTTGCGACTCGGGCTGACGGGCGCGGCCGGTTCAGCGCGGAGGTCTCGCTCGGATGGCTCGGTCGAGAGCTCGCGGATGAAGGGTGACGGGCCGGCGAGTGGGCAGACGATGATCGCCTCGGCGGACGCTCTCGTGATGGCGACATGGAACAGCCGCCGCTCCTCCTCGATGTCCTCGGCCAGCCGGTGGGGGAACTGGGCATCGCTGGCCTCGTGAACCACGACCATTGGCCACTCCTGGCCCTTCACACGGTGCACGGTGGCGAGGGTGACCCCGTCGGAGTCGCCGTCGCCGCGACCACGGTCGAGCGATTCGGCGAGCCACGCCGGGAAGCGCGAGGCGTCGGGTTGCAGCGTCGCCAGCTGCTCGAGCGCCGTCAGGTCGTCGTTCTGGGCGCCCCTGTTCATGCCCTGCCGGTTCAGGTCGAGCGTCGAGACGGAGCCGGCGAGGCCGAGGTCGTGGAACAACACGCCCACGACGGCCGCCGTGGACTTGCCCTGCTCCACCATTTGTCGCAGCCGCTCGATGTCGACGCCGAACGATGCCACGCGGTCGGCGTCTCTCGGTGTACGCAGGCGATCGGCGAGGCGGCTGAGCCCCGCCAGATCCCGGGTTTCGCCAACCCAGGCGATCACGTTGGGATGGAGCGGACGCGACGGCCGGCGCAGCGCCTCGGCCAGGTCATCTGGACGCCATTCGCCGGCCGCCAGTCGTAGCCAGGCGAGCGTGGCCCGCACGGCGGTGCGCTGGGTGAACTCCCGACCAACGCCACCCTGCACGGGCACCGAGCCGTGCAACGCGACCTGGACTGGCGCCAGGAGCGCGTTCACGCGGGTGAGCACGGCGATCTCGCCGGGTGTGCGCCCCGCCGCGATGGCCTCCCGCACCGCGCCGACGGTGGCCGCCAGCGTGTTGTCGGCGGCGACGGAGCGCCATCCGATCTCGCCCACCCGGGCGGCGCGGATCCGCTTCTGGACCCGATGCCGGTTGCGACGCAGTAGCCGATCCGCCGCCGCCACGATTCCTTCGGGGCATCGGTAATTGACTTCCAGCGGATGGTCGCCGGAGCCGGGGAACAGGGAGGCGAAGTGGATGAGCCAGGCAGGGTCGGCCCCCTGGTAGCCGTAGATGGTTTGGTCGTCGTCGCCGACGCCGAACACCTGGAGAGCCGGACCGGCGAGGAGCCGTATCAGCAGCAGGTGTGCCGGGGCGAGATCCTGGAACTCATCGACGAGGAGCAGCCGGCAACTCCGTTGGGCGGCGATGCGTGCTGCGGGATCGGTGAGGAGCACTTCGATGGCCCCGACGATCTGTTCGTCGAAGTCGAGCGCATTCTCACGCCGCAACTCGTCCCGGTACTGCGGGTAGACATCGGCAAATCCGGCGACATCACCGTCGTATCTCGCCTCGACCTCGACGGGGTCGGCAAGGCCGAGACGCGCCACGGAGAGGGCATCGATCCATGGGGCGGTGGGGTCGGTGTTGCGGCGTTTCGGCACCTTCACCAACCGGTCCAGAAGCCGGCGGACGTCGGGTTCGTCGATGGTCCGGCGCGCGGCGGTGCGGCGTGGAACGAACGGATGGGTGCCGTTGACGATGGCCAGCGCGAGTGAGTTGAGGGTGCGAACCTGAAGTCCGGGGAGATCCCTCGTGCGCTCGCGCATTTCGGCCTGGGCGCGGGTGTTGAACGACACGAGGCACACTGCGCCCGCTGGCACCCTCCAGCGGGTGAGTAGGTGGCGGGCCCGCTCGGTGAGCACCCGAGTCTTTCCGGAGCCGGCCGGGGCGATGATGCGGGCGGCGCCTCCGGGATGAGTGACCGCCGCGTGTTGGTCCGGCGCCAACTCGCCGGCCGTTGGCCCGGGTTCGTTCGGCCCTAACGGCACGAGTGAGCCGTGTTCGATAGCGAGCATGGGTACCACCTCGGCACCCTGGAGGAGATCGCCGAAGTGCGTCAGCGGCCCTCCGTCGAGCCACGCCGTCCGGCCGTCCGCCAGCACGACATCGCCCACTAACCCATTGGCGGCTGGTTGGGCGCCCAGCTGGATGGCTCGGTCGCCAGGAGCCCATCGGGAGCACTCAGGTTCGGTGGCGTCGATGGAGTTCGACCACACGAGGTGATGCAAGGCGTCGAGGCTCATTTCGAATTGAGGACCGAGTTCGTGGAGCATCCGAGATTCGACGGAGAGGGGTGGGCGATCCCGGGGGAGCGGTGTGTGGAGTGCGAAGACGGTTCGGTGCCGTACCGCGGCACGATCGCGCAGGCGCGCCACGATTGGCTCGGGGTCGGCGAGAACGGCAGCGGTGATCGTCTCGACGGGCGCCGCCGCCCAGGCTTCGGGTATGGGGGCGCCGGCGAGCACGACAAGGTTGCGCCCGAGCGCATCAGGCCCGGGTTGAGCCGCCAATGGGTTTGGGGCCAACGCGGGGTCGGCCGCCAACTCTGGGTCAGCAGCCACCTCCGGGTGGAGGGCGGCGGGGCCAGTCGGGGTCGAGTCTTCGACCTGGCGGGCCCAGCACGCCCGCACCTCGGACGCGTTCGGGTGGCTGGCGCCGCAGTACACGCAGGAGATGGCCATGACCTGTTCAGTCTGCCTCGTAGGTGTCGCACAGATCGTGCGACGCCGGGCTGACGTTGCTGCGGGCGTCGGAGGGTGCAATATGGGGGAGATGAAGATTGCTGGCGCACTGATCGCGGTGGGGCTTCTGGGCAGCGTCGCCGCAGCGTGTTCGGACGACGGCTCGACGGTGTCCGGCACCACGCTGATCACGAGCGGAGTGCCCGCTACGACGGCGACCACCAGCGTGGCGACCACCAGCGTGGCGACCACCATCGCCGTGGAGCCGAGTACTACGACGATCGTCTCCAGCACGACCACCACCGAGGTGTGCGAGGGTCCCGTCGGCACAGACCCGGTGGAGGTGGACTGGCCGCTGAAGCTCGCGGCGATCTACGGCGACACGATCCGCACCGGCAGCCACCCGTGCTACGAGCGGGTCGTCATAGAGTTCGCCGGTGCCGGCGACTTCCCGGGTTATGCAGTGCGCTACGAGGGCGATCCCCTCACGCTGGGTTCGAGCGGCGAGCCGGTGGACATCCGCGGCGACGCCAACCTGGTGATCTTCGTCGGTTCGTGGATGGGTAACGAACCCGATCTCTACCCAGGGCCGAATCGGATCTTCCCGACGAATGTGTCGCTCATCGAGGAGTTGAGTCTGCTCGACAACTTCGAGAGCGTGATGATCTGGGGAATAGGACTCGACAAGGTTCGTCCGTTCCGGGTGTTCACGTTGCGGGAGCCCGATCGACTCGTGGTGGACATCTCCAACGAGTGAGTCCGTCCCACGAGTGAGTCCGTCCCACGAGTGAGTCCGAGGGCCACGGTCTCAGCGCCAGGCGAAGACGGGCTGCTCGTACTGGGCGACGCGCTCGGCGACGCCTTCGATGGCCACCCGGCGAAACTGCAGCATGATCGCCCCGGTGGGCGCGTGGATGAGGTCGCCGCCGACCGCCACCTGCACGACTGGCCGGTCGGATTCGGGGATCGTCACGAATCGGGGCGAGTCCTCCCGTTGCAACTCGCGGAACGACACGCGGTGGACCGACTGGACCTCGGCCGGGTCCGGATGCATGGCAGGGTCGGCCCCTCCCCAGAGCACGATCGGCGTGATCACGAAGCCCGACCGGGTGGCGTAGTCGTCGAGCGTGCCGAGTACGTCAGCAGGGCCGAGTGTGAGCCCGATCTCCTCGCGCAGTTCCCGCAACACCGCGTCGAGCACCGATTCGCCCTCGTCGACCCGGCCTCCCGGCAGCGCCCATTGCCCGCCATGGGCGCGGAGCGTCGCCGCCCGGCGCGTGAGGACGATCGCCGGCCCCCCGGCCGTGTTGGCGATGCTTCCTGAGAGGTCGAGGTGGGCCGCGCCGGGGATGTCGGCGATGCGCTCCGGGGGTGCGGGATTCGGGTCCTCTCCATGGGTGACGGCGTCGCTGTCCACGACGACGACCGCGACGGCGGCGTGACGGTTGTCATCGAGCGCGAGCGCGTGGCGGTCGTGCGTCGCGAGGTTGGCGAGGAGGAGGGCGCGCAGGGCGTCGTCGAACGGCAGCAACGGTGGCACGGGTGGGCACGGTACGGGATGGACACGCTGAGGGCAGTACCTTCCGGCCGATGACTTCACACGCCGCAGTGCACGCCCCGATGCAGGGCACCATCGTGGAGGTCCTCGTCTCGCCGGGGGACCTCGTGCGGCGCGGGCAGCCGGTGCTCATCATGGAGTCCATGAAGCTGGAGCACGTGGGCGAAGCCGAACTCAGCGGCTCCATCCGGGGCGTGAGTGTCGTGGCCGGCGAAACCGTGATGGAGGGGCAGTTGCTCGTCGAGATCGACGAGGTGGAAGTGGCTGCGGCCGCCGAAGAGATCACGGCCGTCGTCGATCTCGACACCATCCGGCCGGACCTCGCCGATGTGGTGGCCCGCCACGAGGTGGGTTTCGACGCGGCCCGTCCGGAGTCCGTCGCCCGGCGTCGCAAGGTCGGTCGGCGCACGACCCGCGAGAACGTGGCCGACCTCGTCGATGAGGGAACGTTCGTCGAGTACGGCCCACTCGTCATCGCTGCCCAACGTCGGCGCCGCACGCTCGAGGACCTCATCGCCCGGACCCCAGCCGACGGCATGGTCGGTGGCATCGGGCGGGTGAACGGCCACCTGTTCGAGGGGCACGCCGCGCAGTGCATCGTGATGTCGTACGACTACACGGTCCTGGCCGGCACGCAGGGGCTCCAGAACCATCGCAAGAAGGATCGGCTGTTCGAACTGGCAGAGACGATGAAGGTCCCTGTCGTGTTCTTCACCGAGGGTGGCGGTGGCCGGCCAGGCGACACCGATGGCCTCGGCGCCGCTGGCCTCGACTGCATGGCCTTCAACCTGTTCGCCAAGCTGAGCGGCTCCGTGCCGGTCGTCGCCATCAACAGCGGGTACTGCTTCGCTGGTAACGCCGCGCTTCTCGGGTGCGCCGACGTCGTGATCGCCACCAAGGATTCGAACATCGGCATGGGCGGCCCGGCCATGATCGAAGGCGGCGGCCTCGGGGTCTACGAGCCGACCGACGTCGGGCCGATGTCCGTGCAGGTCGTCAGCGGCGTTGTCGACATCGAGGTTCAGGACGAGGCCGAAGCCGTGACGGTGGCCAAGCAGTACCTGTCCTACTTCCA
>JBKJJS010000269.1:0-4895 GCA_046597895.1 Ilumatobacteraceae bacterium
TCCGCTCCCGAGTTCCGTCCGCTCAGCGTTGATGCCGGAGGGGGACAGGCCTTTGGCGGCCAACGCTTGGTACCCTGGGGAACCTACGTCGCGCAGCCGGGCGACACCCTCTGGGCGATTGCTCGGGCGATGCAGCCAACCGGGGATCTCGACCGGCTGGTGGATCGTCTCGTACGCCTGAACGGGGGACCAAGCCTTGCCGTGGGTGAGCGTGTCCGGTTGCCGGGCTGACGCGGCCCTGCGATCACGCCCGTACATAGCGCAGAAACACGAAGCCATCCTGCTCGCACACATGAACCAACTGCATCCGGTGCATGACGTCGGAAGCGCCCGTCGCGAGCCGCGTGCTCACTCCGCCGACGAGTGCGGGCGAGAGCGTGAGATTCACCTCATCGACGAGGTCGGCGTCGAGGAGTGCAGCATTGAGGGTCGGGCCCCCTTCGGCCTGCACGAAGTCGGCGTCGAGGGTGGCGAGCGCCATGGCGAGGTCCACCCGACCCCGCCCAGCGCGAACGGCGTGGATCCCGTGGTCGGGGGCCTCCTCAGTGGTGATGAGGAAGCCAGCTCCAGAGGTGAACAGGGGCCGGGACGGGTCAACGCGCCCGGTGGCGGTGACCACGCCGATGCGCAGGCCGGCCTTGCTGGGCACGCCGTAGCCCTCGGCTCGTACGGTGCCGGCTCCCACGATCACCATGTCGGCCGCTTGTCGCAGGGCCAGCAGTACGGCGTGATCGGTCGGAGACGACAACCCGCCCGATGTTCCTTCCAGCGCGGCGGCGCCATCGATACTGGTCACCATGCACAGACCCACCCACGGGCGGGCAGAGGGCCGCACCCGTACCGGCTCGCCATATTGGTCCGAGACAGAAACCAGCGGGGAGGGGTCGGGCGAGAGACGGCGCACGCGCTGATTGAAGCAGGTCAGCGAGCCCTGGCGGTAGATGTGGGTTCATCCACAGTGTCCACAGCCGATCATGTGGATGGCGTAGGGCACTGTGGGCGATCTGTGGGCGATCTGTGGGTGACGCGGCCGTTGTCCACAGCAGAATTCACGGGTTGTTCCCCTTTCTCCGCACAGCCCACTGTCCCTATCGTGGGCCCCGCATACATACGTCTGTGGCGGGGGCCGCGGCAGACAGGACGGTTACCAAACTCGCTCGGCAGGGGAGGTGACGTCGGTAGGACCTCAAGTCCTGAACCTGCGCCCCCGCCACGACGAATGGTGCCTCCCGACCTGCGCCGGGATCATCCTCCGAACGAACTTGATGACAAGCGTTGACATGGCCGTAACTACAATGCTGTAATCTTCTCCCACCGCAGTGAGTGGGGTACGGGGAAACCCCCGCCACCAGATCGAGACGTCAGTGAGGCCCAGGGGAGACCCTGGGCCGTGTCATCACCCCAGGACAATGAGGCTGCGGAACGCCCGTGGCGGGAACGAGGAGGGAGCAGGACATGTCCATCGCACCGGAGCAAGTCGGTATCTGCATCACGCGGCACTTCACATCGCCAGAGACGCATCCGTACGACGATGTGGTATGGGAGCGCCGTGACGCCCGAATCAGCAACTACCGGGATGGGTCCGTCGCGTTCGAGCAGCTCGATGTGGAGTTTCCGGTCGGGTGGTCGCTGAACGCCACCAACATCGTCGCCCAGAAGTACTTCCGCGGCACGCTCGGCACCCCGGAGCGGGAGCACTCGCTGCGTCAGGTCGTCGACCGAGTCACCGACACCATCGCCGAGTGGGGCATTGAAGCGGGTTACTTCGTCGACGACGCCGAGTCCGAGGCTTTTCGGGCCGAGTTGAAGCTCATTCTCATCACGCAGCGGGCGGCGTTCAACAGCCCGGTGTGGTTCAACATCGGAGTCAAGGGCGTCCCGCAACAGGCGAGCGCCTGCTTCATCCTGGCCGTGGACGACACCATGGACTCCATCCTCAATTGGTACCGGGAGGAGGGAACCATCTTCAAGGGTGGCTCGGGCGCCGGGATCAACCTCTCGCGGATTCGTTCCTCGAAGGAACTGCTGCAAGGCGGCGGGACAGCGTCGGGCCCGGTGAGCTTCATGCGTGGCGCCGATGCGTCGGCCGGCACCATCAAGTCCGGAGGCAAAACACGCCGAGCCGCGAAGATGGTCATTCTCAACGCCGATCACCCGGACATCGAGGAGTTCATCTGGTGCAAGGTGAAAGAGGAGCGCAAGGCCCGCGTGCTACGTGACGGCGGGTTCGACATGGACCTCGACGGCGCCGACAGCTTCTCCATTCAGTACCAGAACGCCAACAACTCGGTCCGGGTCACGGACGACTTCATGCAGGCAGTGCTGGACGATGCCGACTGGAACCTCATCGCCGTGAAGGATGGCTCGGTCGTGCAGACGATGCGGGCCCGCGATCTGTGGCGCCAGATCGCCCAGGCGTCATGGGAGTGCGCCGACCCTGGTCTGCAGTTCGACACCACCATCAATCGCTGGCACACGGCGCAGAACACCGGCCGGATCAATGGGTCTAACCCGTGCTCCGAATACCTGCACCTGGACAACTCGGCCTGCAACCTGGCGTCGATCAACCTACTGAAGTACCTCGGCGAGGATGGCGACTTCGACATCGCGGCGTTCCAGCACACCGTCGAGATCATGTTCACGTCCCAGGAGATCCTGGTCGGCAATGCCGACTACCCGACCGAATCCATCGGGGACACGACCCGCAAGTTCCGCCAGCTCGGCTTGGGATACGCCAACCTCGGTGCCATGTTGATGGCGCTCGGTCACCCCTACGACTCACCCGAGGGCCGGTCCTGGGCCGGGGCCATCACGTCGCTCATGACCGGCCACGCGTATGCCACATCGGCCCGCACGGCGGCTCGTATGGGTCCCTTCGCCGGCTTTGCCGAGAACCGTGAGCACATGATCAACGTGCTCAAGATGCACCGCGACGCCGCTCACGTCATCGAGGGAGCCCACGGGGTCCCGGCCGAACTACTCGAGGCCGGCCGCCGCTCGTGGGATGTCGCCGTCACCGACGGCGAGGCCCACGGCGTACGCAACAGCCAGGCCACAGTTTTGGCTCCGACCGGTTGCCTCGTGGGCGGCTCGCTCGTCGCTACCTCCCGCGGCCTCGTGCGTCTCCGCTCGCTCGGCGATCCGGATGGAGCGCAGTGGCAGGACGTCTCGTTCTCGGTGCACACCGACGATGGTGAGCAGGACGCCACGAAGTTCTACGTGAACGGTCTCGAGCAGGTCGTCGACGTCACCACCCGACGCGGCTACGCCATCCACGGCACCACGAAGCACCGCATCAAGGTGGTCGACTCGGATGGCGCCTGGGCGTGGCGCCATTTCGCTGATGTGCGCCCCGGTGACCGTGTTCCCATGGTGCTCGGAGGAATCGTCGGCACACCGAACGAGGTCGTGCTGCCTCCGCTGTCGGAAAAGATGGCGTGGGCGGGCGAACATCACGTCACCGTTCCCCGCACGATGAACGCCGATCTCGCCGAACTCGTCGGCTACTTCATGGGCGACGGGTCGCTCCACGCTCGCGGGCTGCGGTTCTGCGTCGGCACCGAGGATCTGGATGTCGTCGCTCATCTCGAGCGACTCGGCAAAGAACAGTTCGGCATTGCCGCGTCGGTCACGCCGGTCGGTGGGTACGTCGAGGTGTCCTTCAACTCGGTTCGGCTCGTCGAGTGGTGGGAGGCCTGCGGCTTTGCCAAGCGGCGGCCTCACGAATCCCACACCGACACGGGCTACACGCCCCACATCCCCGATGCGCTGCTGCACACGAACGACCCATCGTGCTACACGGCGTTCATTCGCGGTCTGTTCGAGGCCGACGGTACGGTCACCATGGGCTACCCATCGTGGACCACGGTGAACGAGTCGTTCGCCGTTGAGGTCCAAACCCTCATGCTGGCGCTCGGCTTCGTCACCACCCGTTCGCAAGGCGTCAGCGGTCGCGGCTCACATTTGCAGATCGTCCGCCTGCTCAACCGGATCGCCAACTCGGCATGGCTCGATGCCATCGGCTTCATCTCGGGTCGCAAAGCCGGCAAGGTCGACATCAACGATGCCCAGCAGGCGGCTCGGTACGACCACATCCCAGTCAGTGCCGCATTGATTGATCGTGTGGCTCCGGGGAACGACCGTGACCGGAAAGCGGCGATGATGGAACTGCGCCGCTCGCGATCCATCACCCGCCGCCTGGCCCAGGAGCTGTATGCCCGCTCGGGCGATGCCGAACTCGGTCACCTGCTCGGCTTCTTCTTCGATGAGGTCGAAACGGCCAAGCTCGGTGACGAGGAATTCACCTACGACATCTCCGTGCCCACCAACGTGACGTACACCGCCAACGGGTTCATCAGCCACAACACCATCGGATTGATGATGGATTGCGATACCACGGGCGTCGAGCCGGATCTCGGGCTCGTGAAGATGAAAAAGCTCGTCGGTGGCGGCAACATGTTCATCGTCAACCAGACGATCCCGCGGGCACTCGACCGGCTCGGCTACTCGCCAAGCGAGGTCGAGGCCATTATCGGCTACATCGACTCGCACAAGTCGCTCATTGGTGCCCCGGCGTTGAAGCCGGAGCATCTGGCGGTGTTTGCCTGCTCGATGGGCGACAACGTCATCCACTACGAAGGCCACGTGCGCATGATGGGGGCGGTCCAGCCGTTCATCTCCGGGGCCATCTCCAAGACCGTGAACATGCCAGAAGAGGTCACGGTGGAAGATGTCGAGGGGCTGCACCTGTTGGCGTGGCAACTCGGTATCAAGGCGGTCGCCATCTACCGCGACAACTGCAAGGTCGCCCAGCCGCTGTCGACCACCAAGACCGCCGCAGCCGAGGCCGCCGACGACGCCGCCGCCGCTGCCGGTCTCGCCGGCGCGGCCCCCTC
>JBKJJS010000343.1:0-6934 GCA_046597895.1 Ilumatobacteraceae bacterium
CTCGAGGGTGACGCCAAGGAACTCCTCGGCCGCCAAGACCTCCTGGAGGCCAGCTACCTCGGCGAACAGAGCGTGGACGAACAGAACGCGACAGGCACCCCGGCGAGTGACCTCGTCTAGGCGGTGTTACGAAGCTGTCGCAGCGCCACGGACACCGTGGTCAGGTCGTAGACCGCTCCGGTCTTGATCTCGGTGAAGACGTCCTTGAGGCGAGCGATCTGACGCTCGTTGCGATCGGCCCACTCCTCGACCGCCGTCGTCGCGGTCGCCGAAGGGTCACGGCCTACGACGGCATCAGTCAGTTCCCGAAGGCAGCCAAGTAGGTCGTCGCGCTGGGCCGACCTGGCGCTCGTCTGCCAGCGGTCGGTCCGCGGAAGTGCGCCAACCCGATCCCACAGCCACGCCACGTCGAGTTCGTGGAACAACTGCCAGTAGACGCGAGCGACATCAGTAGGGCGAAGCCCATGGCCCGACGCGATCTCGATCACGTCGAGACCAGTATGGAGCAGCGGCCACACGGCCGACCGCTCTGCGAGTGCCGGGGCGACGCCCGCACCGACCCGGGTCTTTGTCACCGTGCGCACAGTCGCACGGAAGGTACCCTTCAGCACCGGCGCCAACTCCATCGCGAGTTCCGCTACGCCGGGGGCGAACGCCTCGTACGTCGCGGCGAGCGCTATCGGGGATCGGCGATGCCTGAGCAACCAGAGCACGCACCGCTCGACCCAGCGGCGCAGGTCGAGCAGCAATCCGATCTGTACCTCCGGCGGTACCGAGGAATCGATCTGGGCGATCTCGTCCCACCAGCGCGCGAGTTCACACACGTCGGCCGCCACGATGTACGCCCTCGTGATATCGGCCACCCCCGCCCCGGTTTCCTCGGTCATGCGATGGTCGAAGGAGATTCCTGCCCTGTTCACCATCTGGTTGGCGATGGCGGTGGCAACGATCTCGCGCCGCAGACGGTGACCCGCCATGGCCACTCGGTAGCGCTGGCGTAAGGCCGGCGGAAAATAGGCGATCAGTTCGCGCTGTACATAGAGGTCGTCGGGGAGATCCGACTCCAGGAGGAGATGGGTGTTCGTCGTCTTCGTGTACGCCAGCAGGACGGCGAACTCCGGCGTGGTCAGGCCGATCCCCTGAGCCGCCCGTTCCGTCATCTGCTTCTCGTTCGGGAGGAACTCGAGCTGACGATTGATCCAACCCTCGTGCTCGAGCACCTTCAGGTAGCGGGCATGCACATCCACCATCGGGGCGGCCTGGCGTCGGGCAATCGTGAGCGCCAGGGTCTGTGCTCGGTTGTCGTCGAGCACAAGTTCACCGACATCGTCGGTCATCGTGACGAGTAGCTCGTTGCGCTGTTTCAGGGTCAGTTCGCCGGCGGTCACCTGAGCATCGAGGAGGATCTTGATGTTGACCTCGTGGTCGCTGCAGTCCACGCCGGCCGAGTTGTCGATGGCGTCCGTGAAGATGAGTCCACCGGCCAAGGCGTACTCCACCCTCGCTCTCTGCGTGAATCCGAGATTGCCACCCTCGCCCACCATGCGCACCCGAAGTTGGTTGGCGTCGACCCGTATGGCGTCGCTCGTGCGATCGCCCGCGTCCGAATGGCCCTCGGTGCTGGCCTTCACGAACGTTCCGATACCGCCGTTCCACAGCAGGTCGGCTCCGGCTTTCAGAATCGCCACGATCAGATCGTTCGGGGTGATCGGGCCCTGGGCAATCGCCAAGCGGGTGGCTACCTCAGGCGAGACCTCGACACTCTTGGCCGAGCGGGGAAAGACGCCGCCACCCGGGGAGATCAGCGCCCGGTCGTAGTCGTCCCAGCTCGATCGCGGTCGATCGAAGAGACGCCGGCGTTCCGCAAAGGAGGTGGCCGGATCGGGATCAGGGTCCACGAAGACATGGCGATGATCGAACGCGCCGACGAGCTTCACGTGTGGGCTGCGCAGGAGGCCGTTGCCGAACACGTCACCTGACATGTCGCCGATGCCGACCACCGTCAACTCGGATGTGTCGGCGTCGAGCCCGAGAGTCCGAGCGTGCCGGCGGACGCTCTCCCACGCCCCTCGCGCGGTAATCGCCATCTGCTTGTGGTCGTAGCCAACCGAACCGCCTGACGCAAAGGCATCGCCGAGCCAGAAGCGATAGCCGGCCGCCACCTCGTTGGCGATGTCCGAGAACGTCGCCGTTCCCTTGTCAGCGGCGACGACGAAGTACGGGTCGTCGCCGTCATGGCGAACGACATCGGGCGGCCCCACCACCACGTGACCGACGACGTTGTCGGTGACATCGAGCAACCCGGCGATGAACAGCCGATAGCACGCCTCCACCTCAGCGCGGAGCGCGACGGCATCGGGCATGTCGTCTCGTCGCTTGACGACGAATCCGCCCTTCGCCCCAGTGGGCACGATGACGGCGTTCTTCACGACTTGCGCCTTCATCAGACCCAGGACCTCGGTGCGGAAGTCCTCCCGGCGATCGCTCCAGCGGATACCGCCTCTGGCGACCATCCCGCCCCGCAGGTGCACCCCCTCCACTCGGGGGGAGTACACCCAGATCTCGAACATGGGGCGGGGTTGGGGTAGGTCCGGAATCTGACGCGGATCGAGCTTGAAGGACAGCACGGGCCGGCCCTGATAGAAGTTCGTCCGCAACGTGGCCTCCACCAGGGTCCAGAGGCTGCGCAGGATGCGGTCGTCGTCGAGGCTCGGGACAGCGTCGAGTGCGGCGCCGAGTTGGCCGGTGATCATCGCCGCCCGTGTGGAGCGGTTCTCGTCATTCCCCGGGCGCAGCCGAGCCTCGAAGAGCTCCACGAGAAGTACGGCAATCGCCCCGTGCTTGGTCAGCGTGCCCTCCACATAGGCCTGGCTGAACGGCAAGCCGGCCTGACGCAAGTACTTCGCGTATGCCCGAAGGACCGCCACTTGGATCGCGCTCAGCCCGGCCACGAGAACAAGGCGGTTGAATCCGTCGCTCTCGACATCGCCACGGAGTACCGCGGCGAACGTGGCGCTCACCTCGGACCGCACGGCCGGATCCTCGATGCAGCTCCCGCTCGGAACGGCCACCGCGATGTCGTGGCGCCACACCACGGTGTCATTGGCAAGGCGGATCTCGTGCGGTTGCTCATCGATGACGCGCAGTCCGAGATGTTCGAGCAGCGGCACTTCGTCTGACAGGTCGAGGGTAGAACCCGCTCGGAGCACGACGAAACGGAAACGGTCAGGTGGTGAACCGAGCGACCGTTCCATCACGGCGACGAGATCCGCTCCCTCGGTCAACTGGTCCATCCGGCCGATGTCCTCGACGGCGATGTCGGGGTCATACGAGTCCCGATACGTCAGCGGGAACGCCGATCCGTACCGGGCAAAGGCCATGAGTCCAGCGTCTTCGCCAAGCCGTTCCACGAGAGCGCTGCGCAACCCGTCCGACCAATCGCGGGCGATCGCCGACAACCGACGCTCCAGGTCGACCGTGTCGACGTCGGGCGGGGAACCCGGCCCGAGTTGGATCCGCACATGGAGCCGCGCCAGCGCGGCGCCCCCTACGGCGACAGCATGCTCTCGCGATACCCCCGAGTACACCTCCATCAGCGCGGCGGCCATGGCCTCGGCCGTGCTCGTCGAGAACCGGTCGCGAGGCATGAACACGAAGCAGGACACGAACCGGCCGAAGTCGTCACGCCGACTCAACACCCGCACCTGTCGACGATCCTGCAGATCCAGAATGCCGATGGCGATCCGTTCCAGGTCGTCGGTCCCGATCTGGAACAACTCATCGCGGGGAAAGCTCTCCAGGACGAATCGCAGCCCGCGTCCCCCGTGACTGTCTACGGGGTATCCACTGCGGTCGAACACCTCGCTCACCTTGTCCCGTACCAGCGGAATCGTGAACACGCTGATGCGGCCGATCCACTCGGGGAAGAGGCCGAGAATTCGCCGCTCTCCCGTGATCGTTCCATCCTCGGCGAAGCGTTTGACGGCCACGTAGTCGAGGTACTCCGGACGGTGCACCGTTGAGCGACTGTTGGCCACGGTGACATACATCAGGTTTCGCTCGCGGATCTTGGCCGCGGCGGTCGCCGACAGTGCGTCGGGTCGCCGATCCCCATGTTCACGACGTCCATCCCGGAGCAGTCCGAGTCCTGTGCCCGCCACTGCTTCGACCGTGACTGAGCGGGACTGCCCATCGACACCGTCCACGTAGTCGTACTCGCGGTAGCCGAGGAACATGAAGTGGTCGTCCACCAACCAGCGCAGGAACTCTGCCGATCGTCGCGGCTCGTCAGTGCCGAGGCCGCCGACACTGTGATCCATCTCGTACGCCAACTCCGCCACCCGATCTCGCATGGCCGGGTAGTCGGCGACGGCCAAACGGACGTCGTCCAGCGCGGCACGAAGGCGCATGGACAACTCGTCGCGCCGCGGGGCCGCGGCCCGGTCGACCTCAAGCGCGATCCACGCCTCGTTGGGGTCGTCGCTCTCCGCGCACCGCACGATCTGCCCATTGAGTCGCTCCACGTCGAACAGCGGATGCACGACAAGGTGGATGCCGAGACCGGAGGCGAGCACGGCCATCCGCACGGAATCGACGAGGAACGGCATGTCGTCCGTCACAACCTGCACGATGCTGTGCAACGACTGCCACCCGTCAGCGGCGAGGTCCGGGTTGGTGACCGCCACCAGTGCCTCGCCCGGCGCCCGGATACTACCGAGCCGGAGATGAGCCAGCGCCGCTCCGAGCAGGTCACGTGGTAGGCGTTCTGCGAGGTCGCTCCCGGCGAGGTGGCCGTAGTAGGCGGGGATGAAGTCGCCGACGGTCTCGGCGGTGGCCGGATCGAGGCGTTGGCGAGCCAGAGCTTGAATGGCGGCGATTCCTTCGTTGTCCCCCATTATCGCTGCACCCCCATCGACCCAACGGCCCGATCCTGCGGACGCGGCGAGCGTAGTGGCGGAACGCCGTGGCATGCCCCGTAGCCTGACCCTGATGCCCTCGTCCCCTCACATAGGTCACCACATCGCCCCGACGCATGAGCATCGGTCGGTGTCCGGCGGCCTGGCCCGCGCCGCGGTGTTCGGCGTGAGCGACGGTCTCGTGTCCAACCTCTCCCTCGTGCTCGGCGTGGCGGGGGCCGGCGCGAATGCCTCCGTCGTCCGCCTCGCCGGAGTGGCAGGGCTCATCGCCGGGGCGATCAGCATGGCGGCCGGCGAGTACGTCTCGGTGAGCGCTCAGAACGAGTTGGTGCTGCGCGAGATGGAAGTCGAGCGGCGCGAGATGGAACGTCATCCTGAAGCCGAAACCGCCGAACTGGCCCGGCTCTACGAGAGCAAGGGTGTGCAGGCCGATCGGGCACGCGATGTCGCACGCGACATCATGCAGGACCGCGATAAGGCCCTGTTGGTGCATGCCCGCGAGGAACTCGGCATCGACCCCGAGGCCTTGGCCTCACCGTGGCTGACCGCGATGTGGTCGTTCATCGCATTCTGCATCGGAGCCGTGCTGCCCCTCATTCCGTGGTTCGCCGGCTCGGGAGCGGCGGCGAAGCTCGTGTCGCTCACCATCGGTGTGGCGGCGGCCGCCGTCGTCGGCGCCCTGATCGGCAAGTTCGCCGAGCGCAACATCCTCAAGTCCTCGATTCGCCAAGTCGTCATCCTGCTCATTGCCTGCGGTGCCACGTACCTCATCGGCCGGGTCATCGGCGTGAACGTCAGCTGATGGCGCACAATGTCTTGGGCGGAGAGCTCCAGCCCTGTTCGTTCGATCCGCTCACCGGCTACCACCGCGACGGCTGCTGCACCACGGGCGGCGACGACTACGGGGTCCACACCGTATGTGCCGTTATGACCGACGAGTTCCTGGCGTACTCCAAGGCCGCCGGTAACGACCTGTCGACCCCGGCACCCCAGTACGGGTTCGCCGGGCTGAGCGCCGGCGACCAGTGGTGCCTCTGCGCATCCCGATGGGTGGAGGCGTTCGAAGCCGGTGCCGCTCCACGCGTAGTGCTTGCGGCCACCCATGCCGCCACCTTGGACTTCGCGAATCTGAGCGATCTGCAGGCCCACTCCGTCTGAGCGCTCCACGCGGCATCTGGCTACGCTCGGCCGATGAAGTTCGGGCTCTGGTATGACTTCCGCAATCCGCCGGGGAGTGGGCGTACGACGGCACAGCTGTACGCCCAGACGCTCGAGCAGATCCAGTTCGCCGAGCACATCGGCTACGACGACATCTGGCTCTCCGAACACCACTTCATGGATGACGGCTACCTCCCGGCGCTGCTCCCCATGGCGGCGGCGGTCGCCGCCCTGACGACCCGGGTCACGATCGGAACCAACGTCCTGCTGATGGCGTTCCACAACCCGATCCGCCTCGCCGAGGATTGTGCCGTCGTGGACAACCTCTCCAACGGCCGGTTCATCTTCGGCCCCGCCGTCGGGTATCGACTCGAGGAGTTCGCCACCTTCAAGGTCGACCGACGACAGCGTGGCTCCATCACCGAGGAGGCCATCGCGATCATGCGGGCATGCTGGACGGAGGAGTCGTTCTCATTCCACGGCCGCCACTTCCAGTACGACGACGTGCGCTGCACACCCAAGCCGGTGCAACGGCCCATCCCCATCTGGATCGGCGCCACCGCTGGTGAAGCGATCCGGCGCGCCGCCCGCCTGGGCGATGGCCTACTGGGTGGCGGACCCACCCGACCGGAGTACGTCGCGGCCCTGAAGGAGTACGGCAAGGATTGGGAGCACCCCCACATCGCCTCCACCGGGCGCTGGATCTATTGCAGCGACGACCCCGAGAGGGACTGGGAACGGATCAAGCCCCACGCGCTCTACCAACTCCAGAACTACGCCTCGTGGTTCAAGGCGGCGGGTCAACCGGCCTTCGGAGATCCCCCTGTGGACTTCGCCGACCTGGAAGCGCGCGGGCTGTA
>JBKJJS010000386.1:0-30985 GCA_046597895.1 Ilumatobacteraceae bacterium
GCGCTCGTCGTGCTCGTCGCCGCGGCACCATGCGCTTTCGCCATCTCGGTGCCCGTGACGGTGGTCGCCGCAGTTGGCGCAGCAGCCAAGATGGGTGCGCTGATCAAAGGAGGCGCCGCGCTCGAGGCCCTCGCTGTCGTACGGGTCGTGGCGTTGGACAAGACGGGCACTCTCACCCGAAACCAGCCCGCAGTCGTCGACGTGATCGTGACCGAAGACAGCGACAGCGAGACCGTGCTTCGCATCGCTGCCGCTCTCGAGAGGCGCAGTGAACACCCCCTTGCCGCAGCCATCCTCTCCGCCGCCCCCGGCACGGTCGTGGACGCGGCCGAAGTACAAGCGGTGACGGCCAATGGCATCACGGGCATCGTCGACGGTCGACCGGCCCGCCTCGGCAAGCCGGGCTTCATCGAGGCGGGTCAGTTGGCCGACGCCGTGGTGGCCCTCCAGAGCCAGGGGTCCACCGTCGTGCTGGTCGAGCGTGACGGTCGTCTCCTCGGCGCCATCGCCGTCCGCGATGAACTGCGCCCCGAGGCGGCCGAAGTCGTGCGCAGCCTCAGAGGTCTCGGGGTGCAACACGTCGCGATGCTGACGGGCGATAACCGACGAACCGCCGACGCCCTCGGCGCGGCGGTGGGCGTCGACGAGATCCACGCCGAACTCCGACCGGAGGACAAGGTCCGCATTGTCGAGGAGTTGCGAAGCCTGGGCCCCGTCGCGATGGTCGGCGATGGCATCAACGACGCCCCGGCACTCGCAACGGCGGACGTTGGTCTGGCGATGGGCGCCATGGGCAGCGACATCGCCATCGAAGCTGCTGACGTCGCATTGATGGGCGAGAGCCTCACCCACCTTCCCGACGTCCTCCGTCACGCTCGTCGTGCCGGGCGCATCATGCGTCAGAACCTGGTGCTGTCCGCCCTTATCATCGGAGTCCTCGTTCCGGTCGCCGCGCTGGGTGTTCTCGGATTGGCGGCGGTCGTCGCCACGCACGAAGCCGCCGAGGTCGTCGTGATCGCCAACGGCATCCGCGCTGGGCGACGCCACCGGCCGGACCCGGACTGACCGAGGAGTTGCGAATACTGTAGAAATCATGTTGTAATCCCACGTTAGGTGTTTGTCGTAACGCCTATTGCGAACAAGTCGATACGGCACTTAGTATTTCTTGCATACACATGCTTGGCGAGGAGGGTCGCCAAGGAGCCGTAGTTCGGTTCCCCCATTTGGGGCCGGCGTCTACGACTTCTCTGTCGACGCTCCTCTCCCCACCACCACGAGGGGGAGACATCGATGAAGCGGTTAGGGATCCCATGGGAACCGACGGTCCAAGAACTGGCTGCATCTATTTTCTGCCGTGAGTTCGTACCTGCGTACGAGCCCGTGGTCCATCTAGCGACCGGTGCGGTGCTCGGCTGGGAAGTCCACGGGAGATGGATCCATCCGAGTCGAGGCATGTTGACGCCCGCCGAGTACGCCACCCGAGCGGAACAGATTGGCTTGCTCGACGCGGTCGACGAGATCGTGGTCGACCGCGCGCTTCGGCGGTTGCGCCGGTGGTCGGGCGGGCGATTCGAATCGTCCGACCCGTGGATCGCCATCACCGTCCCGGCAGGCCGACTGCCCGACGGCGCCGTGCTGGAATGGCTCCGTCCACTCATCGGCCACTACTCGATCCCGCCGTCGCACGTCGTGCTCGAGATCTCGCAACTGTCACCGGTCACGCATCGGTCCAAGGACTTCGACACTCTCACGTGTTGGCGTGACCTCGGGGGCTTGGTGGCGATCGACGCTGACGCGCTCAGTGGCCACGCGTTCGATCGGCAGGGTGGACCAGTCGATCTGGTGAAGCTCAACCCCGCCCGGGTCGAAGCGATCACGGATCAGGGACGCGGTGAATCCTCCGCCGCTGCCGTGATCGAACGGGCCGTGCGAGCCGGCGCCATAGTGATCGCCGAGGGGGTCGAGACCGATGAGCAACGGCGGGTGCTCACCGGCCTCGGATGCGACGCCGCACAGGGCCCGCTGATCGGGGACCAGGATCCCGAACTCACCCAGCCCGCCCTGGCGGTCTACGTCGGCTGAACCGGACGACACTGCGGCTCACGAACGGTGTGAGATCGTTGGCTCGGGAGCGTCGGTCGGGCAAGCCCGGACCTCAGCAGGGGTAGACGAACTCAACGTGGTGGGTGTCGAACGCACCCGGGGTGACGTCCACCCCGGATCCGTGCTGCCCTCCGCTTCGGTGTGCACCACGACCGTGGCGATGTTTGCACCAGCCACGACCGGCCGTGCAGGTGGCTAGAGGTAGGACTAGCGGGAGAGGGTCCGGCGGCCACTGACCGCCCGATACACGAGCAGGGCCACGATCGACCCGATGATCGAGCCGACGATGCCAGAGGCCTGGAACGCTCCATCATCGGCATCGCGGTTGGTGAGGAGATACCCGAGGAAACCGCCGACGAAGGAACCGACGATGCCGAGCAGCAGCGTCGCGCCGAACGTCATGGAATCGCGGCCGGGCACGACGGCTCTCGCGACGAAACCGCCGATGATGCCGACGATGATCAGGAACAGGATGAAACCAAGCATGGTGAAACCCCTTTGAGTAGATGGACTGACGGTGTACTGGTTCCCCGTCCGTGGTCTGGCTACACCTGGACTCACCGTTCTGTCGGGTGTGAGGTTAGGTCGCGTCTCCGCGTGACACGTCACCGGACCCGGGACGAGATCGGCGTCATTCCTCGGCCGGTCCCGGCGACAAGGCGTTGGTGATCACCTGCTGCACGCCACGGGACCTCCGACCCTGGATTCGAGGCGAGGGTGCGACGAGAGTGGACGTGCGATCACGTCGGTGTAGCCGTCTTCGTGGCAGGCGGCACGCCGCTGGCCTGCAGCACCGTCGATGAGTCGCGTCGCTCTATCCATGTCGATTGAGGAGGTTGCTGTGAAGGCTGCTGTAGTTCATGAGTTCGGTCGTCCCCTGCTGATCGAGGATGTCGCCAAGCCCGTGCCTGGTCCCGGTCAGGTTCTGGTGAAGGTTGAGACCTCTGGTCTGTGTCACACCGACATCCATGCTGCCCGCGGTGACTGGCCGGTGAAACCAGCTCCACCGTTCATTCCCGGTCACGAAGGAGTCGGACTCGTCGAGCGCGTTGGTACGGGGGTCACGCGCCTTCACGAAGGTGATCGGGTCGCTGTTCCATGGCTTGGCTGGGCGTGTGGTGCCTGCGAAGCGTGCGCCTCAGGGTGGGAGACGCTGTGCCCGAACGCGAGGTACACGGGCTACACGATCAATGGTGGCTTCGCGGAGTACGTGGTCGCCGACGCAGCCTTCGTTGGGCTGGTTCCGTCATCGATTGATCCGCTCGATGCGGCGCCACTGACGTGCGCGGGCGTTACCACCTACAAAGCGGTGAAGGTTTCCGGTGCTCGATCATCGGACTTGGTGGCGGTGTTCGGCATCGGTGGCCTCGGCCACATGGCTGTCCAGTATGCACGCATTGCTGGCGCGACGGTGGCGGCAGTCGACATTCTCGACAGCAAACTCGACGTCGCCAGAAACCTTGGGGCCACCTACACGGTGAACGCCGCGACCAACGACCCAGCCGAAGCGATACAGGCGCTCGGTGGTGCCGACGCTGCCATCGTCCTTGCCGCCACCCCGAAGGCCTGCGAGCAAGCCTTCGCCAGTTTGAAACGCAACGGGACACTCGTCCTCGTTGGCCTCCCGGCCGACAACATCATGCATCTGCCGATCTTCGAAACAGTCCTCAAGGGAATCAAAGTGGTTGGTTCTCTCGTCGGCACCCGTGTAGACCTTGCAGAGACGTTCGATCTCCACGCCGACGGGCGAACGACGGTCGTTCGAGAGTCACATGAACTCGAGAGCGTCAATGAGGCGATGGCACAAGTCCTCGAGGGCGGGGTGGATGCGCGAATCGTGTTCGACCTTCGTTGACCGAAGACGCAGCTCATCCCCCTGCAGCCTCCCCAACACAACCCTTGGCAGCCTGACATACCCGGACACGGGAGCCGATCACGGCAACCGCACGCTGGTGGGTCTTATCGTTGGAGCTTCCGACAGCGAAGGGACGAGGCTACGACGATGAGTCGTGAACCAGATTCGCCAGATGTCGGTTTCGACGGTTGGCATCGCATGACCTCAGTTGAGGTCGCGGCGCAGCTCGAGCTGGATCCGCTCGTCGGCCTGACGGTGTCGGGGGCCGTGGCCCGCCTGGATACTCACGGCCCGAACCGGCTACCTCGAGGCAAGAAACGATCGTCTCTTCGGGCGTTCATCGAACAATTCCGGAGCTTTCTTGTGGCGGTCCTCATCGGCGCCGCGGTGCTCGCAGCAATCGTCGGCGATGTCAAGGACGTCATCGTCATCAGCGTGGTTGTTCTGTTCAACGCCGTGCTCGGGTTCGTGCAGGAGCACCGGGCCGAATCGAGTCTGGCTGCATTGGAGCGGATGCTTGTCACTCGGGCCCGCGTGCGTCGCGGTGGTGTCATCACCGAGGTCAGCACCGAGGAGTTGGTACCGGGTGATGTCGTAGTGGTGGACGCCGGCGACCGGGTGCCCGCTGACGGCCGATGGTTCGTGACGATCGACCTGCAGGTTGATGAATCGGCGTTCACGGGCGAGTCTCTGCCGGTCAGCAAAGACGACGTGGCGATGCTTGACGAGGCCGTAGCGTTGGCCGACCGGCGCTGCATGGGGTTCATGAACACGACCGTCACCCGGGGTCGCGGCGAACTCGTTGTCACCGGCACGGGCGAGGGGACCGAAATCGGTCGGCTGGCAACGATGCTCAACACCGCCGAGTCGCCGCCCACCCCGCTGCAACGCGAGATCGCACATCTCGGTCGCCGACTCACCTTGGTCGCCGCGCTCGCCGTCGCGCTCGTCGTGGTGCTCGACGTGATTCGCGGTGTCGCGGTCGAGGACATGTTGTTGAACGCGGTCGCGTTGGCGGTGGCCGCGATTCCCGAAGGACTGCCGGCAGTGTTGACCGTCACCCTGGCGGTCGGAACCAGCCAGCTCGCCACACGGCAGGCGATCGTCAAACGACTCGCCTCGGTGGAAACCCTGGGCGCGACCACCGTCATCTGTAGCGACAAGACCGGCACCCTCACCGTCAACCAGATGACCGCCCGTCAGGTCCACGCCGGTGGCCGCTGGTTCTCCGTGAACGGCGAAGGATACGCCACCAGCGGAGCGATTCGCCCCGACCAGGACGGCCATACCGCCGACCTGGAACACCTGTTGACAGTGTGCACCTTGTGCAACGACGCCTCCGTCAGCGACGGCGGAGCGGTGGGCGATCCGACCGAAGCAGCGTTGGTGGTCCTCGCGATCAAAGGTGGCGTTGAAGTGGTCGGCGAACGCGCCCGTCGGCCGAGGCTAGGCGAGGTGCCGTTCGATTCGGCTGCGAAGTACATGGCGACGTTCCACGACGCAGGCGACTTCATCGACGTCTACGTCAAGGGCGCACCGGACGTGCTGTTGACCCACTGCACCAGCACTGCCGCCGGCGACGGTACGTGCGCACCGCTCGACCCAGCTGGGCGCGAGGTGGTCCTTGCCGCGAACGACGTCCTCGGCGAGCGCGGCTTGCGGGTCCTCGCGGTTGCGTCGCGTCGCATCGCCCGCTCGGCCTGGGACCCGAACATGAACCCTCGGACCTACATCGCCGAGCTGTGTTTCGAAGGGCTCGTGGGGTTGGCGGACCCACCCCGACCCGAGGCCCGGTTGGCGATCGAACGATGCCGACGGGCAGGGATCGATGTGAAGATGATCACCGGTGACCACGCCGCCACGGCGCGCACGATCGCCACCGAGCTCGGCATCACAGGCGAGGTGATCACCGGACGAGAACTTGATCAGCTCACCGTCGACGAGCTCACAGATCGCATCGAACGCATCGGCGTGTTCGCCCGGGTCGCTCCCGAACACAAAGTCGCCATCGTCGAGGCGCTCCAAGAACTCAACCATGTGGTGGCCATGACCGGTGACGGGGTCAACGACGCCCCTGCCCTCAAACGAGCCGACATCGGCGTCGCCATGGGCATCACCGGCACCGAAGTGTCCAAAGAAGCAGCAACCATGGTGCTCACCGACGACAACTTCGCAACCATCGTCAACGCCGTCGAAGGCGGGCGCACGATCTACGACAACATCATCAAGTTCGTCACCTTCCAACTGTCCACCAACATCGGCGCCATCTTGACCATCGTTGCCGCGTCGTTGCTGGGCTGGCCAGACGACGGACGGGCGTTCTTTGCGCCGATCGCCATCTTGTGGGTCAACATCATCATGGACGGCCCGCCCGCCATGGCGCTCGGTGTTGATCCACCAGGGCCAGGGACGATGACACGACCGCCACGGCCGCCGGGCAGCCGGATCCTGACGATGCGCCGCCTCGCCCGCCTCGGCAGCTATGGCACGATCATGACCGTCGGCACTCTTGCCGCGTACCGTCTCACCGCCGGGTCAGGGCCAGTCAGCGAGGCCGATGCCACCCGCGGGACCATCGTCGCGCTCACCGCGTTCGTGTTCTTCCAGCTGTTCAATCTCCAAAACGCTCGCTTCCCGGACCACTCCGCCCTGCGCCGCCACGCCTTCACCAACTGGCACCTATGGGCCGCGTCGGCAACCGTCCTCGGCCTCCAGCTCGGCGCGATGTCGTGGGACCGCGTCCAGATGCTGTTCACCGGGCGGGATGCCGCCGTCCAGCTCCGCTTGGGCGACTGGGCCGTCGCGATCGCCGCAGCAACCCCGATCCTCATCGTCGACGAGATTCGAAAGCTGTTGAACGCGAGAGACCGTCGTGCCTGACTACTTCAAAGCGATGCCGAACGTCCGGATCGCGCCAAAATGGCAACCCGAAGCCCGCTCCCATGTATGTTCTGGCTTTCTCACCGGTCGTGACCTTCGGCCCTGTCAGGCGGCCAACGACGGTGGAAGCCTTGATCGCGTGTCCAAATCGAACGATGCCACCGGCGTGGGCCCGCCCGACACTGAGGAGCACCCTTCATGAACGACCCACGTACCCTGGTCTTCGGTGACGACAGTTCCCCAGCAGCCGACATCGCCTGGTTGTTCATCAACAATCACCGCTGGCCGGGCTGGCGCCTCGAGGTCGTCGCCGCCCACATGCCCGAGACGGCGGCCCCGCTGCCCCGTCAAGACACCGACCTCCACGCCTGGAATCCCCCGCAACCTCGCAGAGTATTCACTGAAGCCCAATTCGCCGAGACAGCCGAACTCACCGCCGAAGCCGACCCACGCCTCGTCCTTTCTCGCAAGTGCGACCTCCTCGTCATCGGACCGCGTGGGCCTGGGCTGCTGAAAGCGCTCCACCTCGGCAGCACGGCGGACTGGCTGCTCCTTCACCCGCCGGCCCCGCTCCTCATCGCCCGCCACGGCCATGCCGTGCACCGCGTCGTCGTGTGTGCCGACGGCTCACCCCACGCTGACGCGGTCAGCAGAGTGCTGGCCGAGCTGCCATGGGCCGACCAGCTCGCAGTCACCATCCTGGCCATCGACGACCATCGGATCGATGTCGACACCGCAACCGGCAGAGTTCGCGAGCGACTCGAAGCGGCCGGAGCGGCCGTCAACGTCCGTGTCGACAGCGGCAAACCAACCACGATGATCCACAGTCACCTTGCCGATGTCTCCCCGGACCTCGTGGCGCTCGGCACCCGCGGCCTCACGGGCCTCCGTCACCTTCGCCTCGGATCGACCGCCAGCGCAGTCGCCCGAGCTGCGACCTGCTCGGTCCTCGTCGCTTGCGACGAGAGCGAATACGCCCGCACGATCGAGGCCGACCGAAGCGCCTCGTGACCCACGCGTCAATGCTTGCGGCTACGCTGCAGCGCTACGGATGGCGATGATCCAAGCTTCGCGTCCGAAGAACTTCCCCGAGACCGACAGGGTGACCGATCTCATGCCTGACTCCCCCGCCAACCCACTGGCGATCACCGTTGAGTCCACCGGCGACTCCGTCACACTCTTCGTCAGCGGCCAAGTCGATATCGAGAACTGTCAGCAACTCGCAGATGCCCTCGAATCCGCCACCGAGGGCAAACTCCACGCGCACGTGGATCTCACCGAGGTCGACTACATGGACTCGTCGGGGCTGCGGGCACTCCTTGTGGCAAGAGCAGCGGCCGAGAAGACGGGGGGAACGGTCGACATCACGGCGGTATCGAACATCGTCGCGCGCCTTCTGGAGGTCACCGGCTTGGCCGAACTCCTCGCGCCGCCCGCGTGAAGCTCTTCTGAGGGCTGCTCAGACGGGTCGAAAAACAATCGCGTCGGCGGCAATGGGCATCTCGCCGGGCCCGGCATCGGGGGGTAGCACGTCATCGTCGCGGCGGTCCTGCATCGCCATCAGCACATCAGCGTCGGTGGCCGACGCCATGGGGCCGTACCCGAGCACGATGGTGCCCTGACTGCCGCACACCGGGCACGTCGTGGCAGTGACGGCGACCATGTCGGCGGGGTCCGAGGCCCCCTCGAGTCTGCGGATGCTGTGCATTGCGAAGCGGCGGGCGTCGATCACCGCGCCACACGCTCCGCACCGGATGCTGGCGCCCTCCTCGGCACCGAAGTCACCAGCGAAACCTGCCTCCCGGTAGCCGTCGACCACTTCGGTGAGCGTCGTGTTGTCGGACGGCGGATCAGGCTCGGACGACGGCGTGGGTGTCTCGTGGTTCGTCATGCCACCTGAGTACCCCATCAGCAGCCCGGGCATACAGCGCGCACCTCATGGCAGGACACATGGCAGAAGACCAACGTCCTGCTCGGAACGTCCAACCTGTCGCCAACCGTCTCTCCAGGTTTGCCGGTTGCCTTGGATGGGTACTCATCGCCATGTTGGGCTACACCATTCCAGGTCTGGCATTCGACTACGACGCCTTCGAGCCGTGGTGCTCCGCCGAAATCACGGAGTTGCATCACCAGAAGCCTCACCGCGCCTATGTTGACGGAGCGAACGAGGAACGAACATGACCAAGGTCGATGTAATGGCGGAGTCGGTCTTCTTACGGCTCCCGGCGAGTCCGCGCTACCTGCGGATCGCACGTGTGGTCGCCTCGGCCCTGGCCACCGAACTCGGTGCCGATGTCGATCGGCTTGACGATGTCCGGCTGGCCGTCGGTGAGGTGTGCAGCCTCTGCTTCGCCGCCGGCGCCGAGAGCGTCGAACTGGACTTCGAGGTGAGAGACGACTCGCTGACTGTGCGGGGTGAGTGCCGGCCGGCCACGATCGAGTTCGAGCCCGAACTCGGGCTCACGAGGCAGATCCTCCGCGTCACCACCGCGCAGTACGACATGAGTTACGACTCGAGCGCGGTCTCCTTCTGGCTCCAATTCCGCACCGCTGGTTGAGCCACATGCCGACGCGCGACGAGCCGCCGACGCGGTACGCCGAGGCCTGACTCATGGCGAGCACACCCGCGCGGCTGGCGGGCCTGAGCGAACCCTGTGGCTAGACCCGCCGCAACACCAGGAGGGCGATGTCGTCCTCGATGTCCCGACCCGGCGTGAGCTCGTCGATGAGCCCGCGGCACACGTCGTCCACGCTCTCCTTCGCTAGGGCGCCGAGGGCGACGAGCAGCCGGGCGACGCCGAGGTCCAACGGTTCACCCCGGCGTTCGACGAGCCCGTCGGTGTACACGACGATCGTGTCACCGGCGGCGAATTCGGCCGACACGGCTACCGACATGGCGTCGGGCTGGCCGGCCCCGAGGAGTGGGCGCCGACCACCGTCCAACAACCTGGGCGGTTCGCCGGGTCGGACCCACGCCGGCGGGAGGTGCCCCGCGCAGGCATAGCGGACGACGGGACCGGCGTCCAACAGGATGCACGCCACCGTGGCGAAGAGCGTGTCATCGGCCGTGGCCGCGAACCGTTCCGTGGCCGCCAGCACCCGGTCCGGGTCTGGGTCACCGGCCACAGCGCCCGCAATGGCTCCTCGGAGCTGGCCCATGGCAGCCGCCGCTCCGAGTCCATGGCCGACCGCGTCGCCGACGACGGCGACAATTCTCCCACCCGGTGCCTCGAGCAATTGGAACCAGTCGCCTCCCACCTCGCCCCCGGGAGTTGGTTGGTAGATCGCCGCCACCTCAAGCCAGCTCGGCGGCACGGGCAGCGTCGGCATCAACCGGCGCTGCAACATGAGAGCGGCGTCACGGGCCTCCTCGTACAGGCGGGCTCGCTCGAGTGCGCCTCCGCAGCGATTGGCAATCGTCTCGAACGTCGAGAGTTCCTCGATGGACAACTCGCGTTCGGCGGCGAACTCGAGCACCAGCAGACCCAGGTTCGACCGCATCATCACGATGGGAAGCACGAGCTCACCGGGGCGACGGGCTCGGCCCATCGCGATGAGCGATGCGAAGCGGGCTTCGTCGGCTGGCTCCGAACTCGACGAGTCGGCGGACGTCAACTCGCCTCGCTCGTCATACAAGTAGAGAACCGCCTTCTGGATCTCAGCCGTTACCCAATCGAGCTCAATGATGATGTCTCGGATCTCGGACCGAGTGGACGCCACGTTGAGTCGTGCATCGAGGCACTGCTGCGTCTCCAGGGCGGCACGGATACGCGACTGACGAGCGAACAGGACGGCGTTATTGAGAGCCGACCCGACGCGCCGTGCGAGCTCTTCGGCCAACGCGACCTCGCCCTCGTCGAAAACCCGATCCCCCGTTCGAATGAGCTGCAACGACCCAAGCGTTCCGAGCGCACCCTTCAACGGCACAGTGACGGCCGACCGGATGCCGAACGGCGTCAGGATGGCGGCATCACCAGTGAACAGCGCGGGATCGATGTCGCGGATGAACTCCGTGTGACCCGTTCGGATCACGGCAGCGGCCCCGAACGGTGCATCGGGATCGAACGGATGGGACCCGAGGAACTGATCAGCCTTCTCCATCTCCGCAGGGTCGGCGTGCGAATACACAAGCAACGGCTTGGCGCGAGGGCGATCGATGCTGACCAGCACCGCGCACCAGTCGGCCAATCCTGGAACAGCAGAGGCCGTGACCCGGGCCATGATCTCGTCGGTGGCCAGTGTTTCGCCGATGGCGGCGTTGACACCGATGAGGTACTCGGAGCGCTCCCGGGCCGATCGTTCCATCTCAAGCAGTCGGTTACGTTCGTCGATTTGCCTCACGCGCTCGTCGATGTCGATGGAGAGCCCGAATCCGCTGACCACTCGGCCGCCACGCACGAGCACGTCGCCGACGCCCTCGAGCCAGTGGACAGATCCATCTGGCCAGACACAGCGGTGGTCGAACCTGACAGACGTCTTGGTGTTCACCATCTCCTGGACGGTGGCGATCACTCGCTCGCGGTCCCGGGGATCCAGACGGCTAACCCAGTCCTCGAACGTGCCGGAGAACTGACCGGGCGCCACCCCGAAGAGCGCCTCGAGTTCACGGTCCCAAACGACTTCGCCCGTGGCTACGTCCCACGACCATGACCCCACCTTCCCTGTGTGCAGCGCGAATGAAAGCCGCGCCGTGCGCTCCCGTTCCGGCCCTATCTGTCGGAGTTCGCGTTCGCGCGCACTGCGCACCGCCGCGAGCCAGACAGCCAATACCCCACCCAGGCCCACCGTGGATACCCCGACCACGTGGCGCCGCGTGAGCTCGATGTCGTTGATCCATCCGAGGGCGACGGCGAACGTCAGTGCCATCAGACCAACTCCGGCGGTCGCTCTCGGGGAAACCGAACCCGACACGACGAGCGGCCCCACGACGAGCAGCGGGATGAGCACCAGATTGGTCTTCGTCACTGCGTCGCCGACGAAAAGGCCCACACAGACTGCCACTCCGAAAAACAAGCCGGCCGAGGAGTGGACCCACCACTCCCGGGTGCGGCTTCGTGCCGAGTCCACCACCACAGCTCGGACAGTAATAGCGTTGGGTACGCCGCGCTACGGTTGGCAGTGGAGAGCCTGCCCATCGATGAAGCGCACAAGATCGCCGGCCTGCGGGTGAACACGTGGCTCTCGATGATCGTGTTCGTCGCAGCTGGCGCGTTCGCGGAAGCGACCAACGGCACTGGTTGTGGCGTGGATCATCCTCACATCGTTCCTCTCTGAGCCGGGCTCACACAAACAAAGGAGACTGCCGTGTTTGCAATCAGTACCATGAGTTCGAACCTTCAGGGGGTCTTCTTCCTCATTGCGGTGGTGCTCTTCGTAGCCGCAGGACTCTCGATCGCTCCCGGCAAGAAGAATCTGATGGCGTTCGGCCTCGCCTCGTTCGTGTTCGTCTTCATGTGGAACGCATTCGCGGCCAAATAGCCGCCCCAGCGCGGGGTTGTCGCCATCGGAAAGGCTGTTCAGCCGCTGGGCCACTACGTAGCGCCCGGTGTTGGTCCACCACGACGGGAAGCACGAGTCCTCATAGCCCAGACACCGGACCGAGCGGCGCCGAGCTGTAGATATTCTGGGGACAACTGACGGCGGCGGGTGGCTTCCTTGCGAATTGCGAGCCCCACGCCAGACGGGCATCCGCGTCTGGCGTGGGGTCGTGTTGGCAGTCCCTACGGGATTCGAACCCGTGCCGCTACCTTGAGAGGGTAGTGTCCTAGGCCACTAGACGAAGGGACCAGTAGCAACTGGAGATCGTAACAGCGGGCTGATTGGTAGCCAACCGATTGACCGCGCCACCCGTGGCACCTCCCGGGCGATCACAATGGCGCCATCAGACTCCACCGTTCGTCCGTGATCTCCGTCGTCGTGCTGACCATCGTCGCCGCGTGCTCG
Organism: Ilumatobacteraceae bacterium; assembly: GCA_046597895.1. Lineage (GTDB taxonomy): Bacteria > Actinomycetota > Acidimicrobiia > Acidimicrobiales > Ilumatobacteraceae > WLJO01. Next base: position 12,782 of record JBKJJS010000386.1, read on the forward strand.
AACACCGCGGGGACGTCTGAGGTCCCCACCTCGGCGACGGCGGCGGCCACTCTCCCGCTCATCGCCACACCGTCGATCACACGGCCCGCCACACCCCTGGCCGTGTCGACGACATCGACCACCGCATCGACCTCAACCACGACCACCTCGACCACGACCTCGACCACCACCTCGGCCACCACGACGACCTCGACCACCGTTCCCCCCACGGCGCCGAGCGACCAGGACTTCCTCGCGCGAATCGAGATCGGGCGTTCGGTCGACGGACGGCCCATCGAGGTGGTCCGGCGGGGCACCCCCGGTGGTACATCGATCCTGGTCATCGGGGTGATCCACGGCGACGAGGCGGCGGGAGTCGCCGTCCTGCGAGATCTCATGACACTCCCCGTACCGGACGGGATCGACCTGTGGCTCGTCGAGTCCATGAATCCCGACGGCCAGGCCGCTGATCGGCGCACCAATGCCCACCTCGTCGACCTCAACCGCAACTTCCCCCACCTCTGGGCCCCCCTCGGCGAGCCGGGCAACGGTCAGTACAGCGGGCCAAGCGCCGCAAGCGAACCCGAGACGCAGGCCATCGTCACCCTCGTCGAGCAGATACAGCCGACGCTCGTGATCTGGTACCACCAGGACCTGTTCCGCATCGCACCCGGCACGGGCCGGGCGGGCGAGATCCGGCGCCGCTACGCCGCGCTCACGGGCCTTCCTGTCGTCACGATCACCGGGGGCACGTACACGGGGACGGCGGCGTCATGGGCGCGAAACCAACTCCCGGACGGAATCCCGTTCATCGTGGAACTCGGCCCGACCCTGACCGACACCGAAGCCAGGACCCACGCCGAGGCGGTTCTGACCATCGCCACTGACCTCTGAGGGCCAGCGGTTCGAGCTGGGGAGCAAGGAATCGAACCCTGAATAACAGAACCAGAATCTGCTGTGTTGCCAGTTACACCACTCCCCATGGAGCGGCAGAAATCGTACCGGAGCGGTGGCCGTCTTCGCACGGCGGTTAGCCGGTGACCCTCCACAAGCGTTCGAAGCCGATGATGCGACCAATGGCGATGCCCGCCGCCTCCTTCATCGACTTCTTGAACTGCGTACCACTTCCCCAGGGACTCGTGTCCGTCGGCGACGTATATGCGGTCATCCCGAGATCCTGAGCGATGAGCCGGGAGCGAAGGGCATGGAACGGATCGGTGACGATGAGCACGCTGTCAAGTTCCTGGCCGGCGAGCAGGTCCGCCACTCCCACCATGGACTGCCACGTCGAATGACCGCTGTCCTCGGACAGGATGGCGTCGTCGGGCAGGCCGTTGTCCACGAGGTAGAGGCGCGACGTCTTCGCCTCCGTGCACGTATCCCCCTCGAGCTTGCCCCCTGTGACGATGACGAGAGGCGCCAGCCCTTCCTCGTAGAGCGCGATGGCGTGGTCGAGCCGAGCCTCGAGCAACGCTGACGCGCGGCAGTTGTAGTTGGCCGCCCCCATGACGACGATGGCGTCCACCGGCCGGGCTTGGTCACCGTTGCCGGTCGACCAGACCTGCCAGAGCGTGATGCCGTAGTAGGCGAAACCAAGGAAGAAGACGGCGAGAGCGACGGCAGCCGTGCGACGTAACCACAGCGGGCTCCGGCGCCGTCCCGCCCGCCGCGGTCGCGGGGCCCCGTCGGCGGGCGTGGGATCGGCCAGCAGTGCCGGTTCGCCAGGGATCACACGATCTCCAGGCGGCGCCGAGCGGTCCGCAACCGCCGCAGCGTGGCGTCGCGGCCCAGGATCTCCAATGCCTCGAACAGCGGTGGCCCAACGGTTCGCCCCGTCACGGCAACCCGGATCGGGGCCTGCGCCTTGCCCAGCTTGAGCCCAAGGCCCATGCCAACCTCCTCGAGCGCGATCTTCAGCGACTCGGCATCCCACGGACAGGCGTCGTACGCCGCCAAGGCCCCGTCCAGCATCGGCATTGCGGTCTCGGTGCCCATGGCCTTGCGCCACGACTCCTCGTCCACCGGCGGCTCGGCCAAGAAGAGGAAGTCGACCTGGGGCCCAATATCTCCGAGTCGCACCACCCGCAGCTGAACGTGCGGCGCAATCGCTCTGAACGTGGAGCGGTCGTATCCGTCGATCTGTGACGCCCATGGCTCGCAGGCGTCGACGAACTCGTCGATCGGGAGTGCCCTGATGTACTCCCCGTTGAAGGCGTCGAGCTTCTTGACATCGAAGAAGGCAGGCGAGTGGTTCACGTCCTCCAGACGGAACTCCTGCTCGATGAGATCCCACGGCACGATCTCTTCGTCGCCCGGCGGTGTCCAGCCCAGCGTCATGAGGTAGTTACGCATCGCCGACGCCAGGTAGCCCTCGTCCTTGTACATCTCGAGTGCAACCTTGTCGCGTCGCTTGGACAACTTCTTGCGCGCCTCGTTGACAAGCACCGGCACGTGCGCCCACATCGGCGGCACCTCCCCAAGCGCCTCCCAGAGCAGCTGCTGCTTCGGCGCGTTCGGCAGGTGCTCCTCAGCGCGCACAATGTGACTCACGTTCATCATGAGGTCGTCCACGACGTTGGCGAGCAGGAACATCGGTGAGCCGTTGCTACGCAACAACACGAAGTCCTCGATGGTGTCGTTGTCGAACCCGACCATCCCGCGCACCTTGTCATCCACCACCGTTCGCCCGGGAGGGACACGGAACCTGAGCGCCCGGCCTTCACCGGAGCCGAGTCCCAGGTCGCGGCAGAACCGGTCGTAGCCCAGGTTTGCCTCACCGGTACGGGCTACCACCGTGTCCTTGGTGCAGCCGCAGTAGTAGGCGGCGCCGGACTCGAACAGCCGCAAGGCCGCGGCCACGTGGTCAGCCGCATACGAGGACTGGAAGTACGGGCCCTCGAAGCAGGGATCGTCGGTGCTCATTCCCAACCAGGCCATCGCGTCGATGATGCCCTGCGTCCACTCGGGCTGGTTGCGCGACTCGTCGGTGTCCTCGATGCGCAGGATGAACGTGCCGCCCGACTGTTTCGCCAGGCACCAGTTGAACAACGCCGACCGGGCGGATCCGACATGGAACATCCCAGTCGGTGACGGCGCGAATCGCACGCGAAGCGGCCGGTCAGTCATCGGTAGCAGGCTATCGACGCCGCCGTGTCGCTAGCCGGCGGGCCGCCACTCAGTAGGGCAGAGTGCCGCCATCGACCGGGAACATGCAACCGGTGATCCCTGCCGCCACATCGGTGGCCAACAGGACGGCAGCGGCCGCCACTTCCTCTACCGTGTTCGGCCGCTTGATGGCCGAGTCCTTCGAGAACATCTGGATCATGGCCTCAAAGCTGGGCAGCCCCATGGCGATGGCGGAGTCGGGACCCGTCTCGTTCACGATGTCCGTGATGATGAGGCCCGGCAGAATGGCGTTGACCGTAATGCCGAGCGTCCCGACCTCCTTGGAGGCCGACTTCACTAGACCGCACACGGCGTGCTTCGTGGCGTTGTAGCCGGAGATGCCCGGCTTGCCGGCCTTGCCCTCCACCGACGAGATGGCGATGATGCGCCCGCTCTGGCGAGGAATCATGTGCTGAAGCGACTTGCGCATACCCCAGAACACGTGGTTGAGGTTCCACGTGACCTCGAGGTTCCACTCCTCATCCGTCATCGATGCGACCGGGGCGGTGTTCTGCACGCCACCGGAGTTGAGGACCATGATGTCGAGCTTCCCGTACTTTTCGATGGCGAAGTCGACGATGCCCTCGACCGCCTTCTGGTCCATGGCATCGCCCTGCCAGTACGAGACGCGGTCGCCGCCGTTCATCTCGTCGAGCGCTACCTGCCCCTTCTCGGCCGAGCGGCCGTTGATGACCACGCTCGCTCCCTCGCGCAGATACGCCTCCGCGATACCCCGCCCAATGGAGCGGGTGGAACCCGTGATGGCTGCGACCTTGCCGTCCAACTTGCCCATGTGAATCGTCCCTTTCGCGATCAGTACGCGGCTGTGCCGCCGTCGACGGAGATCATCGAACCCGTGATCCCCCCACCGATGTCACTGGCCAGCAGCACTGCCACGGCCGCCACCTCTTCGCAGGTGTTGAGCCGTTTGATGGCCGCCTCTTCCGCGAACAGGTCGAGCAGGCCCTGGTAGGTGAGCCCCATGGACTCGGCCGCCTGCGGACCTGCCTCCTTCATGATGTCGGTCTCGATGGCGCCGGGGCAGAGGCAGTTGATGGTGACGCCTTGGGTGCCGATCTCCTGGGCGCACGACTTGGTGAGCCCGTTGATGGCGTGCTTGGCGGTGACATAGATAGAGATGCCCGGCTTGCCGTGCTTGCCCTCCAACGAGGAGATGTTGATGATGCGCCCGTGCTGTTGCGGCAACATGTGCTGCAACGCCGCGCGAGTGCCCCAGAACGTGCTCCACAGGTTCCACACGAGGGCGTCCTGGAGCGCCTCGTCGGTGAGTTGGGCGACGGGCGCGTTGTTGTTCGACCCGCCGGCGTTGTTGACGAGGATGTCGATGCGGCCGTACTTCTCGACGGTCTCAGCGACCATGGCCTCCACCGTCTCGCGTTCCTTGACGCTGCCCGGGAAGAAGTGGACACGGTCCCCTGCGTTCATCTCGGCGAGCGCCTCAGCGCCCTTCTCGGCGCTGCGGCCATTGATGACCACGCCCTTGCAGCCTTCGCGCACGAACGCCTCGGCGATGGCGCGCCCGATGCCTCGGGTGCCTCCCGTGATCAATGCGACCTTGCCGTCCAACTCGCCCATGCGCTCCCCCTTGGTGGTGGCGTGACAGAGCCCGGAATCTAACAGCGCGACAAGGCCCAAGCCCAAGAGGAGTTCCCGCGCCCGAGTACTGTCGGACGACAACGACGTTCGCGACGAGGAGGCCTTCCGATGGTGTTCCGACCGACCAGGGGAGACGCGCCGCCCCGCCAGGGTCCTGATGTACCGCAACTGCCAGGAGTTCCGGGATCGGTGCTCGACCGATCCGTCTACACGGATCCGATCCGCTTCGAGCTCGAGTGCGAGCGCGTGCTGGCGAGAAGTTGGCTGTTGGCCGGCCGGTCGAGCGAGTGCCTCAACCCCGGCGACTGGATCACGTTCGAGAGCCACGGCGAGACGATCGTCATCACCCGCCAGCCCGATGGCAGGTGCGCGGCGTTCCACAACGTGTGCCAGCACCGCGGGCCGCGCCTCGTGGCGGCCGAACAGGGGTGCGGCGCTCGGCGATTCACGTGTCCGTACCACGGCTGGGTGTACGACACGGCGGGCAAGGTCGTCGGCGTCCCCGAGCGGGAGGACTTCTGCGAGGAGCACCTCACCGGCCTCCGCGCCCCCGCTGTCGCCGTGGATGAATGGGCCGGCTGGGTGTGGGTCAACCTGGCCGGTACTGAAGCGCCACCGCTGCTCGGGTGGATCGGTCCCGAGATCGTTGAGGATCTCGGTCGGTTCCGGATGGAGGACATGATCCTTCACGAGAAGCTCGTGTATGACGTGCCGGTCAGCTACAAGGCCATCGTCGACGGGTTCAACGAGGTGTATCACGCCACCCAGTTGCACCAGACCCCTCCGCCGTTCACGAAGGCGGCGAGGGGCACGTCGTTCTTTACGCCGGGGCAGAACGGGATGATGTTCGTTCCCCGTCCGGACGCCCTGGACAAGCTGGCCGACACCGGTGACCACCATCGCTACACGATCTGCCACTACACGGTGTTCCCGAACACGGTGTTCAACAACAACCCGGACCAGATCCAGGTCTTCAATCCCATTCCCATCGACGTCGACCGCACGAAGTTCATCTGCTGGGAACTTGTGTACCCCCATGATCCCGAAGATCCGGGCGACCGGGAGGCATGGGCGAAGACCATGGCCCACTGGGACGTGCTCAAGTTCATCGTGAGCCAGGACATCGGCATCTACCACGAACTGGCGGCCACGAAACGCAGCTCCGGCTACACGAGGAACATCTTCAGCGAGCGCGAGTGCAAACTCACCCACTACCACGAGGTGATGGACGAGATGATCCGAGACCCCCGATAGGTCCCGGTCCCGAATCGCACTATTCCGCGAGAGTTGCGCGATTGTGGCGTCCTGACCGCACAATCCCGCGAGAGTTGCGGGATTGGGTTGCGAATGGGGGGTCCGGACCGGCGGACCGGGCGGGTCAGGGAGAGCCCCCTGCGGCGGCGCGGCCGGCCAGGAAGCCGAAGGTGAGGGCCGGGCCGAGGGTTCCGCCTGCTCCTCCGTAGACCATGCCCGTGACGCCAGCCATGGCGTTGCCGGCGGCAAAGAGGCCAGGGATGACCCGTCCAGCGTGATCCAGGGCACGGCCCTCCGGGTCCGTTCTCGCCCCACCTTTTGTCCCGAGCGCGCCGATGTGGATTCGGACGGCGTAGTACGGCGGGGCGTCGAGCGGACCCAACGTGGCGAAGGGGCCGTCGTACCGATGGTCGCCGTTGAACCCGTCGTACGCGCTGCGGCCACGCTGGAAGTCGGGGTCCTCGCCACGCGCGGCGTGCTCGTTGAATTGGGCGATCGTGGCGGCGAGCGTCGCACCGTCCATCCCGAGCTTGGCACCCAACTCGGCCGCCGTCGGTGCCGACACGATCCAGTCCGGCGTCACCGTGCCCGGCAACACCCCGGCCACCGGGTACCGCCGACGGTATTCCTCGTCGAAGATCAGCCAGGACGGGATGTTCACATAGTCGAAGGCCACCGGGTCGAACTGGTGAAATGCACCACCGAGCGCGTTGTAGTTCGCCGCCTCGTTGCAGAAGCGGCGCGCCGTGCGGTTCACCATCAGCGAGCGGGGAGCGGTCCGCTCGAGGAGACACAGGCTGTGGCGCGGTGCTCCGTACAACTCCGCGCCCGGGACTTCGATCACCGGCACCCACCACGCTTCACGCATGTTGCCCATCGACGCCCCGATCGACATCGCCATCCGCTGGCCGTCACCCGTATTGCTGGGGATGCCGGTGGGATGGGTCATCGGGCCACGGAGGAACTCCCGGGCCATGACGGTATCCCACTCGAATCCACCAGTCGCCAGGACGACACCGAGACGGGCCCGCAGCTCGACGGCCGCACCATCGATCTCGACCACGACGCCGACGACTCGGCCATCCTCCACGATCAGTCGCTCGGCGGGTGCACTCGTCACGGGTTCGATGCCGCGCTCGAGGCAGGCATGGAGCAGGCCCGCCACGAGCGCCGGACCCATGCCCTTGAGGTTCTTCACAGTCCGGGCGGCGATCACGTCGGCCGGTGGGAGCTCGAGGGCCCCCCCAACGGGGGTCTCGGCCAGCAACAGCGGAGCCGTGCGACCGTTCGTCGTGACCCGGTGCTGCCATTCCCCGAGATCATCGAATGAGACCAGTTCCAGTTCGAGGCTGCGCCCGCCACCGGGCTTTCCGCCCGGATGCTCGGGGTGGTAGTCGGGATACCCCGGCACGATTCGGAAGCGCATGGCGGTGCGCTCCTCGACAAAACGCACCATCTCCGGGCCACCATCAATCAACGCCGCTGCCAGGTCGCTCTGGATGTACCCGTTCGATAGCGACGCCAAGTAGGCCAACGCGTCGCCTCGTGAGTCATCCAGGCCAGCTTCGGCCATGTGTGGATTGTTCGGGATCCACACGATGCCACCGGAGAGCCCCGTCGTCCCACCGACGTGCTCGGCCTTTTCGTAGAGGCCGACCGTGGCACCGTGTTCGTGGGCCGAAACGGCCGCGATCAGACCGGCGGCACCGGTACCAAGGACGACGACATCGTGCTCACGCGTACTGATCATGGCGTGATGCTGGCACCTCGTCGCCGCGCTCATCGAAGTGAGCGGGCGCCGAGGTGAACGGCGTCACGGACGTGTGGTCCATTCACCCAGGAGTTGGTGGAAGTGGCGGGGCTTCGTCTCCTGGTAGTTGGCGAACGTCACCGTCTCGATGGCCGCTGATTCCAGACCGGCCTGCACCTTTGGCAGGTTGAAAACATCCTGGTTGAACACCCGGGCCAGCAAACCCAACTCGACGGCCTCGGTCCAGTCGTCGTCCGGACCGAGCCAGTGGATGGGCGCGGCCGGTGGCTTGGGCTCAGACTCGACGTAGGGGGCGAGGAACATGCACTCCATGATCGCCATGTCGTGGCGAGTCCCGTACGGTCGGAACCGGTAGACGATGCGGTTGTAGGCCCCCCACGGATGGAAGTTGGGGAACAGCGTGTAATAGAAGCTGTCGCACATCTCGGCATCCGTTAGGCAGTCGCCCTCCGGGCCGAGCACCTCGACCATGGCCTCACGTCGTAGCGCCCCGGCAACGTGGCGGGCCGTGTCACCGTCGGGTACCTCCACCATGATCGGCTCGTCGAGGTTTCGGTCGAACATGGCGTCGAGCATCTCCTGCTGCGTCGGCACCCACTGCAGATGGGGACTCGGCGTGCCATTCGGGGTCATCGCCCTGCAGAAGTTGCCGAACACGTCGTACTGCGTGTTGGCGTCGCCGATACCCGCCAGCAGTTGCGGATGCGTGGCCACCACGTGGTACGCCTCCATGAAGGCCTCCTGGGCGAGCTTCCAGTTGCACCGCAGAATCTTCGCCACGTGAGCCTGCTTGTAGCGCTTCTCGAGCGGCCACCGCTCGAAGTGGGCCGAGAGATCGCCGAGGTGGTCATCGAGGGAGCCGGAATTCGGGTCCATGTTGATGAACACGAAGCCGCCCCACGTGCCGACCTTCACCTCGGGCAGTCGCCATGTGTCATCCACCTGCGGGAAGTCCCAGCGGCAGGGGACATGCTTGAGTGAGCCGTCAAGGTTCCACGCAAACCCGTGGAACGCGCAGCGCAGTTCCTCGTCACGTCCACACGACTCCTTCAACAAACGACCGCGGTGGAGGCAGATGTTGTGGAACGCCTGGATCGTGTCCGGTGCGCTGCGGACCACGAGGATCGACATACCGGCGATGTCGTAGGTGAGGTGGTCCCCGACTTCCGGAATGTCCTCCTCCCGGCACGCCATCTGCCAGACCTTCTTCCACAACTTCTCGACCTCGAGACGGTGGAACTCCGGCGACGTGTACCGCTCGACGGGCACAAAGTCAGGACCGGGCGGCATTGGCGACACCCAGCGCAACACGTCCGGGGCCGGCCGGGCGTCGTCGTCGAGCAGTTCCTGATACGTCGTTCCCGAACTCCGGGCCTGAGTGGGGGCCTGATCGAGGGCGGTCATCGCGACCCGCCTGCGCTCACGGCCGCCCGCTGGGCGGCGATGGACGGAAGGTCCTTGGGGTTCTTGGCCATGCTCGCCGGCACCTGCGGTCCCGCCAGCCAGCCGCACAGATGGGGGTCGGCGTGGTGGACATCCCCGCGGACGAACTCCCCTTGGGGCGTGAATACCCCCACCTTGTCGCCAAGCGACACATCCAGAAGTCCGTCATTGCGGACCTCATAGATGGCACCACTCAACGGATGTCGTCGCCGACGCATGACGTACCTCCCAGGATCTCGTTCCTGCGAGAAAGCTACGAAATTGATCGACGGGTTAGCGAGGGCCGTTCGGCCCCCGCTCCGCTACCTTTCGACCGTGGAACCGCTCATGCAACGCCTCCTCGACGAGCGGGCGATCATCGACCTCACGGCCCGGTACTGCTGGGCCATCGACTCGCTCGATTCGTCGGCGCTGAAACGGGTCTTCCTCCCTGACGCCACCGCGATCCTCGGATCCGGCCCCATCACCGGCTTCGACGCCATCTGGGCCCGCATCTACGGCGTGCTGTCTCCGCTCGACACGAGTCAGCACGTCATCGGATCGCAGATCGTCGAGGTCGACGGCGACGAAGGCCAGTCGCGCTGTTACTTCGTAGCCCAGCATGTGCGCAGCGCCGCCGAAGGTGGGCCCCACTATGTGGTGGCTGGCAAATACGTGGACGACGTCGTACGAACGACCGACGGTTGGCGCATCAAACACCGCGTGCTTACGACGATCTGGACCGAGGGCAACGTGAAGGTGTTCGCCGGCTAGACCGCGCCATCACGAGGCGAAGTCGACTCGATCTCGAGCAGTGTCCCCGCAAGGAGCAACTTGATGGCCTCCACGGATCGGGCCTGTAGTTCGAGATCGTCGGCGGCGGCAAAGACGAGTCCGGCGTTGACCACCCGGATGACGTCCATCAACATCGGAGCGGCTTTCGACGTCACCTCGCCCCGTTGCACCGCCCGCTTCAGCAGTTCGCCGAAGAAGGCCGTTCGTTGGTTCGGTTCGCCGAGCACGGCGCCGAGTTCGGGGTACCGCTGCGTGTCGGTCCGCCGACTGAGAAGGAAGCCGGCGAGCGAAGGGTCCTCGCGATTCAATTGGACCGCTTCGTCCAGGACGGCACCGAGCTCGCCGAGGAACGACGTCTGGGCTTCCACCGCCTCGGCGAACCGGTCGTAGATCTGCTCCTGGACGCCCTCATGGGCCGCGAAGTACAACTGCTGCTTCGACGAGAAGTAGTGGTAGATCGCTCCCGTGGTGAGCCCGCTGGCCTCAGCCACGTGACGGTTCGACGTCCCGGCATAGCCGTACTCCGCGAAGCATTGTCGGGCCGACTTCACCAATCGGGCGCGGGTCTCTTCGCCCGAGGCCGCCGGTGGACGCCCGAGACGCCGCGATGCGCTTGCGTCGTGGTCTGGAACCGAGCGCGGCGGAGTGGACAGAGCCGTTGACCGTAATGGTCGGGCCATCGATCCCACTTCCCCCTGTGCCCCCTCGGCCGCCGTCGCAAGATGACGACCGCGCTACCTTTCAACCTAATTGACCAGTCGATATCCACGCCAAAGCCAGAACCGAACCGAGGGAGCACGCCATGTCCGAGGAAGCCAAGTCGACGCACGATTTCGAGGACGTCTCCCATTACAGCCTCGATTTCGAGCGCGAGTCCGAACTGTTGGCCCGCCAGAACGAGTGCACGTTCATCTGGCGCACGAGCGAGGGCGACCCCGTCGGCGTCATCATGAACTACGTCTTCGCCGATGGCCGCTTCTGGCTCACCGCGACACGCCGCCGCAAGCGCGTCACGGCCATCGAGCGGGACCCCCGGGTCGCCATCGCCATCAGCTCGCGAGGCACCGGGATCGGTACAAGTCAGAGCATCACGTACAAGGGCACGGCCGTACTGCACGACGACAACGCGACGAAGGCATGGTTCTATGCCGCGCTCGCCGCGGCGGTCCGTCCTGGCGAACCCGAGAAGCAGGCGGCGTTCGTCGCCCACCTCGACAGTCCGGGCCGCGTCGTCATCGAACTCGTCCCCACGACCCGCATCGGTTTTGATTCTGCCGCGATGTTCAAGGGCTCGGGGGCAGGGCCGTCTCGAACCGAACTGGCGTGAGCAAAGACCCGCATCGCGTGTCCGACGACGCCATTCTCTGCTCGATCGTGGAGACCCTGCGCACGCAGATCGTTCCGGCGCTCGACGACGCGTGGACCAAGACAACGGCGATCCAGTTGGCGGCCCTGGCAGAGATGCTCCGCGACCGGCCACCGGATCAGTCGGCGCCTCGGGCCGAGGAACTCTCATCGCTGCTCGCCGATCTTGGCCAGCCCTCGGCGACGGTCGGCGGCGAGTCGTGGTCGTACGACGCCTCTCTCGCCGCGTGCTCGGCGGCACTCGCATCGTGGGGCGAGAACGACGAGCGCCGCCACTGTCTCCGGGCCGTACTCACGCGCCACCTCGACGAGGACCTTGCGGTGAACCTGCCGCTCCTCGCGGCGTTCAGGGGGCAACTGCCCGATGCGTGAGGCGCTCGGTTCCTTTCTCTCCAACGTGTTCGGACGCGCCATCGCGGTGGACACGATCTCCCGGATCAGCGTCGGCCATTCGCGTGCCATGTACCGCGTGGGGTTGTCCGACGGAACCCGGGTCATCGTGCGCCGGGAACAGGGCGGCGTATTCGGTTCGTCCTCCACCGAGGAGTATCGGATCATGGCCGGGCTGTTCGCGGCGGGCTACCCGGTCGCCGAGGTGATGGCCTATGAGCCGACGGGCAACGTGCTCGGCGAACCGTTCTTCGTGATGAAGGAGCTCCTCGCCGCCCGACCCGGTGTGGACGAGCGCGTCGTCGACGAGCCAGCGGCGCGCGACTTCGTGCGGACGCTCGCCCGACTGCACGCCATCGATCCCGCGACGCTGCCGTTCACCGTCTCACCCGCGACCGCCGCAGAGGCCACGCCCCTCCAGATCGAGCGTTGGTTGCGCATCTACCGCTCCGCAACTTCCGTACCGATCCCGCTACTCGACGATGCCGCAGCCTGGCTCCATCGCCACGCGCCGCCGCTCGAGCGTCTCGCCACCGTCCATGGCGACGCCGGTCCGGCGAACTTCGTCCACGCCCATGGCAAAGTCGTCGCCATCACGGACTGGGAGTTCACCCACGCGGGCGACCCCGCCGAGGACTGGGTGTTCTGCATCGCGATGCGTGGCGCCACCACCATGCCGCGCGAGACGTGGCTGCGAATCTTTGCCGAGGAGGCAGGCGTGCATCTCGACGCCGACACCATCCGCTACTGGGAAGCGTTCAACCTGTTCAAAGGGGCGTGCGCGAACCGAACCACACTGACCATCTTCGAAACCGGAGCCAACCGCAATCCCAACATGGGGATTATCGGCACGACGCTGCACCAGGTGTTTCTCCGCCGCCTCGTCGACCACGTGTCCACAAGCCCCCATTCGGGCCTCGGGCACGCCCGAACAAATTGAAATCGGTATCGCCGCCGAGTACGCTCGCGCTCGGCGCTCACTGGCTATTGGTCGTCAGCGTCACTCGTGAACACTGCGCATGACCTTGTCGTGCGCCCAAACCCCCAGGAGAAACTATGCGACGGACCTCCCGTCTCATCGCGGCCACGGCCGCGTTCGCTATTCTCGCTGCCGCGTGCGGCGACGACAAGGCCAGCAATGACAGCACATCGGTCGCGGGGGTCACCACAGGGGCGGCTACGGCCACCACTGCCGCCACGACCGAGACCACGGGGGCCACCGATACCACCGTCGCCACGACCGAGACCACCGCAGCCGTCGACACGACCGTCGCCGCCGCCGAGACCACCGCTCCGGCTCCCGCCACCGACCTCGACGCCGAGAACGGCAAGGGTGCTGCGGCGTGGAACGCCCTGCTCGACAAGGCCGACAACGCTCCGCAGGTCGCCGAGGGTGACCCCATCCTCATCGCCATGCCGAACCTCGAAGGTGACGCAGGCGGCTCGTTCCCCGAGATCCGTGAGGGTGCCGAGGCTGCCGTCAAGTTCATCAACGAGAAGCTCGGCGGAGTCGGCGCCACCGCTGACGCGCCTGGCCGCCCGATCAAGCTCGAAGTCTGCGTGCACGGGCTCACCCCCGACGCCGCCATCGCCTGCGCCAACAAGATCAAGGAATCCGACCCGGCGCTCATCATCAACGGGATCGACTTCTTCACCCCGGCCTTCTACCCGATCTTCGCCGGTATCCCGACGATGGAGACCGTGCCGATCTTCGTGGACGACTTCAACACGCCCGGCGTGGTCTCGGCCTTCGGTGGCTGCGTGTCGGCCTTCCCGGCTGGCGCCCTGTTCTTGTCGAAGGACTACTTCAACGCCGACAAGATCGCTGTCATCTACTCGGACAACGCTCCCGGCCAGCAGTGCTACGCCGATACCCAGAAGCGCTTCTACGACTTCCTCGGCATCAACAACATCGGTGTCCCGGATGCTCCCGGCGACCCGGCTGACAACGACGCCAACGCTCAGAAGATCGTGGATGAGCTCAAGGACGCCACGAACCCCGCGGTGTACTTCGGCATTCAGGCCTCGGACTGCGCCGAGTACATCAAGGCGCTGAACAAGGCCGGCTTCACGGGCCAGATCGTCGCTTCCGGCTCATGCAACGACCAGAGCGTGCTCGACCTCCCGGAGACCACGGGCGTCATCTTCGAGCAGCAGAGCTACATCGAGGAGCAGCCCACGCTGTACAACGAGTTCGTCCAGCGCGAGATCGCCAGCCGCAAGGCCGCCTTCGATGCTTACGGCCCGAAGTCGCCCGGCTCGGCCTTCCTCCGGACGTCGTTCGCCGCTGTGGTGTTCGCGTTCCAGGTGATGGAGGACGTCATCGCCGCCGGCGGTGACCCCACTGACCACGCCACGCTGCAGGCGGCCCTCCTGGCCGTCAACGACCAGCACATCGTCGGCCACCCGCCGATCAGCTGCGGCGACAACGCTCCGCAGTTCATCTCGGTGTGCAAGAAGTCCAACACGTTCACCACGTGGGACGGCACCACCTTCGTTCCCTACCCGGGCCTCGAGGGCAAGTACCTCGACCTGACGCAACTGCTCACGGACATCCCGCCGCGCGCCTGAGCCTCGGCTCGAACACGCGTCAACTATTTGAACGGGGCGGCCCCATCAAGGGCCGCCCCGTTCGCATACTCTGAGGGTAGGGAGACCGGGTCACCGGCCTTCACCCAACTTGCTCGCACAATCTGTTGGCACAGTTTGCTGGGACAACACGTCGGCCAGAGGCCGACACACATCTGGACGGGGGACCATGCAACAGTTCATCCTGGCGTTGATCGTCGGCATCGGGACCGGGGGTCTGTACGCGATGATGGCCACCGGCCTCGTCGTGGCGTACAAGGGCTCCGGCATCATCAACTTCGGACACACCGCCATCGGCATGTACGGGGCGTTCACGTTCGACGAGATCTTGAAGAAGGGCACGATCAAACTTCCCCTGTTCGATTTCCTGCCGGACGTCATCCCCTTCAACATCCCGGTGACGATCAAGATCGCTGATCCGTCGAAGGCCACCTGGTCATGGCTGGCAATCATCGTCGCCCTCCTCATGGCCTGCATCCTCGGTCTGGCCGCCCACTTCCTTGTCTTCCGCCCACTGCGCAACGCCTCCGCGCTGTCGAAGGTCATCGGGTCCCTCGGCGTTCTCCTGTACATCCAAAGCGTCACCGAACTCGGCTTCGGCTCCCAGAACCGCTCTCCGGCCGGCTTCTTGCCCACTGGCTCGATCCGCAACGTGTTCGGCCTCGGCGGCGACCTCGCCACCAGCTACGTGGTGATCGCCATCTGTTCGCTCGTTCTCGGCCTCATCATCTGGCTGCTCTACCAGAAGACGCCCTTCGGTCTGATGACGCGGGCGGCCGACGAGAACGAGAAGGGGGCCGTTGTCCTCGGCTTTTCGCCGCAGCTCATCGCCGGCAGCAACTGGGTGCTCTCGGCGTTCACTGCGGGCCTCGGCGCCCTGCTCTACGTCGGTGTCACGAGCCTCAACATCGGGTCCTACACCGGTTTCATCGTCCCGGCTCTGAGCGTCGCGCTCATCGGCAACCTGTCGAACATCTGGGCCACCGTTCTCGGCGGGCTCGCCTTCGGAACGGTGCAGTCGGGTCTCGTGAACCTGGCGGGGAAGGACTGGTGGCCATCCTGGGCGCCGGCGACGGGCGTGCGTAGCGTGCTTCCCCTCCTCGTCGTCATCCTCGTGCTGTATTTCCGGGGCGACAAGATCCCACTGCGCGGTGCCATCGCTCCGCCCCGTCAGGCCCGCGTGCCCCTTCAGAAGGTGTCGTGGCTTGCGCCCGCCGTCACCGTCATCATCCTCGGTGGGCTCTCCGTGATCTTCACGAGTTCGTGGGAGGTGGCGCTGTCCTCCACGATCGTGTCCGCCATCATCATGCTCTCGATGGTCGTCATCATCGGCTTCCTCGGCCAGATCTCACTCGCCCAGATGTCGCTCGCTGGGGTCGCCGCGTACGCGCTCGTACGCTTCGCGTCCAGCGGCGAGAGCGTCGGGGGCGTCAAGATCGACGGACCCGGCCTGCCCCACCCGCTCGCCGCCCTGCTGGCCGTCGCAGTCACCGTGGTGGTGGGCCTCGTCATCGCCGCTCCGGCCCTGCGCATCCGCGGCGTGCAGCTCGCCGTCGTCACCATGACCGCGGTCATCGCCATCCAGGAGTTCATCTTCCGCAACGAATCCGTCGTCGGTCCGGGCGCCAAGGCCAATGGTCCCGTGCCGAGGCCGAACTGGTTCGGATGGGACGTCGGTGTGACGTACAAACTCAAGCCGGCGCCGGCGACAAACAACACCTTCACCGACCGATGGCAGTTCACCATCTTCGCCCTCATCTTCCTCGTGGTCCTCGTGTGGATGATGAACAACCTGCGCCGCAGCGGCACCGGCCGGCGCTTCCTCGCCATCCGCTCGAACGAGCGGGCCGCGGCATCGGGTGGCATCAACATCGCCCAGACGAAGCTCCTCGGCTTCAGCATCGCGGCGGCCATCGCCGGTATTGGCGGCATCCTCTTCGGCTACAAGATCCAATCGGTGAAGTTCGAGAACTTCGGCCTGTTCGTCGGCCTCGGTCTCCTCGCCTTCGCCGTCATCGGCGGCATCACCACTCCGTCGGGCGCCGTCGTCGGCGGTGTCCTCGCCGCAGGTGGCCTCGTGCCGTTCTTCTTCTCGGAGATCTTCGACAACCCGAACTTCGCCAGGTACATCGGCGCCATCGGCGCCATCGCACTGGTGTTCAACGCCATCATGAACCCAGAGGGCATCGCCGGGGGCTTGGCCTTCAAGAAACCCAAGAAGCGACCAAAGGGGGTGGCGGCGTGACGAGCACGATCCTGGAAACGTCGGGTCTGACAGTCACCTACGGCGGGCTCAACGCCAATGACGGCATCGACATCCGCATCGTCGAGAACCACTTCGTCGGTCTCATCGGCCCGAACGGAGCCGGGAAGACCACGTTCATCGACGCCATTACGGGCTTTGCTCCCATCAGCTCCGGGAGGGTCACGTTCGATGGCAACGACATCACCTCCCTGACCCCGCACGTACGGGCCAAGGGTCGCCTGGCCCGCACGTGGCAATCGCTCGAGTTGTTCGAGGACCTCAGCGTCATCGACAATCTGCAGGCGGTCAGCGAGGAGCGCAAGTGGTGGAGCTTCCTCGCCGACCTCGTAGCGCCGAACCGGAACTCAGGGTTGCGCGACGAGGCGATGGCGGCCCTCGACCTCATCGGTCTTAGTGCCCAGGCGGACATGTTCCCCTCCGACCTCTCCCAGGGCCAACGCAAGCTCGTCGGGGTGGCCAGGGCCATCGCCCAGAGGCCGAGACTCATCCTCCTCGACGAGCCGGCCGCTGGTCTCGACACCGCCGAGAGCCAGGAGCTCGGGAGGCGCATGCGTGGTCTGCTCGACCAGGGTATGAGCGTGCTTTTGATCGATCACGACATGGGGCTCGTGCTGAGTGTGTGCGACTACATCTACGTCTTGGATTTCGGACGAGTCATCGCCGAAGGTACGCCGGCCGAGATCCGTTCGAACCCCAAGGTCGTCGAGGCCTACCTCGGCGAGTCCGCCACCGACATCGCTGAAGGAGGTCACTGATGAGTGGCGAAGTGCTTCTCGACATCCAGGACCTGTCGACCGGCTACTCCGGTGTCCCGGTCGTACGGAATCTGTCATTGCACGTGAACGCCGGCGAGGTCGTCGCCATGCTGGGGCCGAACGGCGCCGGCAAGACGACCACGCTGATCACGTGTTCGGGGCTGATCCCCGTCCTCGCCGGATCCGTGACGTTGTTCGGCAACAACGTCAACAGCAAGTCCCCGTTCAAGAATGCTCGGACAGGGATGGCCCACGTCGTGGAGGACCGTTCGTTGTTCTTCGGACTTACCGTGGCCGAGAACATGCGGCTCGGTCTCACGGGGAGCCGGGCCGGCCGGGCGGCCGCGTTCGATTCGGCGCTCGATCTTCTGCCTGCGTTACGCCCCCTCGTGGACCGCAGGGCCGGGTTGCTCTCCGGTGGCGAGCAGCAAATGCTGGCAATGGCACGGGCTCTGGCCTCCCAGCCGAAGTTGCTCCTGCTCGACGAGATGAGCATGGGGCTCGCCCCAGTCATCGTCCAGCGGCTTCTTCCCATCGTTCGCGAGATCGCCGATCAGACGGGCGCCGGCGTCCTGCTCGTGGAACAGCATGTGCACATGGCGCTCGGCATCGCCGACAGGGCGTACGTGCTCAGCCACGGGGAGTTGGTCCTCGAGGGTGACGCCAAGGAACTCCTCGGCCGCCAAGACCTCCTGGAGGCCAGCTACCTCGGCGAACAGAGCGTGGGCGAACAGAGCGTGGACGAACAGAACGGGACAGGCACCCCGGCGAGTGACCACGCCTAGGCGGTGTTACGAAGCTGTCGCAGCGCCACGGACACCGTGGTCAGGTCGTAG